>JAFAZK010000345.1 GCA_019239825.1 Verrucomicrobiota bacterium | reverse complement strand
CACCGGTGTCTTCAATGGCTGACCGGCCAGATAAGCCATAATATTCGTAACAATGAGCTTTTGCATTGCTTCATGGGCATCAATCGTGCCGCCGCCTATGTGTGGGGTCAGCACCACGTTGGACAATGCTTTGAGGGAATCCGGTACGGCGGGTTCTCGCTCGTAGACGTCTAGCCCGGCCCCACCTAATTGCCCGGACTCGAGCAATTCTATCAACACAGGTTCATCGATTACTGAACCACGGGCAATATTGATCACGACACCCTCCTTTCCCAACGCTCGTAAGATCCCTCTATCAACAATATGCTGGTTGGTGCCGTTCGCTCGCACCGCGATCATGAGAACATCCGCCCAGTCCGCCAGAGAGTGCAGTGAGTCGTGATACGGATAGGGTACGTCTAGCTTCCGCGAGCGGTTGTAATAAGCGACCTCCATTTCAAATGCGGCCGCCCGATTTGCAATTTTGCGTCCAATCGCGCCAAGACCGAAAACACCGATTTTGCGGCCAGTCAGGCCTCGGATCAATGGCATGCGTGCGGCTGATCCACCTTTCCAGGCCCCTTCGCGCACAAACTTATCAGCAATCACTACGCAGCGAGAAACGGCCAGTAATAGGGCCATCGCCAGATCAGCCACGGAAGAAGCATTGGCGGCCGGACTGTGGGTTACCATAATGGCGCGTCTCCGGGCCTCGTCGAGATCAACGCCTTCATAACCGGTGCCGTAGCAGCAGATGAGTCCGAGATTAGGTAAACGATCCATTGCCGCCGCATCGGTTGCTAGCGAACCCATCGTGATCAGAACTCGCACCGTAGCGGCCTCCTCGGCGCTCAGGGTCGCTCCGACCGGAAGTCCAAACGGCCCGATCATGTTGATTGATGAATCGATCTTATTTCGAAGCCCCACCGGAAAGGTCGCGGCCTGCAAGATGTTGAAGCGCATAAGGACGAGCTAGAATCCAGGAGCTAGGAGAGGCGCGTGAGCGAATGAAAGGGTGTCGTGCCAAGAACGCATGGGATGAGACATATAGCCATATAAGTCCCATCTGCTCTTTTTACGACACATGGATACGCCCTCCTATATCCTAGATTCTAGCTCCAGGCTCCTAGTTCGCACAGGAAGGGGCTGTCTCCACGAATTTTGCCTTCACTCTCGTGTGCCGCATCACTATAAGGAGCCCGGTACCACAAGTGCGACAAACGTCAGATGAGACAATCTCTTTTGCCGGCAACGATGGCGCTCGTCAGTTTGTTGTCGACGATCGCCATCAATGCTTTCGCGCAAGCCGCTCAAGGCCCGGTTCGGCAGATTGTCGATTCCGTTGTTAATCCTTGGATCGCCAAAGACAAGCTGCCTGGTGTCGCGGTAGCGGTTTCATTGGGCGGAAAAGAGGCCTTTTATTTCTATGGCCAGCGCGATGACGCGGGGAATCCTTTTCGACCCGACTCGGTCGTCGAGATTGGATCGTGCACGAAAGTCTTCACCGCGACTCTCCTGGCCGAGCAAGTGAACGACGGTCACATGGCGCTTAACGATCTCGCGGAAAAATATTTTCCGCCAGGAGACCACTTGGGATCGTCCACTCGAGACATGACTCTGCTCATGCTCGCGACACATACCGCCGGTTTTCCCAGAGATCCCACGGACATCCCAAATCGTTTGGAAAAGCGGAACATCGACAATTACACGACCTCCGATTTCTTTCACTTTATAGACAACTGGCAGGTGCAAGGCCAGCTCCCCGCGGCGTACAGTTATTCCAACACGGGTTTTGGCTTACTCGGCTACCTAGTTGCCAAAGCCGCCGGTGCGGATTGGGAAAATCTGCTCAATGAGAACATAACAAAGCCTCTGGGGATGTATGATACGGTGGTTCGCCTGCGCGACGACCAACAGCCACGCCTTGCGCAGGGTCATCGTGAGAATGCCGCTCCGGCGCCTCAGTGGCCGGTTTTCGCTTGGTATGCCGCCGGCGTGCTGCGATCTACATCGCAGGACATGTTAATATTTGGCGAAGCAAATCTGGGTCATCCGACCGTCGGCGGTATGACGGTTCCTCAGGAGCTAGCCGCGGCCATGAAGTTGGCGCAACAACCCAGATTGCCGATCGACAATGGGAAGCTCAAGCAGGCGCTCGGATGGTCGATAAGACCTCAATCTCCTGGACATGATCGCTTGATCCGAAAAGACGGGGGAACTGCCGGTTTCAGCAGTGTCATCGTTCTGTGTCCGGCCAAAGATCTTGCGGTTTTCGTCGTGACCAACCAGGGGCAAGCCGAAGCATCGGAAGTCGGGACGGAAATTGCCGACCGCGTTAGGGCTAGGGCAAACTAATTGGCGGCCGGTCTGCCAAGACAGATATGTCCAGGCGCTTACGCCCATTGACCCGGTATATTTCGCAGCGTAGAAGCGATCATGGTCACTTTGCACACCAACCACGGCGATATTGTTATTGAGACATTCGATGCGAAAGCGCCGGCTACCGTCGAGAATTTCTTGGCCTATTGTCGCTCCGGCTTCTACGACAACACGATTTTTCACCGGGTGATAAAGGGATTCATGATTCAAGGTGGCGGATTTGAGCCCGGGATGAATCAAAAACCGACTCAGAAGCCGATTAAGAATGAAGCGGATAACGGGGTGAAGAACGAGCGAGGCACACTAGCTATGGCACGCACCAGCGATCCACACTCGGCGACAGCCCAGTTCTTTATCAATGTAGTCGATAACGGTTTTCTCGACTTTAAATCCCCAAGTCGCGACGGCTGGGGCTATTGCGTATTCGGCAAGGTTGCCGAAGGCTTGGACGTGGTCGACCAAATCAGGAAGGTCGCAACCGGTAGCTCCGGCGGCCACCAGGACGTTCCCAAAGAGGATGTGGTTATTCAGAAAGTAACGGTGTCCTGATTAAAGGTACTGCAGGCGAACAGGCGCGAGCATATCCCGAGTTTAGAGACTCTCCGCTAATCTTTGGTTTCCAAGCCCAGCAGATTACGGCAGACGCCTATCTGAAGCGGTTGGCGGAAACCCCATAGAAGCCCTACGGGATCAGTTGAGGCGCGATCTCGGTAACCCTCCGACTCAGTTTGTCCTGCCCGCCTGATTATTGGCTGTACGTGAGTTGGTTCCCCTGGGTTGACCTTTTCGTGAAAGGATCATTTTCAGGACTATCGCCCGGGTGGACCCTGCAGCGGCCAGGGTCGCCAGTTCAGTCGACGACCTGCTTCTGCCAGATCGAGACGTGTTTTTCGCTGTCGCTAGTGAACGGCCGGCGATCCCAGTCGCCCCATCGCGCCATCAATGTCAGGTCCGCCAGTTGGGCCATGAGGTCCAATTCCGATGGCCAGACGTAGCGAAACGGGTGTGAAATGGTTCGCACTTTGCCGTCCTCGAAGGCGAAGTGGTGCGAGATGAGCCCCTGGTTAACGACGTCGTACTCGTCGAAGCCGAGGTTCGGAGGATTGACCATGAACGGCCGGTAAACCTCGCCGCGTGGGAGCCGCTGCAGATCGGGCACACCGACCTCGATGACGAACTGGCCACCAGGTTCGAGATGCCGAGCAACGTTGCGAAAGCACGCGACCTGTTCGGCCTGCGTGGTTAAGTTCATGATCGTGTTGTAGACGAGGTAGGCTAGCCGATAGGCGCCTGGCGCGATCGCGGTTGCGAAGTCGCCCACCGTCACGTCGATTTGGTCCCCACCTGGTTTCGCCTTAAGCCGCTTTACCATCGCCGGGGAGAGGTCGATCCCGCGCACCGACACACCAGCCGACTGCAGCGGCAACGCGATCCGACCGGTGCCGATACCCAGTTCGAGCGCCGAACCGCCGGCGGCGACATCGGCGAGGAACGCGACGGTCCGGTCGATGACGACGGCGTCGAACATCTCGTCGGCTGAGTCATCGTACCGGGCTGCAACGTTCTCCCCGAAGTGGTCTTCAGGCATAGGAAGGTGAATATAGTTCGAGAACAACCGTTATTCAGGAATCACGAGCTTTGAGACCGGCAAGCCGTGATCTCGCCTGACCATTATTCGGAATACCTTCATGCCTGCAGAAGTCATTGATCTCGTCGACATCAAGCTCCACCAAGACGTAATCGATGTTCTTGGCCTCAAGGTCAGCGATCAGTTTCTGCAAGGCGGTGTTCCATTGTTGCCAGGTACTTTCAAGAGCGTCGCGATCTGCTGCCGAGGCCAGAAAAGTTTCCCATTGCTCGGGTTTGTACGTAGCAATTGCTGGGATGACATTGATCTTGGGTTTGCTTGACGGCGGAGAATAGGCCCGCTGTTCAATTGGCCGTTCTTTCCCGGCCCAGAAGGTGCATTTTGGACAGAATTCTTCGTTCGGATAATCGATCCCTTCCTGGTGTGGGCAACCGTTGATCTCCTCAAGCATAGCCAAGGATTTGCAGCCTTCGCGCTGGATGATTCGAACCAACTCATTTTGGAGGTTTAGATCATAGCGCAAATCCTTGTTCGCAGTTTCACCGCCCCAGGTGTGGAGTCGAGGTTCGACTCCTTCAGTCTCGATGATACCTAGGACAGCTTTTGTGGCCTTCCGATCATCCGGTCCATAGAACGCCAAGGTGGCCACGGGGTAGCCAGCATAACCTCGTTCCGCGAATTTTCGGAGCCATGTAATCGGTTTCACAGACGGTTCTTCGGTCGGCAGAATTCGGCGCGCAGAGCCGCGTGGAGTACGGCTCTGAGCGGCTGAAAGCATTTTGATTCAAGCCACTTTATTAAGCGTAGTAAGGACCCGAATGTCTCTCAAATAAAGCTCGAAGATCTTGTTTGCCTGTTAATCTTGACCGGGGCCATTCCGGGGCAAGATCCGCTTAAATCCTAGTAAACACCGGTAGTCAGCCCGGCGCATCATTGACTGGACTGATTCTATCGCCGGCGCACCGATTTTTTTAGACAAATGCAGAACGAAGCCATTGCCTAGATAGACCCCCACGTGTGCACCCCAAGCGATAGGCGCGTTGTGGACGAGCACTAAGTCGAACGGTTTCGGTCGATTGGGAAGGTGAGTATGCGCGGTATCTGCCCACAGATCGCTGGATCGGAAGTCAGGAATGGCAAAGCCGAATGCA
>JAFAZK010000326.1 GCA_019239825.1 Verrucomicrobiota bacterium | reverse complement strand
TGGCAGTCTTACCCGTCTGATCGAGGTGGATACCGGGGCAGGCGTCTTAATAGGGCAGGGACCCGTAGTCAACCAGCCTCAATACTATGTGTATCTTACTGCTCGCCACCAGATCACCCGAAACCTACAGCTGCTACTTGGGGCTTCTCATGATATCGACTTTTCTAGCGGCGACGGCGTTGCTTTGGATAACGAGTTTAATTTCGGGGCCCAACTTCAAGCCAGCCGGCGATGGACCATCGAGGCATCGCCGTTCATCAGTTTTGGGGATGTGGTTGCCGGCACGGTACCCGGGCGCTATACGCAGTATGGGGTGACCGTGGATACGGTATACCTATTGAGTGGGCATGTTAGCATTGATTTTAATTATCGATACGCGAAGCGCGAAGGAGAGGGGGGGTCGGCCAGCTACGGGCAAAATCTATTCACCTTCTCCGTTAAATATATTTTCGGAGCCAGCGCAGAATGAGCTATTTCGGTAAAAGAAAGATTGTAAGTGTCGGTTTGATTCATTGTAATGGTGGTAGAACCAAGAATCTTGGTTCCGACGAAGGGAAAAGTAATCGAGCTTAACTTGAAGAGTTTAAATGAGACAATCTGATTGGCTTAATGGTAAACTGTTAGCGGCAATCAGCGGCTTAGCGACGATTTTAGTGTTTGCTTGCACGGGGTGCCAGAGCTATCACGGCGAAACTCTTCCTAGTGCCAGTGGCCAAAAGCCCGGCCTCTTAGCACCAGGGGATACCATCAAGATATCCTTTACGACAGCGCCGGAGCTTAATCAGTCTGAAAAGATCGAGTCGAACGGGAGAGTGACCTTGCCGTTGGTTGGCGATGTTTACGCCGCCGGAAAGACCACAGCTCAATTGCAATCGGAATTGACCCAACTCTACAAAACCCAACTTCAAGCCAGCGATGTTATTGTCACTTTGGAGACCGTCGCTATACCGGTCGTCGTGTCCGGTGAAGTGAAAACTCCCGGTAAAATCGTGTTCGAACGTCCGGCAACCGTGCTCGAGGCGATCATGGAAGCCGGCGGTTTTACTCCCTATGGAGATCCAAAACGGATATCGGTCATCCGCCAGGTGAATGGAGTGCAACACACCCAAATTGTAGATTTGAGTCCAGTGCTTCATGGGGTTCCGACAAAGGTGATGTATGTCAACCGGGGAGACGTTATCTACGTGCGGCCGAGATTTATCAGTTTTTAAGTTTGTAAGTTTATGTGCGGAATCATCGGCTACATTGGACGAGCTGAAGCTACTCCAATCTTGATGGATGGCCTTAGACGACTCGAGTACCGAGGTTACGATTCGGCCGGAATCGCTTTGGTAGCGAACGGAGCGATGCAAATCCGGAAATCTGCTGGCCGGATCGGTAGTCTAGCCCAATTGATTCAAAAAGAACCCCCTGTGGGTTCGGTGGGCCTCGGGCACACCCGCTGGGCGACCCACGGTGCTGTTACCGACGAGAATGCTCACCCCCACGTCGATCAATCCGGAAAGCTGGCTCTGATCCACAACGGCGTAATCGAAAATTTTCAGTTACTCCGGGACCAACTCCTTGGGCAGAAACACCAGTTTCGCACTGAAACAGATACTGAAGTCCTGGCTCATCTAATCGGACAAATCTTCGACGAGCTGCCGGGTCCTCGAACGAAACAAACCTTGCTGGAAGCGCTTCGCCAAGCTCTTAAGCAGGTTAATGGTACTTATGGGTTGGCGCTAATCCATTTGGATGTGCCCGACGTGGTCCTGGCTGCTCGGCGAGGCAGCCCCTTGATTCTGGGCATTGGCAAAGGGCAGAACTTTATCGTTAGCGACGTAAGCGCTATTGTCGGCCACACCCGCGACGTTGTTTATCTGGACGACTACGACCTGGTGACAGTTGAGCGCGATCACTTTGAGGTCACCTCGCTGCTGGGCACTGATGCGAAATTCCAAGTCAGTAGAGTGGAGTTTACCAGCGAGGAAGCGGATCTGGGAGAGTACCCGCATTACATGCTCAAGGAGATCTTTGAGCAACCCAACGCGATTCGAGATGCCATGCGGGGACGTCTGTCTTCCGAGGATTCGACCGCGAAGCTGGGTGGTTTAAACATGTCGTCCAGAGAGCTGCGCGAAGTCGAACGGATCGTGTTGACCGCCTGCGGTTCTGCCTTCCACACGGCGTTGGTGGGAGAGTATTTGTTAGAAAACCTGGCGCATTTACCAACGGAATGTGAGTTCGCCAGTGAGTTCCGTTACCGGAATATGCCGATGAACAAAGACACTTTAGTCTTTGCCATCAGTCAGAGCGGAGAAACCATCGATACCTTGGCGGCTCTGCGGGAGAGCAAACGGAAAGGCCATCGCACGCTCGGGATCTGTAACAACGTGGGAAGCACCATCGCCAGGGAAAGTGACGGCGGTGTTTACATGCACGCCGGACCGGAGATTGGAGTTGCCGCGACTAAGTCTTTTACTTCCCAGATCACTTGTTTAGCACTCCTAGCGCTCTTGTTAGGGCGAATCCGCCATTTATCTAGCTCCCAAGGAATCGAAGCTATTCAAGCATTAGAGAGTTTGCCGGACAAGGTCCGGCAGGTTCTTGCTGAGGCCGACGGTATCCGAGACCTGACGAAAAAGTATGCTGACTCCGCCGGGTTCCTCTTCTTTGGCCGGCAATACAATTACCCGATCGCGCTCGAGGGCGCTTTGAAACTGAAAGAAATCAGTTACCGATTCGCTGAAGGACATCCGAGCGCAGAGTTGAAACATGGGGTGATCGCGTTGGTACGACCGGAGGTCCCATCGATTATTATTGCTCCGGACGATGCGGTTCTGGAAAAGAACATTAACGCGATTGAGCAAATCAAAGCGCGCAAAGGGAAGGTGATCGCCGTGGCCACTGAGGGCCGAAAAGACCTAGCTCGACTTGCCGACGATGTTATTTACATCCCGAAATGTCCAGATTTTGCTTCGCCGATTCTCACGGTGGTCCCACTCCAACTCTTTGCCTATTATCTTGCCGTCGAACTCGGATGCGACGTCGATAAACCGCGAAATCTGGCTAAAAGCGTGACGGTGGAGTAATAGGAGGGGGCGGACGCATACAAATGGTGGATCATAAGTCGTCGCTGGGCGCGATGAAAACCGCCAACGGGATGCTGATAAGAGGCGGCTAACGGAAGGCGGGTTTTCGCCGACCGGTTGTGGACCCAGGAATGTTGGGGCGAAGGCCTGAGGCGACTCGGGGGGGCAACAATCCGTATGAAATTTGCAGTTTTCGCGGCAATCGCGGCAGCGTTAGCCATCGCCGTCTCCGGATGTACAACTGTAAAATCGGGTGGCGTGACGTACGATTCCATGTCGCGGACCACTATCGTTACCGGAAAAGAAACCACGATTTCGCCGTTGGCCGGTCCTGTGAAGACCCTATTCTTAAAGGCCGAGATCTCGCCCGGTGAAACGGGACTTTACTTGGTCGTGTTATACCTTTCGGTGAATGGCTGGCTATCAGCCGACAAAGTATGGGACTCCGATGGTCACCGCCTCGAAGGTTTGCGCGGCTCCGAAGAAAGCTTCAACGTACAAAACGGCAAAGTTACCAAGGAGATTTATTACATACCGTTGACTCGCCCCTATCTTGAAGCCCACCGGAAATCCGGGATAAACATTCGTTTGCAGGGTGCGAAAGGCTCCCTAACCGCGACGCAATCAGGAAGTTCTGTGAGTGGATTTCTAACGAGCTTTGATGCCGCTAAGAAGAAGCTGAATGGCGAAGTGACCGTTAAGAAGTTAGTTCCTGACCACCCGAAAAGACCGAGCAGAAAGCCAAAAGTAAATCAGTTCAACTAGCTGTTCTTTTCGAACCGCGAATCGTGGAAAAAAGGCCATCAAGGCCTTTTTTTTTGATGCGGTACGAGAGTTCAGAGCTGCCGGATGAATCACTACCATCGGCACGCGTTCGGGCTAGAACGCGGAATGCGACCCCCTCCGAACGAGGGTCGAGGGTGACGCGCCAACTGCTGCGGTGTCGCTTAGCCTGAACGCGCATGGGCACTGCGGAATGCTTGGCTATTAGATCCACCAAAAATACGTACGAATGTTGCATTCTGCGGTGCAATTCATATGGGCGACCCTGATCGATAATAGAAAATTCGGTTTTCCATAAGTTTCCTAGCAGAGAGGAAAACTGCGCGCTGCGCTGTTCTGAAAAGAATTGATTCGTCAACGGACTTCGATCATTCTCCGAGTCCAACACCACTCTGGGATCGCCGATTTAGCAAATCTAAGCCGGTGTCAGGACGGTTTCCCGAGCCTTTGCGGTAGCGGTGCATACCGGATTGAAAAAACTGTTGCGGTTCCAGCGAGATCGGGGTTTCCCCGGTGGCGCCACGTGCGGAAGCTTGTCTTAAAGCTCCTAGTAGCGGCGCACTCACAGATGTTTGGTTCCAGTTCTGGTGCCGACGACAAAGGCGCCCGGGAAATGTCAATCGAGGACGCCCTACAAGCGATTGAGTCTGCGAGTACTTATCAGTTCGACTGATTGGTCCGTCACGTTAAAAGCCTGGCGTTTTGCATTGCAAATAGGTCTTTCGACCTTGAGTGGCAAGAGAATCTTATATTTTCCATAAGTGATTTATAGAGAGGAACTTGCAGATTCTGGGCTTTGGCTGAAAACGATTGATTCATCTTCCGCACTTCGGCCGACGCCAATGTGAGCTGGCTTGCCTTAATTCTCCTCACAGAACTCACCCTCATACATGCTTGATCCCAATACTATTGCCACCGAGAAAGGTACCCGGAAAACCGTAATGCGGGAGGCCTTGGAAGCGATTGAGTCTTTACAGGCTCGATTGGACCGTGTCGAACGGGCTCGGACAGAGCCGATCGCTATCGTGGGTCTTTCCTGTCGCTTTCCGGGGTCCGAAAGTCCGGAGGCTTTTTGGCGCCTGCTAAGCAGCGGAACAGACGCTGTGAAAGAAGTGCCTCGGGATCGGTGGGACAGAGTTCCGCCTGATAGCGCGGAGACGCCGGTGCCGGGCAAGACCCAGAAGGATTATGGTGGTTTCCTGGATCATATCGATCGGTTCGACGCGGCTTTTTTCGGTATCTCCGGGCGCGAGGCGGAACAGATGGATCCGCAGCAACGCCTTCTGCTGGAAGCCACTTGGGAAGCATTAGAAAACGCGGGAATTGCACCGGACCAGCTCCGCGGCTCACGCACGGGTGTGTTCGTGGGTATCACCAGCTCCGACTACTTTCGTCTGGCGCTCGCTAACAATCCGACCGGCTTGGAGATTTATGCTGCCACAGGAAACTCACTTAATGCAGCTGCAGGACGCCTCTCATACGTATTCGGCTTCAACGGGCCGTCGATCGCGATTGATACAGCCTGTTCATCATCGCTGGTCGCGGTACACCTCGCCTGCCAAAGCCTGCGTGCAGGCGAAGCCGATCTGGCCTTGGCGGGAGGAGTCAATTTGCTGCTCACGCCGGAGCCTTTCGCTTGGTTGGGGAAAGCGGGTTTGATGGCGCCTCAGGGCCGCTGTAGGACATTCGACGAGAGTGCCGACGGTTTTGTCAGAGGCGAAGGATGCGGGATCATCGCTCTGAAACGACTCGCCGACGCGGCAGCAGCCGGAGATCGGATTCTCGCTCTGATTCGTGCAACCACTGTTAATCAGGATGGTGCGAGTGGCGGATTAACAGTTCCCAACGGACTTGCCCAACAGGCACTAGTTCGAGATGCGCTGAAGGCCGCACATTTGGAGCCTGTCGATTTGGACTATATTGAAGCCCACGGTACAGCCACCGCGTTGGGTGACCCGATCGAACTTGAGGCCCTGGCGGCGGTATTAGGAAAGAATCGGCCCGAAAATTGCCCACTGCGCGTGGGATCGGTCAAAACGAATATCGGTCATCTGGAGTCGGCTGCGGGTATCGCAGGGCTTATCAAAGTTGTTCTTGCACTGGAGCATGGCGAAATACCGCAGCAGCTGCATTTTCATAAGCTCAATCCACGAATTTGCATTGGCGACGCATCCATCGAAATCGCAGCGACAGCGACTGCTTGGCCTCGCTCGAGTCGACGACGGATAGCCGGGGTGAGCTCATTCGGGTTGAGTGGCACGAACGGCCACGCGATCCTGGAGGAAGCGCCAGAACCGAAGCAGGTAAGTTTCGCTGCGGGAGTTCAGGAGCGTCCGGTGCATCTCTTGACGCTCTCCGCCGCGTCTCAGAGCGCGCTTCGCGAATTGGCACAGGCCTACCACAACTATCTGGAAAACAATCCGGGCTGTTCGCTGGCAGACGTGTCCCATACTACCGCGGTTGGACGATCCGCTCTTCCTCACCGTCTGGCAATTCCAGCCAACAGTGTAGCGATGGCGACCGAGCTACTTGGGTCGTTCCTTCAAGGCAAACCGCAATCTGCGATCAGCTCGGGCCGCATGAATGCGGATTCTAGAATCGCTTTTCTGTTTACGGGGCAAGGGGCGCAATATCTGGGAATGGGGAGAAGTCTTTATGAATCCGAGCCGGTCTATCGCGCTGCCTTCGATCGATGCGCGGATTGTTTATCCGGTCACCTGGATCGCTCTCTAAAAGAAATCGTCGGGTATGATGACGACCGCGTTGCGTTGCCCAGTGCCCTGAATGAGACGTGTTTCACGCAGCCGGCGATGTTTGCAGTCGAGTACGCGCTCGCGTGTCTGTGGCGATCTTGGGGCATCGAGCCTGCGGCTATTATAGGGCACAGCCTTGGTGAATATGTCGGCGCGTGTGTCGCAGGCGTACTTGAGTTGGAAGAGGCAATTCGTTTGGTTGCCAAACGTGCTCGCCTGATGCAAGACCTGCCTCGAGATGGTGCCATGGCTGCAGTGCTCGCGGCCGAAGATCAGGTGAGAACGCACATCGCGCGTTATCCCGATAGTCTCTCCATTGCTGCAACCAATTCGCCGCGAAACACGGTTATTTCGGGCAGAACGGAGGCGGTTCACGCCGTCTTAGAGCAACTGGAACGGAAAGGGATCGCCGGGAAGCTGCTGGCGGTGTCCCACGCGTTCCATTCTCCGTTAGTCGAACCGATGCTGGATGAATTTCAACGAGCTGCGGAAACCGTCGAATACCGGGCGCCCGTTCTCGACCTGGTATCCAATGTCACCGGACAAATCCTGAATGCGGACAGTCCGATCGACGCTTCTTACTGGCGGCGTCATGCTCGCGAACCGGTGCGATTTGCCGAATCGATAAGCACTCTTCGCAAGTGCGGAATACGCACCTTCCTTGAGATCGGACCTGCGCCTGTGCTGAGCGGGATGGCGCGTCAATGCGTCGAGGATTCAGAACCGGCCTGGTTGGCCTCGCTCGGCAAGGATCGAGACGACTGGTCCCAAATGTTGTCTAGTCTTGGAGAGCTTTTCGTACGTGGCGCTAAACCGGATTGGCGCGGATACGATCGACCGTATCGACGTCGTCGTGTCCCGTTGCCGACCTATCCGTTCCAGCGCCAGCGACATTGGCTTCCAGCCCCTTCTGGTGTGTCCACCCGCAAACCGCCGGGGTCGGCAGGGCACCCGTTATTGGGCACGCATGTGCCACTAGCCGCACGTGCTGGAGAGCACGTCTGGTTTGGAGAAATCAGTCTGGAACTATTTCCTTGGATTGATGATCATCGCGTACAAGGTGTCGCAGTGCTGCCGGCCACAGCCTATGTGGAGATGGCAATAGCCTCAGCCACGGAAGTCGTTTCAGAATTCCCGGTCGTTCTTACACAGATCGAGATCGAGAAATCACTGCAAGTGCAGCCTTCAGCGGTGTTCCAAATCCAAACTCAGCTTGTTCGTCGGGAGGATGGCTGCTTCACCTTCCGAATCCACAGCCGGGCGAAAAATGCCGAAGGTAATTGGACACTCCATGCAAGCGGCACGCTCAAGGCCGGCCAAACCACAATCCCAGAGACTAGCCTCGGTGCCGCGGAGAGACAGGCCATCGAAAAGCGTTCGGTCAGATATTTAGAGGGTCCCGAGTTTTACCGCCTCCACGCCGAACGCGGCAACCAGTGGGGCCTCCGGTTCAGGGGTGTCAACAAAGTATGGCAAGGGGAGGGAGAAGCGTTGGCCGAGGTAACAATGCCTGACGGCATTGAACAAGAGCCGTCTGAGTACCTCTTTCATCCGGCGCTTTCGGACAGTGCTGGTCACATCCTGACCGCAACCATTCCGCTCGAGAAATCCGATCAAAGCTTAGGCGGAGCATTTGTAGGTGCAGGTATCGAAGAAGTTCGGGTTTATCGCCGCCTGACCGACAAACGTTTCTACGCTTACGCGCGATTGCGTCGTGATGAGGCCGGACCGAAAAACATCCTGACTGGGGATGTCAAAGTCTTTGATCTTTCTGGTAACCTCATTACCGAGACACTCGGGGCGCGATTGTGGTACCTGGATTCCGCCCAGAAACCCGAAGCACACGAGTCGGTAGAAGACTGGTTCTACGAGCCTCGGTGGCTGCTGGATGAGAAATCCAAGGAAACAAGCAACGAAGCCAGAGTCGGTGGAACCTGGATCATCTTTCGCGATCGACAAGGTGTCGGCGATGCCCTTTGCGCACAGCTCAGAGAGCGTGGCGCAACCTGCCTCATCGTGGATCACGGTGAGCGGCACTCGCAGACAAGCGATTCCGAGGTGACGATCGGAGCGGACGATGGTGACCACTACAAAACATTGGTCAGCACCGCGATTCAACATCGCGACGGGCTGAAAGGTATCATTCATTTATGGAGTCTTGATGCCCCGGATTCTGAAAAGGCGGATTCGGAAGCATTGCAGAAAGCCCAGACACTGGGTCCCGTCAGCGTCCTGCATCTGGTCCAGGCTCTCAGCTCCAGAGAACCGATAAGTGCGCTCAAGCTCTGGTTGATCACACAGGGTGCGCAGCCTGCAGGAACAAAGCCGGTGCCAATTTCTCTGTTTCAGTCCCCGTTGTGGGGTTTGGGACGAACCATCGCACTGGAGAGCGGCGACCTTTGGGGCGGCCAGGTTGACCTGGATCCGGCGGATCTGCCAGCAACTGCAGCCGGCCTCCTGCTACGGCAAGTGGCTGTATCCAACGACGAGGATCAAACTGCATTTCGTAACGGGAATCGTTACGTTCTTCGCCTAGTGCGACGTGAGAAAGGCACATCAGCAACTCGGCCGATCTCCATCGTCCCCGACGCCACCTACTTGATCACTGGGGGGTTAGGCGGAATCGGACTAACACTTGCACGGTGGCTGGTCACTCGCGGTGCCCGCCATTTGATTTTGGCTGGACGCAGCCGATTACCGGATCGTCAGGAGTGCAACGGCGCTCACGCTGACGATTCTCGAGTTATCGCGATCCGCGAGCTCGAGAACCTGGGCGCAACTATCCGAACAGAGACTGTGGATATGTGTAACGAGGCTTCGGTCCACAATCTCGTTAGCCGATGTTTAATGCCAGATCAGCCACCTCTTCGCGGTGTATTCCACGCCGCCGGGGTGATGCAATACGAGCCGCTAATTAATCAAACTTCAGAACAGATGCGTAATGTCCTTGGCGCAAAAATGTTCGGAGGATGGCTTCTACATCGCCTATTGATAAGTGTCCCGCTAGATTTGTTCGTTCTTTTCTCATCCTCGTCGGCATTGCTGAGTTCGCCGATGATGGGAAGCTATTCGGCCGCTAACGTATTCCTCGACTCGCTTGCTCATCATCGTCGCGCGGCGGGGCAACCGGCCCTGAGCGTCAATTGGGGGACCTGGTCCGATGTTGGAATGGCCACTCGCTTTCAAGACAAAGAAGAGTCCAAGCGCCATGGCAGGACAGGAGCTATCAAAGGCGTCAGTTCATTCTCGTCACACCGAGCGTTGGAAGCTTTGGAACACCTGTTGGAACAGGATGCGGTCCAAGTCGGGGTAATGCCGATTGACTGGCGTGCCTGGCAGCAGTCGTATGGCAGCCTTGCAGTTGCTCCCTACCTGTCCCTTCTCGTCTCGGCAGAAGGATCTGTCGTGACGGGTCGTCACGCCAACGACAAAATTCGTGAACAAATTTTAGCGGCTCAACCCGAAAGGCGTGGAGAGATGGTGAACGACTATCTGGCGAAAGAAACCGCCCGAATTCTCAAGCTGCCACTCGCTTCGGTAGATCCGGAGAAACCGATGTCGAACCTGGGGTTCGATTCGCTGATGTCTATAGAGTTAAAGAATCAGATTGATATCGACTTAGGAGTAAACGTCGCGATGGCTCGACTTATTCAGGGGCCGACACTCCGAGAGCTCACGGATTGGGTTATAGAATCTCTTGCCTTCGCGCAATCAGCTGCTGCTACTGTCGCCGATGCTCCGGCGATCAACGAATTCGAGGAGGGTGAACTGTGAGCCACCTATTGCATCTGTTCGATTCCTTGGCCGAACGGGGTGTTGTTCTCTGGGGCGAGGGGAGTCGTTTGCGCTTCCGCGCCTCGAAAGGCGCGCTGACGGACGAGATGCGTTCGGAGTTGCCGTCAAACAAAGAATTGGTTCTGGCTACGTGGCGAGAGCGCGCCCGCCAAGAGATCATTTCGCATCCCGCGTCACATGGACAGCGAGCGCTTTGGTTCCTGAACCGGTCTAACCCGGAAAGCGCGGCTTATAACGTCGTTTTTTCTGCCCGGATCCGTTCTGGGATTAACTTGCCGGCGCTACAGCGCGCCTTTCAGGCATTAGTAGATCGCCATCCGTCTCTGCGGACAAGTTTCTACCAAGAGTCAGATTACCTCTTCCAACGAGTGCATGGTTACGCACCCGTCTGCTTTGCCGTCCACGACCGAGCCGGCGTCGAGTTAGGAGTACTAGGCAAAGAAGTCCACGCATCGTCTGTCGCTCCGTTTGACCTTCAAACCGGACCGCTGATGCGGGTGGATCTTTATACCCGTGACTCAGACGACCACATCCTTCTCTTGACCGTCCATCACGTGGCGGCAGATGGTTGGTCACTCTTTCTGCTGCTTGATGATTTGCGGCGACTTTATCCGTTTGAGTGCGGGAGGGGCGCTGCGCCGACGTCGCGCCCAATGCACGACGTTTTTGAATATTCCCGTTGGCAGGAGAATATGTTGGCCGGACCGGAGGGTCGCGCGCACGAGGAGTATTGGTTGAACCAATTGAGAGGCGATCTTCCGCTGCTATCAGTGCCGGCTGATCATCCGCGCCAAGCTTCGAAGTCGGTTCAGGGGGCGTCCTCGTCCATCGACCTTGGCGAGAGGCTGAGCGGCCAGGTTCGTAGACTAGCGGTGAAGGAGGGAACCACTCCGTTTGTAGTGTTGTTAACGGCTTACCAAATCCTTTTACATCGCTATACTGGCCAGCAAGAGGTGATTGTCGGGTCGCCGACCTATGGCCGAGACCGCGCGGAGTTTGCCGATGTCGTCGGCGACTTTATCAACATGATTCCGCTGAAGTCGGCGTTTCATGACGATCCGCCGTTTCGGGAACTTCTTGGCCGGACGCGCCAGTTGGTCGTTGGAGGGATTCAACACCAAGATTACCCTTTTCCATTGCTGGTGGAGAAACTGCAACCAGTTAGGACCTTTTCCCAAACACCAGTTTTTCAAACGGTATTCATCCTGCAGAAGTTCAAAGAGATTGCTGGGTTTGAGAAGTTTTTCAGCAACTCCGAGCCAGGCGTACGGGCAGAATTTGCCGGTCTCTTGTTGGAACCATTCTCGATTCCGCAGCAGGAGGGACAGTTCGAACTATCACTCGAGCTAGCAGAATCGGAAGGAGTTTTTCAGGGGGTTATCAAGTACGACGCCAATCTCTTTGCAGCTGCTACCATTCGTCAGCTCGGGAATCATTACTTGACGTTGCTCGAGGGAATAGTGAGCTCGCCGGAAACCAATGTGTCCCGGCTGCCGCTTATTACGGAGGCCGATCGTACCAGCTTGATCGATGAGTTCAATGCGACGGACCGCGAATATCCGCGGGGCGAGACCGTCCTGGATCTATTCCGTAAACAAGTCGTCTGTCGTCCGACTCAAGACGCGATTCGATTTGAAGGGACTACACTAACATTCGAGCAGTTGGATGCACGATCCACGCAATTAGCGCGACATCTTCAATCGCTTGGTGTGGGACCAGAGTCGTTGGTCGGCGTATACCTGGAGCGGGGATTGGGGATGGCGGTCGGAGTGTTGGGTGTCCTCAAAGCCGGAGGTGCGTATGTGCCCATGGACCCCGATTTTCCGGTCGACCGTTTGCGCCACATGGCCGAAGACTCTGGAATCAAGGCAGTCGTAACCCAGAAGGGCCTTACTCAGGGTCCGTTTTCTAGACCGGACATATGTCGGGTATTTCTCGATGAGGAGGAACAAATAATTGGGGAATACAGCGTCGATCCTTTGCCACAATCGTCTGGGCCATCGAATCGGGCTTACGTCATCTATACTTCCGGCTCAACGGGCCGCTCCAAGGGGGTCGAGATAGAGCACCACGCGCTGACCAATTTTTTGTACGCGATGGCAGACAAACCCGGCATGAGTGAGACCGACGTGTTGCTGGCGGTAACGACTCTGTCGTTCGACATCGCTGGCCTGGAATTGTTCTTGCCCTTGATCACTGGAGCTCGGATCGAGCTGGTAAGTCGGGTGACGACCCAAGATGGCGCAGCTTTAGCCCGGATAATTTCCCGGTCTGGCGCGACAATCATGCAAGCGACGCCAGTAACCTGGCGATTGTTGTTCGAATCGGGATGGAAAGGAGATCGTAATCTCAAGATCCTCTGTGGCGGCGAAGCGATGGATCGAGAATTGGCGACACGTCTGGTATCTTCCTGCGGGTCCGTCTGGAATATGTACGGGCCAACGGAAACAACAATCTGGTCCTCCCTAGCGCGGATCGACTCGGACGAAGTCACCATTGGAAGCCCCATCGCTAATACTCAGATGTATGTGCTGGATGGCAACCGGGATCCAGTTCCACGGGGAGTCGTGGGTGATCTGTGGATTGGCGGCGAAGGCGTTGCCCGTGGGTACCTTAACCGTCTCGATCTGACCGCCGACCGTTTCCAGCCTAATCCGTTTCGTCAAGGAGAACGGATATACCGGACGGGAGATTTGGCTCGGCATCTGCCGGATGGACGACTGGTATGTCTTGGGCGGACGGACACCCAGGTCAAGGTTCGCGGGTACCGGATCGAGCTAGACGAGATTGCGGCCGTTCTCTCATCCCATCCCAGTGTTCGGGAGTGCGTCGTCACAGCTGAGAAAGCGCAAACGGGAGATTCCCGCCTGGTGGCGTATGTCGTTTCAGGAACCGATCAACGTCCGCCAACCGACGATTTGCGAAAGCACGTCCGAGGCCTTCTACCGGAATACATGATCCCATCGGGTTTTATGTTTCTCGATACTCTTCCCTTAACACCGAATGGGAAGGTGGACCGCAATGCGCTCCCAGCGGTACCAACAAGTGCTTTCGAGGCGAAATCCGGATACGTGGCTCCTCGCAACAAAATCGAGCAGATCATGTCCGATGCATGGAGCGAGGTGTTGGGTGTCGAAAAAGTTGGGGTTTTCGACAATTTCTTTGAACTCGGCGGTCACTCTCTTTCGGCTACCCGTGTAATCGCCCGCTTGAAATCTGCGTTTCAAATCGACCTGCCACTGAGCAGTGTTTTTATCGAACCGACCGTGGCGGGGTTGTCTAAGCACATTCTTTTCGACGAGTATACCAACAACTACCACCACGTCGGCGAGGTTCCTCGTTGGAGTCGCCTTGTGCCCGCTCAGCCTAGAGGTTCGCAACCCGCTTTATTCCTTGTGGCAGGTTTCATGGACTCAGACGACACGCTGAAAATGCTATATCGGCTGATCCCCTTCCTGGGGCCCGATCAACCGGTTTACGGTTTTCATCCGCGTTGGTTGGACGGCAAATCCGAACGGTACGCCGACGCAAAAGAAGCGGCTCTAGAGTTTCTGAGCGATCTCAAGAGTGTTCAACCCCAAGGCCCCTATTTGCTCGGAGGGGATTGCGCCGGAGGAGTTGTTGCGATGGTTATGGCCGAGGAGCTTTTGCGTCGTGGAGATGAGGTCCGGCTGCTCGTCCTTTTTGACACCCATCGTCCGAGCTTATTTCGCTCGTTAGGGCTCGATCTTTACTACGGGTTGAAAAGGCTAAAACACATCGCCGAGGTTCTCTGCCAGATTGCCCAGAAGAGCCGCCGTGGGCGAGCGGAACTCATTAGCGATCTCGGCCGTCGAAAATTCGGCGGTGATCAGAGCAAAAGCGAAGACGAACTGGCTGCCAGCCGCAACTATAAGATGAGAACGGACTACATGCGGACCATGTACAGTCACAGGCTGAAACGATATCCGGGCAAACTCACGCTGATTATAAGCGAACAGCAACAGCGCCTCGACAAAACGAAGGGGTGGCATCAGCGCGACGCGCAAGGGGGCCTGGAGATCTATGTCACGCCCGGCGATCATTGGACGCGTTATCTTCACGGTCGAGAATTCGCCGAACGATTGGCCGAGTCCATCCAGCGGTGCAGCCCTGAGTACGTTTCGGCCGAAATCAACTCTAGGGCCGTCCCAGAACACGTAGCCAACGGAAAAATCGAATTCGCCCATTAAGCGGCTGCCTCGTTGGCCGTTGTGCTCCTGTCATCGTTGTGCGTATTGATATCCGGAGCCGTGCAACCGCTAATCTCTTAGTCTCGGCATATTGCTGCCATGGTCCGAAAGGGACATATCGAGGGGACATTGACTCAGTACTAAACCCACTTGGGTTTTTCGCATGAAGGATACTTTTCCAAACGTGTCGGCGTCTCCGAATCAGTCGCGAGTGGATACACTTAAAACGTGGCTTGTCCGGGAACTAGCCCGGGTGCTAGCAATCAGCGAGGACGCAATCGCCACGAACGAGCCCTTCAGTAGGTTCGGACTTGACTCCGCCAAAGCCGTGGAGCTGCTGAACCGCTTAGGAGAACTTCTCGGTCACAAAGTTCCCGTCACTGTGGCTTGGAGTCACCCGACCATCGAAAAGCTATCTAATTATTTGTGCGGCAATCCGGATTCGGAATCGGAGATGTCGCGTGGTTGGTCATCCACGGTACCCGTTCGGAATCAGCCAATCGCGGTGATCGGCGTGGCTTGCCGATTTCCGGGGGCGCCCGATCCGGGAACTTTCTGGGAAATGCTTCGGTCAGGACGTTCTGCGATCCGAGAAATTACGCCTGATCGTTGGGATATCGAGGCGTGGTACGATCCCGATGTAAACAAGCCTGGCAAAATGAACGCTCGCAGGGCCGGGCTGTTAGAATCCATTGACCAGTTTGACCCCGGCTTTTTCGGAATTTCGCCTCGGGAAGCAGTCCAGATGGACCCACAGCAGCGCTTGGCGCTGGAGTTAGCGTGGGAGGCGCTGGAAGATGCTGGTCTTCGGCCGGGCGCTTTGCGCGGCAGTCGTACCGGCCTTTTCGTTGGAGTAGCTTGGCACGATTACGAAACGCTTGCCCGCAAGGCCGGCGCTGAGATTACTCTTCACAGCGGGACCGGTCAGGCCTTTAGCGTCGTAGCCAATCGAATTTCTTACGCATTGGGATTCCAGGGGCCAAGTATCGCCCTGGATACAGCGTGTTCGTCCTCGCTGGTAAGCGTGCACCTCGCGTGCCGGAGCCTGCAGTTTGGAGATGCTACCTTGGCGATCGCTGGCGGCGTAAATCTGATTATCGATCCCGCCACCATGGTGACGCTCTCGAAATTCGGCGGACTATCTCCCACCAGCGAATTGTGCGCGTTTGATGCACGCGCCAACGGTTTTGTGCGGGGTGAAGGCGGTGGGTTTGTGGTGCTCAAACCGCTGAGCCGAGCGTTGGCTGACGGGGATCCGATCTACGCGGTCATTCGTGGGACTGCCGCTAACAACGATGGCGCCAGTAATGGTCTAACCGCCCCCAATCCTCTCGCCCAACAGGCCGTAATGAGGGAGGCCTATGTGGGCACCGGTATCAGAACTGAAGATGTCCAATACGTCGAGGCACATGGTACCGGTACGCAACTTGGCGATCCGATCGAAGCTCAAGCGCTCGGTGACGTGTTTGGCAGCGAGCGATCGGGAGATCAGCCGCTGCTGGTCGGTTCGGTAAAAACTAACATCGGCCATCTGGAAGGGGCAGCCGGAATAGCAGGCCTAATTAAGCTGATACTCTCGGTAAAACACCGGTCGATCCCCCCTAGCCTGAATTTTGAAATTCCCAATCCGCACATTGATTTTGCCAAAGTTCAGGTCGTCACCGGACTTAAACCTTGGCCTGAAACGACGAAGCCTGCCATCGGAGGTGTGAGCGCGTTCGGCTGGGGAGGCACAAACTGCCATGTAGTAGTTGAAGAACCCGCTCGGAGTAGCGCGCATCTACTGCCTTTAAGCGCTCCCGATACCGGCTCTTTACAGGGAATTGCCGCAGAACTCAGAAACTATCTCGGCGCCAACGCGGCAAAACTTTCGCTCGTTGATGTCTGCGCCACTGCGGCTGCGCGGTGCGAGCGTCAGCCTGAACGGGTCGCTCTGACTGCTCGCTCTTTGAACGAACTCCGTGATCAGCTTGATGGGTTTCTTCAGGGGCAGAAGCGCCCGGGTATCGCGGTCGGCCACGGAGTTTTGCAGCGACCAAAGCTAGCTTTCATCTTTTCGCCACAGGGTTCCCAATGGATCGGGATGGGCAAAAGCCTGATCGCCGCCGAGCCTGTCTTTAAGACCAAGTTGGTTGAGTGTGAGCGAGCGGTCACCAAACTTGCGGGATGGTCATTGTTTGATTTGTTATTGTCCGATGAATCCCAGCTGAATGGGGTCCAATTCATCCAGCCGGCGCTCGCTGCAATTCAAATCGCGCTGGCTGAGCTGTGGAATTCCTGGGGCGTGCGGCCGGACTTTGTGGCCGCTCACAGTCTGGGGGAATGGGCCGCTGCCTGCGTAGCCGGCGCTTTAACCGTAGAAGAAACGATGCGGATTGTCGTCGAGTCGAGCCGGGCACAAGCGCTGGCTGGTCCCGGTGGCGGGATGGCGATTGTTGAGCTCCCTCAGGAGGAAGTCGTCGCGCGCGTCCGAGAGTTCGCCCAAGAAGTTTTTGTTTCGGGGCAGAACAGCCCTACGTCCACGGTTCTCTCCGGAGACGCCGGTCGCCTTAAAACTTTGGTCGCGGACTGGAAAAATGAAGGGTTGACCTGTTCGCTGATCGAGGTTGACGTCGCCGCACACAGTCCCTGGATGGATCCGGTCCTGGACAACTTGAAAGTCTCCCTACGCGGCTTGCATCCGACTCGCACGGTGGTCCCCCTAATATCCTCCGTCCTGGGTGGCCCTGTTTCTGGTACAGAAGTTGGACCGGAACATTGGGCGCGGCACCTTCGTCAACCTGTCCTATTCCGTGAGGTCGTTGAGCACCTGTCGCATGAAACGTGCACGATTTTCCTGGAGGTAAGTCCGCATCCACTTCTGCTGGGCGGAATTGCGCAAACGCTGAGCACTAACGCCTGCGACGGTGTCACGCTCGGTTCATGCCGGCGCGGCGCCGATGAACGGGAATCGTTGTTGACTTCGCTAGGAACGTTGTACGTTCTCGGCTGGCCACTCGAATGGAGCGCGGTCACGTCCGGCGGAAAGACCGATCTCGCCCTCCCGATTCCCGCGTTATCAGAATCGTTCCCAGTCGATGGCAGTTCGAAACCAGCTCCTTTTGTTCTCCCTCTTTCCAGTCACACGCCGATAGCGCTCCGAGATCGTGCTCGATCGGTTGCTAAGTATCTGCGAACTAACCCCGAGACTCGTCTAGATGATGTTTTGCATACCCTGGGCACCGGCCGGGAGCCGCTCGAGTATCGTTTGGCAGTCGCTGGAGTTGATCGCGAAAAATTGACCTCGACTCTGGAGACTTTCGCTCGAGGCCAGGATGTCTCCGACCTCGATGTCAATATAGGTAGAGCACGTTCGGGCGTCGTGCCGCGCGTCGCCTTCGTCTGCTCCGGGCAAGGTCCGCAATGGTATGGCATGGGGCGTGAGCTTCTGTCTTCTATACCAATTTTTCGCAAAGAAATCGCCCGCTGCGCGGACGAGATGAAACGGCACGTTTCCTGGGATCTGCTGAAGGAGTTGGAGCGCGATGAAGCCGGTTCACGGCTACAAGAAACGCAAGTTGCACAACCGGCTCTGTTCGCGCTACAGGTTGCGCTGGCTGCCGTGTGGCGCTCTTGGGGTATTGTCCCGGACGCTTTAGTCGGCCATAGCGTGGGCGAGATCGCTGCTGCCTATCTGAGCGGCGCACTGTCGTTCGAGGATGCGGTAATGGTCGTTTGTTGTCGCGGCCGTATAATGCAACACGCGACCGGTCTGGGTAGAATGGCTGCTCTCGAGATCAGCGAACCAGAAGCCGAAAAACTGCTTCAGTTGTACCTCGACCGAGTCTCGATCGCAGCAGTGAACAGCCCGACTTCGATTGTCATTTCAGGCGAATCGGGGGCTATAGACGAAATCACAAAAACCGCGCTGGGCCTAGGTGTACGGATCAAGATTCTGCCGGTTGATTACGCGTTTCACAGTTCTCAAATGGAGCCGTTCCGAAAGGAGATGGCTCAATCGATTCCGGCGCTAAGATTGCAGCCTCCTTTGATCCCGGTCTACTCGACCGTGACTGGTAAAGAAGCAACGGCCGAAGATTTCGGTCCGGAGTATTGGGGCTGCAACATTCGACAAACCGTCCGATTTGCTACCGCGGTAACGGCAATGCTGGACGCTGGAACCGATATTTTTGTGGAACTAAGTCCGCACCCAGTCTTGTCCGGGATGATAGCCCAGTGTGGGGAAGCCGGTTCAAAGAGCGGGCAGCAATTGCCTTCGCTTCGACGCGGAGTGTCTGAGCCACTTCAGTTACGCCGCTCTTTGGCCGCACTTTTCGCGGCTGGCCGAGAAGTCGATTGGACGGGGGTTTTTTCAAGAGGGGGCCGGGTCGTGCCACTACCGACTTACCCTTGGCAGCGAAAACGATATTGGTTTGAAGTGTCGCCGGAGTCTCCAGGGTTAGACACTTCGACAAAACTTGGCATCTCGGCAACGCACCCTCAAAGACCGATCCACGGACGCAGACT
>JAFAZK010000324.1 GCA_019239825.1 Verrucomicrobiota bacterium | reverse complement strand
GGAAAAGGCGGGGAGAGGGGTGGACGGGAGACGTTATCCCTGGGGCGATGAGCCTAAGACCGGTGCCGCGAATCTTTATGACGGAGCACAACATACGGCTGGTTGGGCAGAAGTGGCGCAATACGCGGTCGACTCTAGCCCGTATGGCGTACGCGATCTCGCCGGCAACGTCTCCGAGTGGACAGCGAGCGATGATGGGTCCGGGTCGCCGGTTGTCCGTGGAGGGAATTTTATGGGCGAAGACGGGCAACTAACCCGCAGAGTGGTGGGACTTTCTCCGTACAGCATCGACGAGCGAATCGGGTTTCGCACGGCCGGCGACGTAACCGACCGTTAATCGGGTTTTGGCGAAAAAATTTGCCAATAAAAAACATTCGACGAATTAGTTGGGTTAATACTAGCATTACGCAGATGTCTTTCATCAACTTCGTCAAGGGTGAGGTCGAATTTAAGATCGTTTACTATGGCTGTGCCCTGGGTGGGAAGACTTCCTCTATCGGGTATGTTCACGAACGCGTAGACGCCCAGGATAGAGGTAACTTGGTTTTGTTACCGACCCAAAACGATCGGACGCTTTTCTTCGATTTCCTTCCGATTACCGGTGGCTCAGTCAAAGGCTTCAAAGTGCGATTCAAGCTTTGGACGGTTCCGGGCCAAGTCATGTACAACGCAACCCGACAACTGGTGCTCCGCGGTGTCGACGGTCTAATCTTTATCGTGGACTCACAATGGGATCGAATGGATGCCAATATCGAGAGTCTAAAGAATCTCGAAGAAAATCTGGCGACGCTCGACCTCAGCCCTGAACAACTGACCTGGATGTTGTTCTATAATAAGCGGGATCTAGCAGAGGAACAGATCGCGCCGGTCGAAGCGATCGATCTACTGTTACGAGCGCCGGAACGAAAAGTGGATCGACTCGGCGGTGATTGTGTAACAGGCAGGAATGTATTTAGGACGCTTAACTTGGTGACCCAGAAAGTCTTGCGTGATTTTCTGGTGAAGGACGACCTCGAGAACTATGAGGCCTACCGTTGAGAGCTGGTTAGCTTTCGAGAATAAGCCCATTAGAAATCCAAGCGACAGACGCAATGCAAAGCGCTGCGGAGGGTTGGAGCCCGTGCACGGAAAGGATGAGCTCCTGCTCAACCGTAGGGTTTGGCGCAGTTTCGGCAGCGCTGAATACAAGCTCGGACGAGCGGGAGCTCGTCCCTATCGACTAGGGTTTTCTTTGATCGAGATGCTCGTCGTGCTCACAATCATCGCCGCCATCGCTGCCTTAATCACCACGGCGGTTTTGTCCGCGCTGCAACAGCAGAACGCGCGAGTCTGTCAGAACAACATGCTTACAATTGAGGCGGCGAAAGACGAATACATCCGCGATCATCCCGGCGCCACCAGTATCGACACGAACGCCTTTGCCCAATACTTCAGATTTGGGATACCGAAGTGTCCAGATGGCGGCACTTACAATAATCTGTATGTCTTGACCCAGCAGGTGATCTGTTCGCGCCATGGGGCTCTTCAAGCTTTTCCGAGTGCGACACCGTGATCCGAGCCCAAACAGAAAACGAAAGGCGGTCAGCCGCTGGTAAAGGGCCATTAACATGACAGTCGTGGAGCGATGGAAAAAGGTCGTTGAGTTTGTTCGTTCCAATCAGGTGAGCGATATTTCGGTCTTCCAAAGCAACGTGACCGCCCGACTCGAGGGTAGAGTCGTTCACCTGAGCGAAGAGGGCGCCCTGTCTCGAAGTGAAGTACAAGAACTCATCGCCGAACTGATAAAACTGTACCCTGCGGCTGGTCCGGAGGTTAGCGGCTCGTTGGGCTCGGCAGATTTCACCGCTGAAATAGATGGGATTCGGTTCCGGGTCAATCTGGGGCGCGCACAAGGAGAACTCTTCGCATCGTTACGACCGCTTCCGGCGCAGGCGCCCGACCTTCTCGAAATCGGGATCTCCAAACGTATTGCGGCCTTCGCGGTGGCGCTCACCGATGGATTGGTCTTAGTGTCCGGACCGACCGGCTCTGGGAAAACCACGACGATTGCAGGCATTCTCCAAGCCATTAATG
>JAFAZK010000224.1 GCA_019239825.1 Verrucomicrobiota bacterium | reverse complement strand
GCACAGAAATCGAGCATCATCGTCGATGACGACCAAACTGCCGGTCGGATTGCCACTGTCAGGCCATTTGGCTAAGAGACGACCTGCCTGTCTTCACTTCGGAGGGCGAGGCAGGCCGCTCAATAGCTACCTCGTGAACAGACCCTGCAATTTGGAGTAGGGCATGCCGTCTTTGACGACGACCTCTGAATCTCCGGACTGCAGAAACTTTTTCGCCAACTCGAAGGCATGATTCCAAATCACCTGAGAAATGGCGGCCCCCGCGCTCAAACGGCGGACTCCCAACTTTGTTAACTCCTTGGCGGTTGGTAGACCCGGCAATGCCATCACGTTCAGTGGCAATTTTATTTCTCCTGCTACCGCTTTGATAGCTGACTCTTGGGTCATACCGGGAACAAAAAGCCCATCGGCACCAGCGGATCGGTAACTCGCCGCTTGCGAGATTGTCTCCTCGACCCAGCTCTCAGGTTCTCCCACTCCGTTCAGATATACATCCGTTCGCGCATTGACAAATAACTCCACGCCTGCGCCGTCCGCCGCCTTGCGAACTTGTTCTATCTTGCGGACGAGCAATTCGGGCGCATCTTCACCGTCCTCGATATTGATGCCAATGGCGCCGGCTTCGAGTATCGGTTTCAGGTTGTGGGATATTTTTTTCGGATCATCTGTGTATCCAGCTTCGAAGTCGACCGTAACAGGCACATGAACCGCATCGGTAATGGCACTAACTAGCGCGGCGACCTTCTCCACCGGAAGCGCATTACCGTCGGGATATCCAAGTGCCCATCCTACTCCAGCGCTGGTTGTAGCAATTGCTTTCGCTCCGGCATCTTCGAATAACCGAGCGCTACCTGCGTCCCACGCGTTGGGAAGAATGAGGAGCTCAGACGAGTTATGGAGATCGCGAAACTGACTAGCTAACTCTGACATAAACGCATTGTCTCGTTTTTCTGATTTACGGTCGAAATTAGTCACCACCATTCGCTAAGAACGCTTCAAGCTTAGACGATTTCTCACGGGTCGCCTGCGCTATGCCTTTCCCCCATAACTGACGTAGTCGTCGAGTTCCAAAACGTCGAACCAAGTCTTGAGATCAGCGCGCCCATCGGGAAAGTTTTTAAAATAGCCCTGGAACACGGTCAGCGTTTCCGGATCACTGTCCGGTTCGTATCGATCCATGAACGAGGAAAATGCTTCAATTTCCCAGGGCTGACGCGGGCTCTTGGAATTGGCTTTAATCCATTGCAAAATCTCCCAGTCGCCCTTGCCCGTCGATAATTTCTTTAGCAGTGCTTCGGGATCGAATTCGAGAAAACGGACAAGGTGTTCGTCGATGGAACTTAGGTATTCGTAGTCGCCGTTTTTCCCTGCGAGCGTCGCCCGACCCTTGTCGAGCATCCGTGCAAGAATCACGAGACCTCCGAGTCGAACGCGGAAGCCTCGGGGAGGACGTTGAGTTAGGTCGGTGACAGGGATCGGAGTAGCCATATCGAATATTTCGACTTTAAAAATAGGTTTATCTAACTGAGCGAAACGATCACGCTCGGATAAATCGGCGCGATCTACAGTTGCTTAGATGCAGCATTTTATAACCTGGCGAAACTGCAAGATATGACATAAAAAGGACAATTTCTGCCACCCCCGATTTGCCCTGAAATGTTTGACGAGAGCCAATCGGAGGACGTACGATTGAACTCAAGGGACGGTTTGCTCAACTGCCTTGGGCTCAGGCGCCCACTTCTCTCGTTTACGTTTCGGTTTGTGTTTACAGCTTTTGCTAATCAACGAGAAAAAGGTCGGAGTAAACAAGAGTCCGAAAATGGTCACGCCTAACATTCCGGAGAACACTGCTGTTCCCAACGCTTGATCCATCTCTGCTCCGGCCCCTTTAGCGATTACGAGCGGCACAACTCCTAGAATGAATGCGAAGGAAGTCATGAGGATCGGTCGGAGCCGCAGCCGAGCCGCCTCGGCCGCCGCCTCCAATCTATCGACTCCCGTCTCCATTTGTTGTCGGGCAAACTCGACGATCAGGATGGCGTTTTTGCATGCCAGTCCCACCAAGACGATGAACCCAATCTGGGTAAAGATATTATTGTCTTGTCCGCGAAAATAGATCCCAGCCAGTGCCGATAACAGACACATGGGTACAATCAAAATAACTGCTAACGGTAACGAAAAACTCTCATATTGTGCAGCTAAGGCCAAAAACACGAACAATACGCAGAGCGGAAAAATGAAGATGGCAGTGTTACCGGCAATCACTTCTTGATAAGTCAGTTGGGTCCACTCATAGGAGAACTGGCTCGGCAAATTCTCTCGACAGATTCGCTCCATCTTTTGGATTACCTGACCAGAACTGATACCCAGCACGCTCGAACCCTGGATCAGTGCCGCCGGGTACACGTTATAGTGATAGACCGTGTCCGGACCAGTGATCCTGTGCACCTCTAATACACTTCCAAGCGGCACCATGTCCCCGCGCTCGTTTCGCACATAGATTCGCCGAATCTGATCGGCACTTGATCTGAAAGCCGTATCGCCCTGTAAATTTACTTGGTAGGTCCTACCGAGAAAATTAAAATTGTTGACGAAGTTGGTTCCCAGGTAACTCGCTAAGGCAGTGAAGACCGAATTGATGGAAACTCCCAATGTCTGGGCCTTCTCTCGGTCGATCTTAAGGAATAGCTGCGGAACATAAGCATGATAAGTAGTGAAAACGCTACTTAGTCCCGGCTCTTTGTTTGCCGCGGCGACAATCTTGTTCGTCACCTCTTGTAATGCATGGAACCCAGCATTGTGCCGGTCTTCGATCTCCAATTGGAATCCGCCGGCATTTCCGAGACCTCGAACCGATGGTGGTAGAATCGCAACGGCAAAAGCATCTTGAATAGACGAAAACCCGGCCTGCATTTTCGCCGCAATCGCCGTCGCCGATTGATCTGGATGGTCAACTCGCTCATCGTATGGTTTGAGCGGATGGAATACCGTGAGCGAATTCGACTTATTCGTCGAGTCCAGGATGTTTAGACCTTCGATAGCAAAAGTTTGCTCGACGCCCGGAATCTTTTGCCCATTTATTCCAATGGTTTTCCGGACCGCGTCATTTCGTTGCAGCGAAGCCCCATCGGGCAGTTGAGCAAACGCGATCAAGTAACCCTGATCCATCGTCGGGATGAATCCACCCGGCACAGTCTTAAACAGCAGTCCTGTCAGTAGCAAAAGCCCAAAATACGCTATTAAGACTAGACCGCTCAAGCGAAGGAGTCGTCGAACCAGTTTTCCATAGACGCTGCTACCGAAATCAAACCCTCGGTTGAAAAGCCGAAAGAACCAGCCAAAAAGTGTGTCAATGATCCGGCTGAGCAAATCGGCTTGAACATGGCCGGGCTTTATCAACAGGGCTGCTAACGCGGGGCTGAGGGTTAGAGAGTTGAACGCAGATATTAACGTCGCGATGGCGATAGTGAGGGCAAATTGCCGATAGAACTGACCGCTGATACCGGTCACTAGCGCCGTCGGCACAAATACTGCCGTCAACACGACCGCTATGGCGACGACAGCGCCACCCACCTCGTCCATCGCTTTTCGCGTCGCTTCCTTCGGCTCACAGCCACGCTCTACCCAACGGGTCACATTTTCGACAACTACAATGGCGTCATCAACCACAATCCCGATCGCGAGAACCAAACCAAAGAGGGAAAGTGAATTCAATGAGAAACCCAACATCGCCATCACCGCAAACGTTCCAATCAGCGAGACTGGTACGGCGATCAGCGGAATCAGGGCGACCCGCCAACTCTGCAGAAAGACCAAAACGACAATGATCACCAATATAATCGCGTCGCGCAAGGTATCGTACACATTCGCGATGGACTGTGCGGTGAACGTCGTCGTGTCGTACGGGATTGAATATTCCATCCCCGGCGGAAATGCTTTTGCCATTTCCGCGAGTTGTTTCTTTACGCTCGCGGCGATTTTTAGTTGGTTCGCACCTGGCAATTGTTGAATGAGGATGGCCACAGAAGGAATCACGCCATCTCGATAGGTAGAGCTACTATAGTCCTGACCACCGAGCTCCAATCGAGAGACATCTTTGAGGTAGACCAACTGCCCATCGTCGCCATGTTTCAAGACGATCTTAGAAAACTGCAACGGTGTAACCAGTCGACCTTCCGTGCTCAGCGTCAGTTGGAACTCCGTCTTCGGCGGGGCTGGTTCTGACCCGACACTGCCAGAAGCGACTTCCAGATTCTGGGCTTGCAACGCGCTAATTACGTCATCGGCGGTTAGTCCGCGGGAAAACATCAAGTCAGGGTCTAACCAAACCCGCATGCTGTAAGGTTGAGCGCCATACACCAAAATGTTACCGACTCCCTCTATCCTCTTCAGGGAATCTTCCATTTGGGTATACGCATAATTACTTAAATAGAGCGGATTGTAAGTTTTGTTCTGTGAACTGAGAGCAATCGCCATAATAACGTCGGGCGATTGTTTTTGGGTAATCACTCCGATGTTTCTGACCTCCGCCGGCAGCTGTGGTTCGGCGATGGCTACTCGATTCTGAACCAGTACCTGAGCGATGTTAGGATCGGTGCCTAATTTAAATGTGATCGTGAGTTGCATCGTCCCATCGGTTGACGATGTGGACGACATGTACAGCATGTTTTCAACTCCATTGACTTGCTGTTCGATAGGCTCGGCGACGGTTTCCGCCAGAGTCTTTGGATCCGCGCCTGGAAATTGGGCCTGAACCACGACAGTCGGCGGCGCAATCGACGGAAATTGCGCTACGGGCAACGTAATATAGGCTATCGCGCCTAATACAACCGTGACCACGGAAATGACAATCGCAAAGATTGGCCGATCGATAAAAAAGCGGGAGAATTTCATGGTGTTTGTAAGTCGAGCGAGTGCTTTTGCTCAACAGACCGACTCTTAGTTTGAGGAGCCCGTTCCCCCGAAGGAGCTATCGTTTGAGGCGAACTCTTGCATTGATCCTGCTTGCGCCTTAATCAAAGCGCCTGGCCGAATGTTGATGATCCCGTTGATTACCACCATGTCATCCGGCTGTAGCCCCAAGGTGACCACCCGCAGTCCATCAACCAATGGCCCGGTCTTGATATGGCGCAGCTCAACGGTACCCTTGCCATCGACCACGTAAACGAAGCTTTGATCCTGATCGGAGCCGATCGCCCGATCCGCGATCAAGAGGGCGCTATACTTCGGCCCGGAAGGCACTCGGACACGAACGAAATTACCGGGTGCCAGGATTTCCCCTGGGTTCGCAAACGTCCCTCGGACTAGGAGTGTCCCCGTCGACGTATTGTACGCATTATCAGAAAAATCGATGGTTCCCTGATGCGGGAACTCTTGCTCGTTCTGTAGCTGCAGATCGACTAGAATCTTTCCGTCGGCGCCGCTCGCGAGCTTACCTTCTCGCGCCATTTGCTTATAATTCAGCGCGGCCAACTCATCCATGCTGAAATACGCATAAATGGGGTCGATGCTAACGACCGTGGTTAAACGAGTTGAATCTGCTTGCACCAAGTTGCCGATGTTTACCAATTGTCTGCTGACGCGCCCATCAATCGGCGAGCAAACCTGAGTGAACTCCAGGTTCAATTTTGCAGCGCTCACTGCGGCCTGCGCTGCAATCACCTCGGCTGCTGCCGAGCTCTTGTTCGATATTGCGGTATCATAATCTTCTTTCGCAATAACTCCGGTAACCCGAAGGTGATCCTGACGTTCAAAGGTGGCGTCTTGGAGTTTCTGATTAGCCTCCGCGCGCTGAAGTTGCCCCACCGCTTGGTCATACACGTGTTGATAAGGACGAGGATCAATCTGAAAAAGGAGCTCCCCTTTGTGCACGAGGTCTCCCTCCTTGAATGGGACCTCGACAATGTAACCACTGACTCTCGCCGTAATATTCACAAGATTGACCGCCGCAGTCCTTCCTGTGAATTCATCCCAGTTTTCAATCACTCTCTTTTCCGGCTTGCTTACGGTAACAGTAACCGGTCGCGGCCCTGCCGCCGGGGGTGATTGATTACAAGCGGTGAATGCCATTAAACCTAGCAGCATGGGCGGAATCAAAACGGCCAACCGCATGTTGTTTCGCTGCGTGCGACAGTCATTAGAAACGACAATTCTCTTCATCTCAGTGTAGATCCGCTGTTCAGTTGTCCCTCCTTTAGAGGCGACGTTTGAGATCAGAGCTATTGATAATCTTCGAGACGAAATACCGCCTCCTGCATCGCATAGAAATAGCGAACCCGCGTGAAATCGCACTCACGCCCGTCCTTTTTCCTTGAGTGACATGCTGATTTTGGAATGGCTGATTAGTAGCCTCTAACGTACCAATAGCGCGTTGTTTCGCTGACCAATCAGCATGGGCTGTGCCACGCGATCTCCAACTAAAACAGGGTTTTGAAAACGTGGGTAACTCTGGTAACGAGATGGCGAGGGCTAGGGTACGGGATTTCGAACGTTCTAAAATCGGTCCAATCAATCGTCATTCGGGCTAACCAGATGGTAGCCGGCGGGTGTATAGTACATTTTTGTAACTACTATCAATATTGTGTCTGCCGCGTTGTTACGCTTTCCATAGATGGGACACACGGCTGAGTGAATCATACTTCAAACGAAGATTCGAACAGCAGGTCCGGGACTGAAAACATTTTGGTGCAATACGGCAATGGGCCGGCGGGAAACCGCTGGGTCTTCACGCTGACCGGAGGAATTCGACTCGATTAGCCGACAACCGACTGCGTGCAGTGCATTTTGTGCGGCGCTAACAACTACTAGCTTATCAGCGGCTTGCTAGGGGGCCAGCCCTATTCTATTCGGTTAGAATGGAGCGTCGAAGTTTCCTGAAATACGCCACTGGCGATTAAACCATTCTTGCGTTCACTCGAATCGCATCGGTCAAATCGAGCCGCCTTTCGCAGAAGAGTCTCCGCTCCACGTGGCAGAAAGTGCCCCTTTTTTGGCCTAGCTCATGCTTTCAGCAAATATTAAGTGACTGCCTCTAACGAGCTACAGAATGTACGTATTCACTCATCGCAACCCTGAAATGAAACTCGATAAGCAGCACACGGCCTTGGTGCTGGCCGACCTGCAGAACGAGTTTCTCGAGGAGAAGACTGGCACCTATAACGAGCTGATCGCTGACGCGCTCAAGGAGCGCAATGTAATCGCGAACTTGGAGCAGCTTCTCAAAACTGCTCAAGAACTCGGTTACTACATCATTCACTCGCCGCACTGGTACTATCCGACCGACTTACAATGGAACGTGCCGGGTGGCGCAATCGGCGACTATCTCGCTGGGATCGGGTTCTGTGGCCGTAAGGATCCCGTCGATCTCGAAGGCTTCCATGGTTCCCGGTCCGATTACTACGAACCCTTTAAGAAGTACCTGATGGACGGTCACACCTGCAACACATCACCACATAAAAATTTCGGATGCGCGTCAAACGATGTGATCAAGCAACTGCATATGCGCAAGATTCAGAAGGTGATCATGGCCGGCCCGGTCGCCAATATCTGTCTCGAATCCCATATGCGTGACATCATCGAGGCAGGCTGTGAGGTCGCGATGGTGCGGGATGCCGTGGCCGCCGGTGTAAATGAAGAGGGCAATGGTTACGAGGCCGCTATGGTCAACTACCGTTTCATGGCCAACGCCGTCTGGACTACCGAAGAGGCCGTAAAACGTATGAAAGCCGCGGCTGCGGCCTAACGCCGGCTGCCGAATTCGCGAGGCCTCTCTTCCGAGAGCGCGCCTGATTGAACCAAGCTGGGATCAATGATGCGTGGGTTAAGGCGCATACGATCACTAACCGCCTCGCATTTAACCGAAGGAACTTAGCCAAATTGAAACAAATAAATTTATGAGTATAGAAAGTAAAGTTCTT
>JAFAZK010000054.1 GCA_019239825.1 Verrucomicrobiota bacterium | reverse complement strand
TTGGGTATCAAGGCGGCCAAAGGATAGGATCGATGTGGGCTACCACTCACGCCGATTGTTCTGGGGGTTGGAACAGAACATTGGCCTAATCCAAGCAAAAGGGATTATTGCTTTGCTCGCGGATGGCGAGAGGGCCAATAGCGTGATCCGGAGGATCGCAAGATTTGCCGCTAGGAATCACCGGGTCTGGGAAGATGGTCTCACCACATTGAGTGTTGTAGCTCGGCTGAGTCCGCACCTGAGCCACACAACGCTGATCTACGCGTTGGCCAACGGCGCGCGCAGAGTTGCCGAGAATTGCGAGGGGCAGCCGTCCCGCCATTCCGCCGGAGGCCTGAACCGAGAACGGTTCGAGGAAGAGCGCTTAAACGATTGGTTGTTGCATTGGTCCAGGATCCGGCACGATGAAGGCGCTGAACGCACTCTGTTAGCGGCATTAGATTCCCAATTGTCGCAACCGGCGCTGAACCGGATTGTGTTTGCCGCGGTTCAAGACCGGATCTATGCAGACGGTGGACACGCCTTGGATCATTCTAACAAGGCTTTCGAGCTTCTCGACGCCATCGGTCGGGACGAAGCGTCGAGGATTCTGCCACTGTTGGTCTGCCACCTCACTCAATCGCGTTCCGAGGAGGAAGGCGGAGCCTGGCGAGTACCGGTGGATCTGATGCCGCTCATTCAAGAGGCGGAAGACCAGTTGCGGCACCCCCGGCGCTCGGCGGAGAAGGCAGGCGTCGCCAAGGCTATGTCGGTCACGAAAGATTCAGCCGGAATGTACAAGGAATTGCTCTGCGCTGATCCGAAGGCGATTCTCCAACTGATTGTCTCTGCTTTAGCTGAGGGCGTAACACCGGCGTCTATCGCCCGGGAGCTTTCCATGGCTGCAGCGGCGCGGCTGGCGCACTTTCCGGAATCGAATGATGTCGACGATTGGTTTAATCCGGTCCACACGTTCTCGTTCTGTAACGCTCTGCATCAGGTCTTGTCACGGGGCGAGGTAAATCCGGAGATCGAACGCGGGTTACTTCATGGTGCTATGTCGATCTACGTCGATCGATTTCTGAATATCCCGAGTGTGAAGTTGCCCGACGGTGCGGCCTTGGAGTCTCTCCCATCCGCGGCGGGCGCCCTGCTGGCCGGAATCCTTGAGACGCTTGATCAGAAAAAGGGTTGGAGCGCAGTCCCCAGTCTGGTGGTTCGTTACCTCCGGCTCAGGCACCCGGAATCTGCGCTAATTGACACGCTTACCTTTGCGACCGTTCGCGAAGACCTCGATTTCCATAAGCTGCAAGTTTTGGAAGCAGCGGTGATCCAGGCAGAATTATGGCCGCCGGGAAGTCCCGAGCGCGAGTTGCTCTATGTCGGAGCGGCTCGGCATCTGGCCGCTTATTGTCCCACTCGACGCAGTTCGAGCCAGTCTGTTGGCGTAGCTCTCCGCCTGCATCGAGGAGAAGACATTCATCTCGAAGGTGAGAACTGAGACGGGAGAGGTGAGAAGTGAAAGGTGAAAGATGAAAGGTGAAACGTGAAAGGCGCTGCCTTGAGCAGCTCGGCAAGCTCGATGCAGGCAAGCGTCAAGCGCGTCGAAATGACGTTGGCCGTGCCAAATCGGAGGAGCGTTGCATTCGGTATGTTAGCTCGCACGCAAGTCGGCGCCTGGAATCTTTTGTAGCTATGGCGTTTGGATAGACGCGACGCCCTTGGGTTTTCAGGTGGGAGTTTCTGCCCACCACATCGCTAATTCCTAAATCGCTCTGTTCTGCACGAATAATGGGGATTCTGTATCTGTTCTGGTTAAGCGATTTGCGCGAAATTCATTTGCGGGCCACGCCCTGCGGTTTCGCGCAGGAGCGCGTGAAACACCCCTAGATTTGATCAGTAGTTAGATGAAACGGAAGCATGAAAGGCAGTTCAAATGCGATCATATTGCGCATCAGAGAAGGGCCGTCTTCAATTCTTGTTCTTCTTCGGACAGCGCCGGAGAAAGATTTTGTTTAGGCAGGATCCGAGCTCAGAACCAGCACGCGACCAGGATGACGATTTGCTCTGTGCGAAAGAGTTCGGTAGAGAGTCGATTGAGTACCAAACCGAAGGCAAACGTTCTCGGCTGGGTTGGGGGATAACCCATATTTAGGTTATCGTGATGAAACCGAATCTCGCAGAATTCACTGAGCAGTTTGGTCTGATTCTCTTTGTCGAGAAGTTCCACGAATGCGAGAGGTTCTACGCTGAGACGATCGGTCTCCAAATTTTGTATCGAAAAGAGTCTTTAACGGCATTTGAATTCGGCAATGGCTATCTAATGTTGGAAACGGGATCGAGTGAGACTCGAAACGCAGCGCGACCATTTGTAATTCGCCTTAATGTCAGAGATTTAATGCGCGCCACGAAATACGTCGAGGATCAGGGCGTTGATGTCGTCACCCATCACTTTGACTGGGGTTCGATCGCTGTATTTACGGACCCGGAGGGGAACAGATGCGAACTCAAGACGTCTCCAACGCGGTAGCGACGCTTCAGTCCCTGGGCGTCGCGTCTATCCACACACAATAGCTGCAAACGATTTCTGGCGTCGGCCTGCGTGCGATCCAACACAGGGAATGCAACGCCCCTCCGATCTGGCGTGGATGAGCGGCGCCCTGTCGACTGTCACAAGGTCGCGGAGCGCCTTTCACCAGTCACAATCACCAATCACCATTTGACGCGCGCACGTCTCACTTCTCACCAATCACTTCTCACCTCTCACGAGGTTACTTCACCGCTCCGAAGGTCAATCCGCGAACCAGCTGCTTCTGCGTGAACCATCCCATGATCATGATGGGGGCGACGGCTAAAAGAGAAGCTGCGGAAAGTTTTGCCCAGAACAGTCCTTCCGGGCTTGAGTACGAAGCGATAAATACCGTGAGTGGCGCGGCTTTAGCGCTCGAAAGATTGATGCTCCAGAAAGCTTCATTCCACGCCAGAATGATTAGCAGCAGCGCGGTAGAAGAGAGCCCCGGCATCGTCATCGGACGAAGCAAGTGCCAAAGTTCTTGAGTGGCAGTAGCGCCGTCAATGCGTCCGGCTTCGAGGATTCCTTTCGGCACCTCGGAGAAATAAGTGTACGACATCCAGACGGCGATCGGCAGGTTCATTAAGGTATAAATGATGATCAACCCGGTCACAGTGTCCAAAAGGTGAAACCACTGCCAAATGATGTAGATGGGGATCAGTACGCCCACCGCTGGCATCATTTTGGTCGATAACATCCAAAGCATTGTCGACTGCGATTTCTGCGTTGGATAGAAAGCCATCCGATAGGCGCTGGGAATCGCTAGAATGAAACAAAGGATAGTGGATCCGAAAGAAATCAGGATCGAGTTACGGACGAATAGAAAATAGTCGCTCCGGGAAAACACTTCGCCGAACGATTCCAGCGTCGGAATAAAGAAGATATCAGGCGAGTAAGCACCTTTCTCCGTCTTGAACGCGGTAATTGCCATATAATAGATCGGATAGAAAAACAACGCTCCGATCAGCCATCCCAGTATCGTCAGCCAGATTTTGGAAAAAACGGCTTTGCTCATGTTAGTGGGGGTTAATTATTTGGCTTGGCTCAGGTTCTTCGCCAGCATGCGCACCAGGAAGATGGACACAATGTTCGCGAGTATGATTGCCAGGATCCCTCCAGCCGATGCGATCCCGGCATCAAACTGCTGCAGACCGAGCGCGTAGACGAGGTAGGCAAGAGTAGTGGTCGCATTGCCGGGCCCGCCCCCGGTAGTCGTATAAATCTCCGCAAAGATAGAGAGCAAAAAAATCATCTCAATCATCACGACCACCCCGATGGCCTTCTCCAGGTGGGGGAGCACGATGTAGCGGAACTTCGTGAAGGGCCCGGCGCCATCAATAGAGGCCGCTTCTTTCTGTTCCTGGTCGAGAGACTTAAGGGCGGTGACCAGGATCAGAAAAGCGAAAGGAATCCATTCCCAGGACACAATGATGATGATCGACATCAGCGGGAAATCAGCAAACCAATCAATCGGAGGGATACCCAGCTTCTGCAAAAACAGAGCGATCGTCCCGTAAACCGGGTGCATAATCATGTTTTTCCAGATCAAAGCGCTGACGGTCGGCATCACGAAGAACGGTGCAATCACCAGCAGCATCGCAATGTTTTTGCCGTAAAAATCTTGATCGTACAGGACCGCCAATAAGACTCCGACTACCACGGTGATAATAAGGACCGCGCCGATAAAAATGAGTGTATTGAGAATGGCCGGCCAGAATGAAGCGTCGCCGATGAGAAATTGATAATTCTGGAACCCGGCAAACCCAGTATTTGCCGGGTTCAACAGATTGTAGCGAATAAACGAGAAGTAGATGGTAAAAGCCAGGGGCACGATCATCCATAGCAACAACGGGACGACCGACGGCCACATCAAGAAGCGCCGCCACTTTTCGGCTGGATCAATTTTCTGGACTGGAGCTTCAAACTCCTCGGTCAGAGCGGAAGGGGGGGATTTAACGCTCATGTTGGTGTCACTATATAGACTTACTAACAGCTTTTCCGCACTAAAATTCCACGGATTACAACTCTCCTATGCCGACTCGGCCGAAACCGTGAAGCGCCGCCTGGCTTCCTGCGTCGCTAAAGCAATGGAGGACAAGTGCGAGGCCGTGGGGGCAGGGACTATCTCGGCGAATTGTAGCAAAGGAGGCCGGCACAGAGCCGGCCTCCCTTAGCTCCGGCTCACTTGCTATACCCACCCTGTATCATCGCGCGTTCAGCCGCTTGCTGGCTGACTTTAAGCGCTTGATCAACCGACATTTTTCCGGCTAGCGCACCGGCCATATTCTGTCCAACCACGGTGCCAATCGCTTGAAATTCAGGAATACCGACGAACTGGATTCCAATGTAAGGAACCTCCTTAATAGCGGGATGGGTCGGGTCCGCGGTCATCATCGACTGGAGAGTAGTCGCCGCAAAAGGCGCCTTCTTGTACTCAGGATTGTCGTAAGTCGATTTCCTCGTGCCTGGTGGTACCGAAGACCAACCTTGGTCTTTGGCAACCGCTTCAATGTATTCTTTAGAGGTAGCCCATTCCGCAAATTTTTGGGCGGCTTCAGGCTGCTTAGCCTTTTTCGGAAGCCCGAACGCCCACGACCACAGCCAGTGAGAGCCGTTCGGAGTTTCTTGGATCGGTGCCATGGAGTAACCCATCTTACCGGCGACTTGCGAGTCCTTGCCCTCAAGCATACCGCCGGCCACGGTCGCGTCGATCCACATCGCTGCCTTTCCACTCGTCATCAAAGTCAGGTTCTCGTTGAACCCATTCGACGTCGCGCCGGGAGGGCCGTACTTCTTCATCAAGTCGACGTAGAAAGTAATCGCCTTTTTCCATTCCGGGCTGTCAATCGTCGGATGCCATTTCATGTCAAACCAGGTCCCGCCAAATGTGTTTATTAACGTATCGAGAAAGGCCATGTTTTCGCCCCAACCGGGCTGGCCGCGGAGCGTGATTCCATAAATCCCCTTCGATTTGTCAGTCAATGCTTCAGCAAATTTAAGGATATCGTCGTACTTCGGTTGGTCGGGCATCTTTAGGCCCTTGGCGTCAAACAGGTCCTTACGATACATCAGCATCGAGCTCTCACCGTAGAAGGGAAGGGCGTACAGTTTGCCATTGTAAGAAAGCCCGTCGCGGATCGATTTGAAGACATCCTCGATATCATATTCTGCTGGCAGATTTTCGAAGGGTTGCAGCCAGCCTTGTTTGGCAAAAATGGGAGTGTCGTAAAGGCCGACAAAGACAAGGTCATACTGACCGCTTCCTTGGGAAATATCGGTAGTGACCTTCTGCCGCAGAACGTTCTCTTCCACGATCACCCAGTCCAGTTTGATGTCGGGGTTCTTCTGCTCGAACTGAGGAGACAATTTTTTTAGTTCGATCATGTCCGGATTATTCACGGTGATGATCGTCACTGTCTTTTGCTGTGCGTAAGCACTGACGGTGGACAGGCACGCCGCTGCTATGAGGGGGAGCGCAAGACGTTTCATAGGAATGATACTTGAGGTTGGGGGCTAAATGAACGTATGATCTAGTTAGGATCAGATGTCAATCATTTGCAAAGCGATTGAGCATAAGATTGAATTGCTGCCTCGGGCGATTCTCGGTGACTTTCGACTCGCTCCCTCCGAGTTTCAGGGTATTGAATTCCGGAATGTCGATCGTTGGTTCCCCTGGCTCCGACCACTGCGGCAAATGAAGAAAGATTTGCTGCTCGCCTTTGACGTCGGCACCAGTAGCGTCCGGGCTGCTTTGGTCTCCGAAACCGGCAGAATCCTGGCATTCGCTGCCAAAGAACTGGAACAAGTGATTCCCCAATTCGGCTGGTCTCAGCAGAGTCCGCGGGCTTGGTGGGAAGGACTAGTTTTTAGTGTCGGCCGGGTCCTGGAGAAAGTTGCCAACGGCGCCGATCGGGTAGCTGGTATTGCCGGCTGCGGGCAGATGCATGGTGTGGTGTTGGTTGATGGCGCTGGGGAGTTGGTTCTGGAAGAGGCGCCGATATGGAACGATAAACGGACCCGCGAATTGGTTGCTCAATTCTGCGCCGAACAGGATACCAAAGCCTTGCTTCCGATCGTGGGGAACCCGGCCACCGTGGCCTGGCCGGCGTTCAAGTTAGCCTGGATTAAGCAGAACTTGCCCAAGACGTATGATGCTGCTCGCACGGTCTTGATGCCGAAAGACTACATCAATTTTAAGCTTACCGGTGAGTGCAGATTCGATGTGACTGAAGCCTCGTCCAGCTATCTCTTCGATATCCGGACCGGAAGCTGGAGCGAAAAAGTCTTGAAGGTGCTCGGGTTGGATCGGGCCAAATTACCTTTGATTGCTGAAGCAACCGAGCTCCTTGGTGTGGTCACCAAAGAGGCGGCTGAGCGGACCGGATTGCGTGCCGGCACGCCGGTTGTGGTTGGGGCCGGCGATTTTCCGGTCGCGTTGATGGGCTCTGGAGTGACCTCTCCGGGGACGGGATGTGACATCACTGGGACTTCTACCGTGATCACGATACTGTCGGAGCAACCGGCAGTGGATCCCGTCATATCCAACGTACGAGGCATTATCGGTGGATGGGCCGCCTTTACTATTCTTGATGCCAGTGGAGACGCCATGCGCTGGGCCCGCCGCGCTTTTCATCAGCCTGAGACTTACACCTACGAACAAATGGTCTCTCTGGCAGAAGGGGTACCGGCCGGCGCGGATAGCTTGCTGTTCTTACCCTACCTGAATGGAGAGCGGCTCGCATATCAGCCAAACTCGAGGGCGCAGTTCTTCGGTCTGACTAGCCGGCATACCTCGGCGCATTTGTACCGGGCCGCGATGGAAGGGGTTGCGTTTGCATCTAACAGAAATATCGACCTGATGAAGTCGCGCGGTTACCGGTTCGATCGGATGGTATCCGCTGCTGGTGGGGCCAGGACCCGATTATGGCTGGAAATCAAGGCGAGTATCTATAACACAACCATTTTGGTGCCGAGTGAACCGGAGTGCGGTGTGCTCGGTTGCGCGATGCTGGCAGGATTTGCCGCCGGGTTCTTTTCCAGCCTCGAATCCGCTCGCGCTGATCTCGTGCGCTACGAGGGTGAGGTTCATCCGAACCCACGCTGGACCGAACGCTATCAAAAGCTGCAATTGGTGTTCGATGACCTTTACCAGAGTAGCGAGAAATTCTGGGACCGATTGGAAAACTAGACGGTTTTTTATTGCGATGGATCCATCTTCACCAAGACAAGAGGAGAAACTGGAAGCGGCCGTGCGGGCGGCCTGGCTGTATTACGTTGCAGGCAACACCCAGCATGAGATCGCCCAGAAATTGAAGATCTCGCGCCCGACCGCCCAGCGGCTGGTAGCCTTGGCCGTAGAACGCGGGTTGGTCAAGGTCCGGGTCTATCACAAGGTAGCAAGTTGTTTGGAACTGGCCATCGCCCTGCGCCAGCGCTACAACCTCTTGGTCTGCAATGTTGTGCCAGTGAATGTGGACAGTGGCGATCAGGTTCTACGCAAGATCGCTGTAGCTGCCGCTCAGGTCATGGAATCTTATGTGGGCGAGGTCGATCCAAAAGTTATTGCACTCGGTTCTGGTCAAACCATTAAGGCGGTTGTTGGTGAATTGAACAATTTTGAACGGCCGCACCATCGAGTTCTTTCGCTGGTCGGTGCGATCGGGCGCGATGGCGCTAGCAATCCGTATGACGTCGCCTTGCAAGCCGCGGAAAAAATCGGCAGCAAATGTTTTCTGCTACCGGCTCCACTCCTGGCTGATTCCGTCGAAGAACGGAAACAGTGGTGCCGTCACCGGTTGTACAAGGTTGTAGAAGAGCTTTCGACCAAAGCGGATGTCGCTTTTGTGGGAATTGGAGACATCGGAGAGGGTTGTCCGCTCTACCGGGATGGCTTTATCACAAGTGAAGAAGTGAATGAACTGATAAGCGCGGGTGCGATTGGTGAGCACGTTGGCTGGGCCTATAACGACAAAGGGGAACCCGTGCGTGACGCGGTTCAGGAACGCGTCACCAGCATCCAATTACCTCGTCCTTTAAGGAAACCTGTCATCGCCTTTGCCGGCGGCGAACACAAATCAAAAGCAGTCCTGGGAGCGCTACGCGGTCACTGGATCAATGGTTTGGTCACCGATGAGACCTGCGCCCGCGCCGTGTTGTCGGCGGAGTGACTTGGGCGTGAGAAGTGAGACGTGATTGGTGATTGGTGACAGGCGCCAGCCGTGGAGCGCTCGTTCGTCGGGCAGGTAATTACCCAGGTGAGTTCGTCCACGACCGCGTTAGCGGTTTTCTGCCGGTTCTTGGGGGACATTTCATTACTCATCTCTTTCTTGGAGAATCTCCGTGTCCTCGAATCGGAAGTCCAATAGCTCGCTACCGTAACCGACGTTAATTCCCGGATAGGGACTCTTGTTTTCGGGCGGCCTGGGTTGCCCTGGTTCGGTTAGATCAGATGGTGAGTGGGAAAACAAACCGTGTTCCTTTGCGAGCGGGCCTTGCTTACCAGGTCGCAAGTACAGATCTGAAGCCATTAGTAAAAAATACCTACCGTCTTGGTTCGGGTTCATGGGTCATGGTGTGGGTAATAGGGTTTATTGTGCATAGGTTATGGGCCGACAGGTTGATGGACTTGGACTAGTCCTAACTCCCTCGAACGAGAGAGCTGGTCCGGTACAGAATAGTCAACGAGGGCGGCCCGCGTTAGGCTACTCGTACCTTCGAGTAGGCTACTACTGCGGCCGCCTTAGCGATTCGTTGACTGGACCGGCTAAGGAGCATGAACGCGGGCACACTAGTTGCGGTGACCGCAAACAGTCAATCAAAATCTCACGCCAAGACGCAAAGGCGACCACGAATGAACACGAATGGGAGCCGCGAACGGACACGAATAAAGCAAAGGCAGCTATACGCAGATGAATACCGGCAAAAGAGCGCAGCTTTTTAAAACCGCGTAGCGGTGAAATATTTATAGCGGGACAACCCCGTGCATTGCGTGTCACCACGGGCGCCAAAAGACGGGCCCCGATTCTTTCGCGCTTTCAGCGCTAAACGCCTTTCTAACGGACACCTAGGGCTTCGCCTTACGCTATAAATATTTCACCGCTCGCGGTTGAGGTCTTGATCTGCGTCCATCTGCGGTTGGGCTGACTTTCTCCGAGTTTTTGAGCCTCTTGCGCTTTTTCGCGGCTATTCCTGTCTTCTCTTTGCGCCTTTGCGTCTTTGCGTGAGCTTTTTCAGTTCGTCGGTACTTCGTCCCCAAGTTTCAACTGCCAATTCTTATCCGGGAAGACGTGTTTGGTATAGAGCGGATGATCAAAGCGGTGATGCGCGTACATCAGTTCATGCCACCAATTCGGGACGACTCGTTTCTGACCCATGCCATTAATCTTCGCGATCTTCATGTGCGGGTTCTGCTGGTTGAATTCGTCAATGGCCAACAACTCACCGGTGTAGTGAGAGTGTAGTTCCCAGTCACCGCCGATCATGTCGTCGAAGTAACATAAAACTCGAGGAAGAAAGTATGCATGATCTTCCTTCAATAATTGGAAGGCGGAAATCGTTGATGAATAGTAGTCGGCATCGAAAGAAATAAACCCGATTGGAGCCGGACTATACTGTTCAACAAAGCCGGGAATCGTCTGGGTAAAGTCCCCTAGAATGAGTCTCGATTGGGTTAACCGGCTAACCAAGGCTTTTTCATCCATTTGAAAAAAACCGGCCTGCCAAAGGTACGGATTATCCCGATAATCGATCGGCGGTGGCATTCCGGTTCCGGTATCAAAACCGTAAGTATCGACATCGACACCGGTGTGCCGGCTAACTTCTCGCGCGACTTCTTCGAGCGCTAAAAGGCCGTTCCCTGCGGCAACCCCAAACTCGATCGCACTAAGCTTCTTGATATCCAATGCCTGAGCGGTCAATGCAGCGCGATAGACGCCATAGGCATAGTCCGGCCTTTTAAATAAATCCCAACGCATCCGTTGTTCGAATGTGGGATTCGGCAACAATCGAAAAACTTTCTGAAGAAACTCCTTTGGAAATAAGGCTTCGATCCAGGCAGATAACTCCATAGGCAACACCTAACCGGCCACCGGTGGTGCAACTAACGTCCCGCTGGCGTGAATTCCCGTCAATGGACAGCCGCTCGCCCGAAGGAGTTATCATCCGTTACCCGAAAGGCGGTCGATTGGGTCCGATAGGCCTCGAAAATCGTCATCGTCCTCCTGCTGGTGCTCGAATTCCGGCCGGCGGAGTGGGGGAGCGTTCGAGTGAAGCCACGCTCCACCCCCAATTTTCGAGCACGAGGACGAGCACGATGTTGAGGCGCTTCGTAAGCGCGCACGCCCTTTGCCCCGCCTCTCTCCGAGCCACTCCTCCTGGCTCCTAGATTCTAGCTCCTAAAAAAAAGCCCGCCGTAGCCCAGACCAGACTACGGCGGAAAAGTTCTCCAACAGCACCCTCTATCGGCTATTGGCTATCTACTTAACGTAGCCGCCTTGCTTCATGGCGCGCTCAACCTCGTTTTGGCTCGTCTTCAGCGCTTGCTCGACGGTCATTTTGCCGGCTAAGGCCGCGGATATGTTCTGGCCCACTTGGGTTCCAATCGCTTGAAACTCAGGGATACCTGCGAACTGTACTCCGACGTAAGGCACCGGCTTTATTGCGGGATTGGTCGGATCTGCGGTTTGCATTGCCTTGAGAGTTACCGCAGCAAACGGCGCCGCCTTCTGGTACTCCGGATTGTCGTAGGTCGATTTTCTGGTACCGGGAGGAGCGGTCGCCCAACCTCCATCTTCAGCCGCCGCTTGGATGTATTCTTTCGATGTCGCCCATTCGGCAAATTTCAGCGCTGCATCGGGCTCTTTCGCAGATTTCGGGATTGCTAAAGCCCAGGACCAAAGCCAATGCGATCCGTTGGGGGTGGCTGCCACCGGTGCCGGAGCGAACGCGACTTTGTCAGATACCTGTGATTGGTTCTTGTCGAACAATGGACCTGCGCCCGAGGTCGCATCGATCCACATCGCAGCTCGACCGCCGCCAAATAAGGTCAGGTTTTCGTTGAACCCGTTGGAGCTGGCTCCGGGAGGGCCGTCTTTCTTCATGAGATTGACATAAAACGTGATCGCTTTCTTCCACTCCGGAGTATCGATCGTCGGTTTCCAGTTCATGTCGAACCAGGTGGCGCCAAACGTGTTTAGCAGCGTATCGACGAAGGCCATGTTCTCACCCCAACCGGGTTTGCCTCGCAGGGTGATCCCATAGATCCCTTTGCTCTTATCGGTCAGAGCGGCTGCAAATTTGGCAATATCGTCATAGGTTGGCTGCTCTGGCATGGTCAATCCTTTGGCGTCGAAGAGATCCTTCCGGTACATCAACATCGAGCTCTCGGCATTGAACGGGAGCGCGTACAGTTTTCCATTGTAGGACAGCCCGTCACGGATCGACTTGAAAACGTCCTCTAGATCGTAACTATCAGGGACATTTTCAATCGGACGAAGCCAGCCGCGCTTTGCGAATATCGGAGCTTCGTATAAACCCAGGTAGACCAGATCGAACTGACCGCTTCCTTGCGACACGTCGGTAGTGACCCGCTGTCTAAGGACGTTCTCTTCGACCACAACCCAGTTCAGCTTGATGTCAGGGTTTTGCTCTTCGAATTTACTCGACAGTTTCTTTAACCGGATCATGTCCGGGTTATTCACGACCGCAATCGTGACGGACTTTTGCTGGGCTAACGCGCCGCAAAAACACGTGCTCACGGCGGCTAACAGCGCTAAAGAGCGTTTAATCATGATTTGGGGTAGGGGGGTGAAATGAAAGCCGGCGACCAGGCGAAACGAGGGCCCAGTTATTTCCGGCTGATGAGCATTTGCCCTTTCCTAGGGCAAATGTCAATAGTCTTAATTGATGCCCCCCAGCAAAGATGCCGATAAACTCGACCAAGCCGCCAGAATCGCTTGGCTCTATTACGTCGCGGGAAAGACTCAACAGCAGATCGCTGCCACCCTCCACATTTCTCGTCAAACCGCTCAACGCCTGCTCGGGATTGCTATCGAGCGTAACTTAGTCAACGTCCGTCTCACTCACCGAATCGGTGCGTGTGCCGAATTGGAGGAAGCTCTCCGCCGGCATTACGGTCTCGAACTCTGTGAGGTGGTCCCGTTCGATGGAGATGATACCGATGGCTTGCGAGCCAAAATCGCGATCACCGGCGGACGGGTCATGGAGCATTTCCTTTCCTCAGAGGCGCCGATCATCGTCGCGCTGGGTACGGGCCAGACTCTGAAATCGGTAATCGGCCGTTTGCCCGTACTACCTCGGCCACAACATCGGTTCGTCAATCTAGTCGGGACTTTTGCTCGAGACGGGTCCAGCAATCTCTACGATGTAGCTTTGAGTATGGCCGATAAGACTGGTAGCCGGTATTACCTGCTACCGGCGCCGCTTCTGGTCTCATCCGTGGAGGAACGGAGTCGTTGGTGCGACCATGATCTTTACAAAACAGTGGCCCGGATCGCGGGGAAGGCGGATGTCACCTTTATCGGGATCGGACATGTTGCCCCAGGCTGCCCGTTAGAGCGCGATGGCTATATCACTCAACTAGAAGTCCGCCAGTTGCTGCGAGCAGGAGCGGTCGGTGAAACTTCCGGTTGGGTCCTGAATGCTTCGGGCGAATTGATCAAGCTTCCATCCTATCACGACAAACTCACGACGATTCCTCCCCAGCGTCATTCGAGGAAGCCCGTGATCGCATTCGCGGGTGGTAAATATAAATGGGAGGCGGTGAGAGCCGCTTTGCGTGGAAAATGGATCAACGGGTTAGTTACCGATGAGTCGTGTGCGCTTGCCATCGCCGAATCAGAAAATCTGATCACTCCCATGAAATGAGATGGCGGGTCACAGCACCTCCTTGATTCCGACAGATCGGGGTTGTGCTCTACCGCACCTGGAGCACTGGATGCTTGGCAAAAAGGTAAGAACGATGCGCGCTACTCGTAAACCGGGTTTTGTGCTTACGCATAAACCACGGGTCTCAACCAGTCCGCCCGTCCACGGTCGGAACCTTCGGACTTGCGCTCCTTAATATTTCTTAGAGCCTCTATGCCGCTCGAAGTTCGTCTGATCAATATCTCATGTTGAAATCCAGTTTCCAGATCATTGATCGTGATCCTGATATCCAACCTGATTTGTGTAGCCGCTCGGGCCAGGGAATCGACCGCGGGAGATTGTGAAAGATCCTCGAAGTTCGACCGATGCCTCGGCATGAAGTGATAAAAAAGACACTTTTGGTTCACGGCGCGCCCGGCAGGTTCGAGCAGCTGCAGCGTGATCGGAGATTCTTTTTTGAGGTATTCTACAAAACGAAGGCGCGTGTCCATGCGGGTGCGAACGAGCAGTCCATTTTGGGTTCAACTCTTGATACTATCGAAAGAACGGGAATTCCAGCAGCTATACGACACTTTTTTATCTGCAACGGGCAAAAATCCGTGCGGATGTGGACGGTTTTGCAGCCGTGCGTCCGCGGTCAGAACCGGTCGTTCACAACATCCGATACATCACATACGCATCCGTGTAGCCATGAACCGGATGAAGAAACGCTTCGGGCAAGGTTCCGACGATACTAAACCCCAGACTGTGCCAAAGGCGCACCGCTCTTTCATTGCTCTTTACGACGAAGTTGAACTGCATGGCTCGGAAGCCACAGTTCTTCGCGTATTCGAGTGAATGGCTGCACATCTGCCGGGCGACTCCTCTGCCGGCAGCTGCCGCTGCGGTGATGTAGCCGCAATTTGCTACGTGAGACCCGCCGCCTTTTTGATTTGGATGTAGAAAGTAAGTTCCTAAGATCTGACCTCCGTCGTCGGCGACGAATACTTCGTGCCCGTCTGAGAACCAATAGGCCAAAGCTCGTTCGCGGGTTAAGTCACGATCTATAGCATAGGTCTCACCCGCGCGAATAACCGGTTCCAGAATCGCCCAAATGGCGTTCGCGTCCTGCGAGCGACGCGCTTCACGGATTGTAAAAACGACCATCCGCTACGATCGACGTGTCTGCCCCGAACTGCAACGTCTCGCCAGCCAAGCAGCTCCTGGATTCTGGCTCCTGGCTCCCTTACTTTTTTGCAGCCGACTTTTCTTTGCTCGCGATGAAGAATGGACCCGCGCCCTATGATAAGCAGGCGGCTAGCTACGATCGAGCGTGGCGCCGATACATCGCTCGCACGCTAGGTTTCTTAAAAGCTACGATCTCTTTTCGTTCGTCCGACAAGATCCTGGATATTGCCTGTGGTACTGGGGAGTTCGAGCGCCTTATCCTGCGCGAGCACCCGGACCAGCAAGTGATCGGGATCGATATCTCCGAAAACATGCTGAACTTCGCCCGGGGAAAGTGCAGCCCCTATCCAAATGCAGCCTTTTTGAAAGCAGACGCCTCGGCCTTGCCTTTTCCAGATCAAACCTTCGATCTAGTGGTATCGGCCAACTCGCTCCATTACTTCGATAAACCCAGTATCAGCTTAGCCGAAATGCGCCGAGTGCTTCTGCCTGCAGGATCACTTGTTATCCTGGATTGGTGCAAAGACTATCTGGTATGTCGTTGCTTCGACTTTTGCTTTCGTCGAATCGAACGCGGTTACCAATCTTGTTATACCCAGCGTGAGCTCCAGCGTTTGTTAGATGCCGCCGGGTTTGCCATTCAATCGACCCGCAAAATAAAGTTAGGGTCGATCTTCTGGGGACACATAATTGCGGTTGCCACTCCTAAGGCTTAACCTAGTCAAACTGAAACAAACCGCGGATGAACGCGAAGAAAAGAAAGCGAACCGCAGATTGGCGCAGATAGATTTTAAAGATCTCCCAGTGTGATTTTTACAATACCTATCTGCGTACATCCGCGTTTCATCTGCGGTCGAATTCGTTTTCTCTGTATTCGTGTCTATTCGCGTTCAGACTTTGCGTTCATTCGCGGTCCAGTTTGGCCAGAAACGGGCCACCGTGGACACTCAGCCATTCTTCCAATTTCTGGGTGCAATCACAGTCCGTACACGCCCAAGGTTCCTCGCCGTTGAGGTCCCGGCAATTCTTGCGCGCGTGGGCATCTCTGACGCTAAGCAACTCAAAATATTCTTCCCAGTAAGGGCGTTCTTCGGCCAGGGGAGTGGCGCAAAAACAAACTTCAACCCACGTCACCGCGTGGTCGGCCGTGATGCGCGCGTGCTCCATATCCCAGAGATATTCATCGCCGGCAACGGAGCCTTGGCCCAATGTCTTTTCGTCGATCGCATGGGCTAGAGCCGACTCACGCCCAGGTTTGACCCGTGCTTTTACTAGGTAACGCATCGTAAAAAATCAAAATCTCACGCAAAGACGCAAAGACGCAAAGGGAAGACAGGAATAGCCGCGAAAAAGCGCAAAACGTTCAGAAACTTGGAGAAAGTCTGCCCAACTGCGGTTGATTCCGTTCTGCGTTAGGCCTGTGTTTATTTTGCGTTCTTTGCGGCTATTCCCTTTCTTGTCTTCTCTTTGCGCCTTTGCGGCTTTGCGTGAGATTTTATCTTTGTGGCTCTTCCTTAGCTTCCTCTAAATGAGTCCGGAGTTTCGCCAGCTCTGCTTCAATCTTCTCGAGTTTCTCCAGAATCGGATCATTCGCCTCTTTCGGACCTAGGTATTGCTATTCTGTCATACACATAATACCTTGCTTCGATGAGGACGATGACCCTCAAAGTACCAGAAGACCTTTTTGCTGAGATAACCAGCGAAGCCCGCTCGCGTAATATATCGAAGTCGCAGGTGGTCCGTGAGCGATTGGCTAAGCGCCGTAACCCTAAGGGCAAAGGCTCACTTTGGAACCAAATAGAAGACTTAGTGATCCAGTCAGACTCTCTGCCGGCTGATCTTTCCTCGAATAAAGCGCACTTGAGGTCCTATGGCCAAAACCGTGCTGATCGATAGCGGGCCGATCGTGGCGGTACTTCGAAGGCGAGATCAGCACCACGCATGGGCAAGGGCCCATTTCGAATCGAGCGATAAATCGTTCGCCACTTGCGAAGCAGTTATTTCCGAAAGCTATTTTCTGCTCGAAGGAACTCAGGGTGGCGCCGAGGCGCTCTACGCTTTGCTCGAGCGCGGCATTATCAACGTGCCATTTTCGCTAACCGGACAGCTGGCCGAAACGGTCAGGTTAGTCCGGCGCTATCGCGATGTGCCGATTAGCTTGGCCGATGCATGCCTTGTTCGCATGGCTGAGTTGGACGAACGTACGGTCGTATTCACGACGGACTCCGATTTCCGGCTCTATCGTCGAAATGGCAGGCAGGTCATTCCGCTGATCATCCCGCCATGATGCGTGAGAAACCCCGCCAAGCTGCCATTTGTCTTTTGTCATCTGCCATTTGTCATTGTTAATGCGTTCCTCCTACCCCCCATCGATCGTCACCGGCACATTGCTTTATCTGACCTTCCTGATTTGCGGACCTACCCTGCAAGCCCGGGCCGAAGATGCCTCTCCGTCGCCGTCAGCATCGCCCGCTCCGTCAAAAGTGGCGCCAACAGCCGTTCCGCTGGTTAAAGTGCCTCCCGAATTAGAATCCACGTTCGGCGAACTGCGGCAAATTGAGCAAATCGCATCCACAGACAGAACGTCTTTGGAATCCGCGAGCAGTGGTCTTTCGGACCTGACAACTGAGCTCAACGCCAGGCTTACTGAGGATAGCCGGATCCTCGCAGGGACCCCGTCTCTGGAACTGCTTTACCAGCTCAGAACAGGTTTGCAAACCTTCGCTGATGGACTGTCAAATTCGGAGCAGGATCTGACTCAGCGGGCCACAACTCTGGGCAATCGAATCGCACGCCTGAGCGAGATGAATCAGATCTGGCAAACGACCCTTCAATCCGCGCCTCAGGTCGATATGCCGCCGGCTGTCTTGCAAAGGGTCCAAAATATTGTCGACGACATCAAGAAGTCCCAACAAACCGCACAGTCTGATCGTGCAGAAGTGTTGACGCTACAAAGCAATCTTTTAACGGAAGAGGCTCGGATCCAGACCGACGCTGCCGCAATTGCGCGAGCCCAAAGTCAAGCGCTGAAAGATGTGTTGGTTCGAGACGGCCAACCGATCTGGACCGGTCCACGCAGTTTAACTACCGAGTGGGCAACCGAGAGTCACGACACATTTACATCGCAGTGGAGCGCTAGCAGAGCATTTGTTCAACGGCTGCCTTCCTCTTTCTTCCTGCACGCGATCTTCATCGCATTGTTCGCGATTTTCATTCAATGGGTGCGGCGCCGAGTGCGCAATTTGACAGAGGCTAAACCCGAGTTACGACAGGCATTGCCGATTCTCGAGCTACCGGTCTCAACCGCCTTTGTGGTGGCGACGGTCCTTATTCCTTCCGTATACTTGCAGGCACCACGTGGGATTCAGGTGATCCTGGGAGCAATCACCTTGGTGCCGACCGTGTTGATACTTCGACGGCTACTGCAGCGAAATCTGTTTCCAATCCTTTACGCGTTAGTCGGGCTGTATTTCGTCACCCAGCTCCGGGTCCTGGTGGCGTCACTACCAGTTCTGGCCCGATTTCTTTTCTTAGTAGAGACATTGGGCGGATTCATATTTCTGGTCTGGTTGCTTCGCAGTGGAGCGCTAGCGGCTGCTGCTGCTGGAACGACTCGGCGATTTTCACGGGCGCTGCGTTTTATTGCCAGGATCGGATTGGTCATATTTCCAGCTGCGATCCTGGCCAATTCGATCGGGTACCTTAACTTGGCGCATCTTACAGGTGACCTTTACGTCCGGAGCATCTTTGTCGGCGCGCTCTTCTATGCAGTAATCAGGGTCCTGGAAGGCCTTTTGATCATTGGATTACAGGTCCGACCGCTTGGTGCTTTACACGCTGTCCAACTCCACCGCGAAATGCTCCATCAGCGGATCTGCCGCATTCTAGAGTTCCTCGCCTTCTTATTGTGGTTTGACCTGGTCTTGAACTTTTTCGGTTTACGCAACCCGGTTTTAGCAAAGATAGGCGAGGTCCTGAACGCACATGTTGCCATCGGATCGATCGATATCTCTTTAGGGCGGATCCTAGCCTTTGTCGTCGCGGTGTGGGCATCCTTTCTAGTGTCGAAGTTTGTGCGCTTCCTGCTGGAAGCAGATGTGTACCAGCATTTGCGGTTAGAACGCGGGATTCCCTACGCGATCTCAACCGTGCTCCACTACTCGATCTTGCTCCTAGGCCTTTTCGTTGCTTTGGGTGCGCTGGGTATCGATCTAACTAAAATCACCATCTTGGCCGGCGCATTCAGTGTCGGGGTCGGATTCGGACTACAAAACGTCATTAACAACTTTGTATCCGGCCTGATCTTGCTTTTCGAGCGTCCGATCAAACTTGGGGACGTGATCGAGATCGGCGGCACTGTCGGGGAGGTACGCCGGATCGGTATCCGGGCCTGCGTGATCCGGACCGCGGACGGATCAGAAATCATCGTGCCCAATGGATCGTTGATCTCGAACCAAGTTACCAATTGGACCTTCTCGGATCGAGTCCGGGCTATCGAAATCTCCGTCAACATCCTTCCCGGTACAGACTCTCAACGAGTCGTCGAGCTCCTTAAGACGGCCGCGGAGACCTACCCGGGCATCGCGAAAGAACCGGCGCCGCAGGTTTACGTAATAAGCTTCACCGCTGGCGCCATTACTTTCCAACTGCGTGCCTGGACCGATCGCTATCGTGACTGGACCCAAGTTCGTAGCGATTTAGCGGTTGCCGTTAACGATGCCCTAGTCCGAGAAAAGATCGGCATCGCGTGATGGTGAGGGGTCAGGAGCCAGAATCCAGGAGCCAGGAGGGTAGAGGCCCGTGGGGAAGTGAAAGGTGATATTTGATGGACGGCACGACCCAAAACGGAGGGCGTTGCATTCCGCGCATTCACCTCCAACCGGATGTCGGCGCCTGAAATTGTGGCGGCTATGGCGTTCGATGAGACGCGACGCCCTGGGGCCTCCTTACTCCTGACTCCTAAACTGCTTACTGACCTACTGATTACTTTTTATGCTCGCCAACAGTTTCCCGAAGCTGCGCGTCGCCCGGCCGACCGACAATCTTGATGCGCTGATCCGGTTCTACCGCGACGGCCTAGGCTTGCAGATCCTCTCCCGTTTCGAGAATCACCAAGGCTTCGACGGCGTAATGCTAGGCCGCCCGGGTGCGCCTTATCATTTAGAGTTCACACACGCCCACGGACATTCTGCCGGACGTGCTCCGACTCCAGAAAATCTTCTTGTCTTTTATTTGCCTGATCGAACGGAATGGGAATCCGCCGTCCAATCGATGCGCAACGCCGGTTTTGAACCCGAAGCCTTTTTTAATCCCTACTGGGACCGAGACGGTGTGACTTTCGAAGACCCTGATGGCTATCGGGTTGTCCTACAAAATTCCTCCTGAGAAGCATAAGTTCGTCCTTCCGACTTCGCCCACGTCCTGCTTGTGGCGCGCTGCCTCGCGTGCGAGGCCGACTTCAGCGCAGGTACGCCGTAGAACTGTCCCTACCGATGCGTCCCGGGGAGTATTTGTCATCTGTCATTTGTCATGCGTCCACTCTGCTCTGCCTTCCCTTGACTTTATCAAAGCGCGGGCTACCCTTCCCATCCTGTTCGCACCCGTAGCTCAACTGGATAGAGCATCTGACTACGGATCAGAAGGTTCTGAGTTCGAATCTCGGCGGGTGCATGCTTCAGCAGCAACGACTTATGTATCGAAGGAAGCTGGAGCCGAAAGTGGTGCTTGGACACTTTTCAGATTCGTCTCATCGCTGGACTTCTTTAATCGCTAGCGTAGGGACATATAGTGAAGCTCCGTGACTCCTAATCACTACGCTTCACTAATTGCCATCCGGTTCCTCTTCGAGCGAACCGGAGTGGATGGGTTTTCGAGTGCTGGCCGCATTGGTGTTAGCCTCGATCCTCTTAGCGATACCGTTGCAGACGTAATATAACCTGTCTCTCAGGTTTCAGATTGTGGCCCGATACCATTTACAAGCAGGCGGGCAGAGCGGGTCAATGGTCGGTTTGAACCGAATGAGTGTAGAGGGCAAGGTCTATAGAGCGTGTTGCTCAATGCTCAAACGCCCCTCTTCGATGAGAAAGCCGAGTAGTCGGAGTCCCGATAGACTACTCCCATGAAATTAAACTCTCGATCCCCCGACTGCGCTGTGGTTTCCCAAAGCGGGAACTGGCTTCGTGGGTCTGGCGACAACACCGTCATTTATCCAAAAGCTCCGGCACCATACATGCTTAAGAACTCTTTGTAGAACGCCGGGAACTTTAGACCCTCCCGGCGCTCCATTCGGCCAAGCGCGCGCGAGGGTGAGTGGCTCATCACCTCAGTCCACTTCCGACTCCCAAGCGTATTGGTCCAAGAGCGCATGAAATTCTTCGCTGCTCATCCGGCCCGACGTGTACCGGTGGAGAAGCCGTAACTTCAGCTAATGTGACCCGCATCAGACACGCGACGGTTGCCTGGGACGCTCGCTGGCTGGGAAAAAGATATCCACCATTTCTCTGTTACCAAAAATAGCTACGCTATCCATAGAGGTAATGACGCTGATGCCGTGATTCGCCTGTCGCTTCTTTCAACTATCGTACGGGATCAAGGAAACTGGCACTGGTCCGAATGACGAGAGAAAGGATTTCGGCACGATTCAATTCTCCGTTGGAAGGATGGGGATATGGCGAGAATATTTCACTCTTCAGCTTGTTATTCAGAAATACTGCGTCGACGGAATATGATAGACGGATACCTCGTGCAGCCACTATATTGGCTGAATTCCCGTACTTCTTGTTTGAGCAAATTTCACCAAAAAGATTCGCGTTAAGCTCCTAGAGCAAAGCCTGGCGACACCTATCGTCGCATATGTGGCAAATCGTAGTTGCGAACACAAAGCCGGAAGGTTCCAATGGACAAGGACCGGCGATTTTGCAAGCGGCGCTCGACGCGTTGGCGGAAGGCGATGTTGATGAAGCGGTAGATCAATTTGGCGATCAATTTACATTTACCGACCACGCATTCGGACTTAAATTTAAGCAAAAGGATCGGCTTTACCGGTATTTTGTAGAGATCCGAAAATCGTTCCCGGAGTCGGAAAGAACAGATCACATGCGTCTAAGCCACGGCGAAGTGATTTTTAGTCAGTGGAGGCTGACCGTTACCTGGAAAAAGCCATTTCTGAGCGGGCGTTTCCACAAAGTAAAAAGCGAAGCACATGGAATCTCGGTTGTAAGAGTTAGTGATGGAAGGATTGTCGAATGGTCTGAGTATTACGACCAAACCAGATTACGGTGCTATCGACTCGTCGGCTAACCGAGCCACCGTTGCCAATTCTAGCGCGAAATTTAGCTTCTTCGATTCAGCAGGTACTTTATAAGCGTTGGATCCGCGCTGGCCATCTGTGCTTCACCAGTCCGATTTGCTCTGCCGCAACCTGACTTCCAGTCGAAAGAACTAACTGAACATCTTTGCGTTTGGGCGACCGGTGAGTTTCCAGGGTCGCGGGCCACCTCCAATATTGTTAGTCAAATGATGGTGACATTGGCGACCGCGCTAACCCAACGCGGGATTTTGTCCGGCTTAGTTACCCCGCCCGTTTCAGCTGCGCGGTTCACTTCAGAGCTCGAGATCTTTCCGGAGCAACATTGATCCGGCTTGAGGTCCGCACGGCGAATTAAGCGCTATTCACGGACGCCCGAAACTGGCCCGGAGTGACACCCACTATCCGTTTAAAGTGCAATGAGAGCAGGCTCTGATCATAAAAACCGGCAGCAATAGCCACGTCTCCCAGGTTGACATCCCCTGTCCGCCGGAGCAGCTCTTGAGCACGTTCAACTCGGCGGGCGATTAGAAATTGATGCGGGGCCAAACCAGTAGCCGCTTTGAATTGGCGAGCGAAATGGTAGGGGCTCCGGCGAACCAACGTCGCCATCTGGTTCAATGTCGGATTGTTGCTTAGGTTTGCCATCATATAGTCAACAATGATGTCAAGCTGGTGGCGCGGTAGCGGTGCGACTGTTCGAGAGCTTGGCCGGCGACGTCCAAAAACGTGACGGAGCAATTGAACGGCTAAGATGTTGGCCAGTGATTCGACAATGATCGATCCACCAATTTCACCGGAAATTAGCTCGGACTCTACGGCTAGAATCGTGCTGCGCAGTTCGCGTAGCATGAAGGAATTGAGAGGCGGGATCGACGTCGCGGAGAGTTCCAAATCAAATGACTGGGCTGCAACCGTCGCCAATAACCTTGGTTCTAAGGCAATTTGGAGAGAATCTACGGTACCACGCCAGCGCCAGTCCCTCATACTCCTGGCCGGAAAGAAGGTGATTGAACCAGTAGGTGGAGGAATATCTCTCTTGAATTCATCGCACCTAACGCTCATCTCATTTGGCGGTTTGGTGACTAAGATCAGCACATGCTGAGAGAGGCGAGGTACTTGGAGTTCCTTCGTGGATATATTCCGATAACGAGCTGCTTGTAGTCCGGCCCATCCTAAAGTCTGGCTGATAGCCTCCGGAACCATGACGTCCTGACTGGAAAGCTCTCGATGATAGCGTAGGAAATCCCATGTTTCATCGACTTGGGAACCGCGGTTAGGCTTCTCCGTTGACATACCGGAGACCGCTCTACGCAGAGCTACTTTCCCTTGAGAATCCGGTTACGTCGAACGACAGTTCGCCCCCCTCCGCCAAAACGGCTTTCATGGCGGCTCGATCCCGCATGACGAGCCCTTCGAGTAGCACATTGATCTTTGCTAAAACTCCTTGTTCTCCAGCTAAGTGTTCATCCATAGTGCCTGGTATCAAAGCCGCAGGATTAGGAGGGCCTTGTTTGTCTGAGCGGCCGAAACTCTGGTCTCAACTGGCTGTTGATATCGAGCGTCTGCTTGAAGTCACACGCAAACGGCTCAGTTTGGGTATCCTTGATCGTCAACAACGCCTTGAGGGTCGTCTGCCAGATCTGGATCGCACTCGTCTTGCCTGCGAGGGTAATACCATTGTTATCTTCCAGTTCTCCACGTGCCACTTTGGGTCCGGAGTTACTGGCTATCATTCTATCCATGCAGAACCCTAACTTCGGTCGATAGCTCGGTATTGAAAGTTTGTGCGATTGTTTTGGTAGGAATTTGCTCAGAGCAATTCGGCCCAGAAAAATCGGCCGCGCAAAATAGCCGGTAAGTCATACCAAATTTAATCGAGCGGATCTTCGCGAGAGTGAGACAGACGTTTGCCTTTGTGTCCGCTTCGGCGGTGCGCAAATTTGACGAACGGCCGCTGTTCACGGGACGCAGACTCATCATCGACTGGACCGATCGCAGCCCTTCATCGCCGTGGTCTAAACTAACGCACGTTCAAATCGAAGTGCTGTCGCTGAGGGTCAGGCGTACGACACAGAAGGATTGGCTGGACTGGTCAACTGTGGAGCCCGGAGTCCGGTTTCTCTGCCAAGCAGGGTCGATAATTGTTTCTTGGTAGATTCCCTCCAAGACCACGGCACAAACGTTCAAGACAACGGCTCCCGGTTCGGACTACCGTTGCGCATGAATAGGACCGAAGGATTTTCAACCCATCGGTCCATTAACCGATAGTGAGCGATCACTGAGCTCGTCACGTTCTTCGGCGTGTATTGGTGGTCGGTTCGTTGGATACGATTGACAGGCGTTGTCTGCTTTGCGGCACTCCCAATGTCTATAGTGAGGCCGAAAAGTGTAACGAATTCGGCAGAAAGTGACACACTCTAGGCTTTTTCGCGGAGGTGGCTCCCTTGAGGTTCT
>JAFAZK010000011.1 GCA_019239825.1 Verrucomicrobiota bacterium | reverse complement strand
GGCATTTAAAGTTGCGCGCGAGAATACGCGCGGCCATTGGGGAGGACTAGCGGTGAGCAGTAAGCGTTCAGCGGTAAAATTGGTCTCTGATCACTGCTCTCTGTTTACTGCTTACTTAAACGACTTTTAATGCTAGAAGAGCTCCGCAATGAGGCACCTGCTCAGTTCGCGACTATTCGTTCTCTCGTTTCTCTTCGTACTCTGGTTTAGCGGTTGCACCGTTCCCGAGCTCCGCACGGCGTCCGGCAGTCATCATCATGACTTCATCGTCTATTGGCCCGTCCCCGCAAAAGACGGCGAGCTGTGTCTCGCGGTCAAAGATAACATCGACGTTAAAGGGCTAGTTACTACCGCCGGTTCACAATACGTTGCTAGCACTAGCCAGCCGGCTGCCCGAGATGCGGCCTGCCTGGCTATCGCCCGGGAGCGTCATATTCGCATCGTGGGAAAGACCAACCTGAGTGAGTTGACCCTGTCGCCGTCTGGTATCAACGATTATTACGGGACACCAAGGAACCCGTTCAGTAAGTGGCATCAGATTATTCCTGGAGGATCGTCCAGTGGATCGGCGGCGTCGGTAGAAACCGGCCTCGCGGATATTACCTTCGGCACCGATACTGCCGGTTCAATTCGAGTACCGGCTGCTTGCTGCGGGATCGTAGGACTTAAAACAACTTTTGGTTTGGTCCCTCTGAAGGGAGTGTTTCCCGTCGAGCCGAAACATCTGGACACGGTCGGTCCTATGGGCAAAGACGTCGCCCACGTTGTCCAAGGCATGGATCTATTGGAGCGAGGTTTTGCCGCCCGGTATGCGGCAGCCGTTAAGGAGAAGCCTCTCGCAAAACAGATCAAAGTCGGGAGACTCTATTTAAGCGGTACCGATCCTAAAATCGACCAGGCGGTCGATGCCGCCTTGACCCGCGCGGGATTTCAGGTCGTTCCGTTGAATCCAGCTTTCAAAGCGAAGTGGGAGGCCGCTACCAAGGACGGTAATACCGTGGCGGCTGCTGCCGCCTGGATGAGTGACCAAAAATACGCCTTTAAATTGGGAGTTCGTGCCAGAACCACGGCGGTAATTCTTCTTGGAAGAATTTTGTACCCAGGTCAGTACCAGAAAGCGCTGGCACGCCGCCCGGCGTGGCAACATGCTTTGCATCAGGAATTCAAGAAAGTAGACCTCATCGCTCTGCCAACCCTTCAGACAACGCCGCCCGCAATTCCCTGGTTTGGTCGAATCGCCCTCTTAGAAGCACGGGTGTTGAGTATCCAGAATACTGTCGCGGTAAATCTTGCTGGAAATCCGGCGTTAGCGGTTCCCATTCCGCTGAACCACGAGCATTTCCCGATGACTAGTTTGCAACTGGTCGGGCCCCCATTGAGTGAGGCAGAGCTTCTAAATGCCGGACGGATTGTCGAGGAAAGCCAGAAGAGATCGCGCTAATCCGTTGGTCCTGCCTGACCAAGTTTCGCTGTGTTTGGCATCACAAAAAACGGGGGAGCTCGCTCGTATCCCTGTTGACTTGCAATTCTCACAGAATTGTAACAAAATTCAATATTGCCGATAGTTTTGTAGCTGATACACTCTGAGAGCTGCCAGCTGCGTTCCGGCCCTTCTTGGTCCTTACAAGCGTCCCTGGTTTGTGAGAATTATGAATGTTGTTTTTCTACGCCCGATTCCAGTCGTCGTAGCACTGCTTTTTACTGGCGGATCGCTGCGAGCTCAGTCAGCCGATGCATTGATCGCTGAAGGAGATCTGTTCTACGCCAAATTTCAAGCCACTGAGGCCCTCAAATATTATCTGCCGGCCGAAAAGCTTGAACCCAACAATGTCCGTTTACTTTGCCACATATCGCGGGAGTACCGGCACCTGATGATGGATGAGACGGACCGGACGAGCAAGGTTCGCCTCGGGGGTGAGGCGGTTGACTACGCGAGAAGAGCGGTCGCGGTCAGCCCAAAAGACCCGGACGCCCAACTAGCTGTGGCGATCAGCGTCGGAAAGCTGCAGCCTTATGAAGGCCTCCGACAAAGGTTTGACTCGGTCCATATCGTCAAAGATGCGTGCGATAAAGCGACGGAGCTCGACCCGAGCAATGATTTGGGCTGGCACGTCTTAGGCCGTTGGTATCAGGGGTTGGCCGAGGTGGATCCGTTGCATCGAGCGCTCGCTCAAGCAGTGGGAGGGTTACCCCCGGCCACGTATCAGGAGGCAGCCACCTGCTTTGAAAAAGCGATTCAGCTCAACCCCAATCGCCTGATGCATTATATCGCTCTCGGCACCGTGTATGTAGAGATGGGCCGGAAAGATGAAGGTCGCCACCTTATCGAAAAAGGCCTTGCGATGCAGAATACCGAGAAAGACGATACGCAGGTTAAACAAGAGGGCGAACAAGTACTGGCTAAGCTGAAGTAGTTTCAGAAGCCAGGAGGAGTGGCTGGAGGGGAGCCGCTTAGGACTTTGGCTATACACCCTCCCGTATTCGCATCAGGGCGTATCTGGCCGAACCACGAGGCAGCAGGCGGCTCCCCCGAATTACCCCTGACGCGTTTTTGTTCTATCACCGCTTCAATGCTTCCGGTAAACGGACCGGATTAATGCCGAGAACCGGGTTTTAGAGACCACCAGGTGCGCGGAGAAAGACGCTCTCCGAATACGTTGGGGGCTTGGCAGACCAAGAGACGTTTTCGGGAGCCACTTGCTGCAAAACGATAGAGCTGTCACATGATAAAGCGGCTCCCCTCCAGACCCTACCGCACTGACATCCAGGGCTCCGTCTCTCCAACAACTTCCTGACCACTCGTCGCTGCCTCAGCGATGAGCTGGTCGAGATAGCAATCGTGACACGCTTCCGCTGCGCTGTAAGCGGGTTCGCCTGTCGATAGGTAGTTTGCCATCCGAGACAGTGAAGTGGCGACCGCGATCTCATCGTCGTTCCAACGCATAGACGGGTAAGGATTCTCGTACAGGGTCTCTCCTCCGCCGCTGATGCTCCGATGCGAATAACCTTCTAAGTTGCCCGCGTGCCCGGTATCCCGCCGCACTAGATCGAACTGGAACGGGGTATCAAAGCGTTTCAGTAAACGGACCGTCGTTTGATTAATCTCGCCCTCTTCACCGCGCACCATCAACCGCGGGGATCGGATCCAGGAGTGATATTGGTCTCCCGTAAAATCGAAAATTCCCAACCGGTCTCCGAAATCGAGTTGGGCAATTGTTCTGACCGATTCCACGATCTTCTTCTCAGTAGGTAGCCGGGCCCGATGCGGACCTGCCACGATTCGCGAGGTGAAACGGCGGGCGGTGATCTTCGGTAATCTCAGGCCAGTTTGCAGAAAATGTCGAAGTAAACTGACACCGTGGTAACCGTGAGCAATGGAGACGTCCGCCTCATGGATGGCTCCCAATTTACCGCTCTCGATTAGCGCCAGGCGAGCCGCGTGTAGTGGCTGAAAAATATATTGCTCCGCGACTTGGATCCGCGCTCCTGCCCGTTCTAGATCGACCACCCGGCGAAGTTCCTTAAGATCCCGTCCAATTGGTGTTTCGGAGAGAACTGGTACGCCTCGCTCCGACAAGAGCTCCATCCATTCAAGATTAGCAGTGGCTGAGACCGAAGTGACGACAAAGTCGGGACGTTTTTCGGTCAGTAATTCGTCCAAGGTCGAAAACGTTGGAGCCGCCCAACGCCGGCCAAGTTCCGCTCGTTTGTCCGGATTACGAGCGACTACGCCCGCTAAAGGAAATTGTTCCGGCAAGTCCCGCGCGATCCGTAAGAAAAATTCAGCACGCCAACCGCTGCCAATGATTCCGAAAGAAAGGGGCATGGGACAGGAAACCAGGGGAGTTCGAGCAGTGCAAGGAGTTCAGGGGAAGGAAAGGCGTCAGGATACGCGTCGGCCTGGAGGGGAGCCGCTTTATCGGCTGGCAGCTCTATGGTTTTACAGCAAGCGGCTCCCGAAAACGTCTGCTGGTCTGCAACGTCTAAACGTATTCGGAGAGTGTTTTTCCGGGCGGCTAGTCAGATCTCCTCGAACTCCCCTTCAGGCCAACTTCCGTCCATCCCGTCCACCGCCGACGCCCGAATACGCCTTACCCGGCTGCCAATCGGATGGGGAAGGCGGAACAAAAGAGGCGAGAGGGAATCGCACCTGGCATCGGTGCTGCCATGAGAGAAACGCTGCCTCGCAGATCTCTAATGCAGTTTGGGAGCTCTCAGGCAGCCGATAGTCCGGTGTTCCTGACCGGATTTGCTCAGCTAAGATTTCTAAATGCCGGCGATGACCGAACACCGGAAACTCCTGCGGAACAATGGTCTGCCCAGCCGGATATTGAGTGTTCAGTATCGAATAACCATTCTCCCAACCCCAAAACTCGATGATCCCGGCAGTGCCGACCAAACGAAACAACGTTTTCTTTCCCGGAGTATTGACGCTGATAACATCGCCGGTCTGCACGATCATGCGGACGCCACTAACATTTTCAACGTAAGTAACGGCAACCGTCTCGACCTGCATCCCATCGCGATAGGTGCGAGTGGAGGTATCGCAAGCAGCTAACACCGTGACAATGGGGGATTCGCCCGTCGCTGCCAGACAAAAGTCGAGCCAATGGATCCCGGCGTTCAACAGATCCCATTTGTCACATTGAATCTCGATTGAACGTAACTCGCCGATTTCACCGTGGAGGACTCTCTCGATGACTTGCAGCGCTGTCGCCCTCGTGCGCAGGCCATGAGGAACGACCATGGGCAGCCGCCGCGACTTGATCGCGCTAAGAATTCTCCGTCCGGCGATCGCGATATCGGCAAGCGGTTTCTCTACCAAAATCCCGCGCAAAGACGGCAGCTCAATAGCATCGAGTACGATCGATTCATGGGACGGAGCGTAAGTACTCACGCAGACCACATCCGTCGGACAATGAGCCAACATGTCTTGGTGCGAACCGAATGTCCGTAGCCCGGAAAATTCTTGCTCTAGAGACGCTCGGACCTCGGGCCGAAGATCGGTAGCAGCAACGATGCGAAAGTGCGGAGAAGCTGAAAGCGCCTCCAAGCTCAATCGGCCACCAGTCCCACAGCCAATGACAGAGGCGGTAAGCGGTTGAGGATTCATCCTGGAAACGATCGAAAGAACCGCTAATTCGTCAATCTGCGCAAAACCTACAACTTGAAACGTAGAACCTAAGCGCCTCCACCCTAGAATCGCTGCTGGAGATCGTTATTTCGATATACCTCGATAAGCTCTTCCAGGAGTTTGATCACTTGCACCAAGTATCGGCCGCGCTGACTGTCCATGACTCGTTTCGGATTAGGCCATTCGCGGACCACGGTGATACTTGGGATGATATCTGCTCCTTTGTTAATGGCTGCCTCTACCGATTCAAAGTGATGATGTTTCGCCAAAAACGTCCGATGCGCTTCTAACACCAGGGTGAATCCGTGATCACCGTAGGCCTCGGAGAACGCGCCATCGATAGTGATGGCTTTCCCGCTCTTTTTCAGGGGTGATTCTCCTTTTTCAACCTCGACTGGCACATGTCCGTTCACGACTAGGCCTTGTTCAACCGGCACGCCGAACTCAGAAAGAACTTTGTCGCAAAACCACACTTCGTGGATGAGACGAAAGTAGGGGTTCTTGGTTTCAACATGAGTCTTTTGGTCCTTAATCAAATCCCGTTCCAAGGTCGTGATTCGATCTTTCCCGAAAAGTGGCGAGGCTGGGCCGCTCCATAAGTACCAGAGCAAGTCTGGTTCTTCGTTCAGCGGGCCATCGAGCAGCCGGTAGACATAACCCTGAATGGCATCAAACAACGCCCGTCCGGAGTACGATGTGCCGTTCACGCTCATCGGCAAGAATTCGCCGTTTTCGTCCACCGGAACGCAGCCGTGAAAAATCAGATGTTCTTGCCGCCTCAGATACATGGCCCCGTGTGAGACCATCCAGCGCACCTGGTCCCAAAGCTTTTGGCTAGCCATGAATGAGCGCCGTATTCGTTCCAGGCAAGCTTCTTCTTCGTGGGTCAACTCATAAGGATTCGCTGGATCAATGGTGGGAAAGTGCGTGTCCAGCAGCGGATAATAAACGCCATCCACCTCAATTGTCCCGGCCTCATAATTTATCCGATGCAAAAGGCGCCGGTGGTCGAGGCCCCACTCAGGGTGCCGGGCAATCATTTGTCCCTCCAACTTGAACTGCATAATTGCCGCAGCTTTGTGCATGCGGGCCATCATGCTTTTCTCGCGCAGACCGGTTCCCCTGGTTTCGAAATGTTCGGCCAGATCGTCCGCGTACGCGGTACGAGCCAGGACTTCGAGCGGTTGCACAGGAATTCCGTAGCCTTCCTCTAGTTGAGTGAGTCGGCGATAACGCAGTGAAATTCGTAGTACCTGACAGATGAGGGCTCGATGCCCGAGGCAAGCGCCGAGCCATTCCACATCGTGGTTGCCCCAGACGAAAGAAACGTTCGGCTGTTGCATGATATAGTCCATCACCCGATCGCCTCTCGGACCGCGATCCCAGGCATCGCCTCCGATAATCAGTTCATCGATGGCCAAGTTCCGGATGACGCGACCGGTCAAATGGATCAGATGCAGCACGCGTCCGCGACGGGTTAACTCATCGACAATCGCGTCGACATAAGAGCGGTCCCGCTCCGTCGACGGTTCATGAAGTATCTCGGCTAGCAATTCCCTATACTCGGCCGGGAAAACCCGCATAGAATGCTTGAGGCTGCGGCGCGCGGCTAACACGCGGACGATATTGAAAAGATCGTGCAGCGTACGCGTCGCATAATCTTTTCGTTCCTGTTGCGAGGCCAGGGTTTGCTCTAAACGGCCGATTACTTCCGCTGGATAGAAAACCAGGGTAAGAATCTCTTGAAATTGTTCGGGCGGTATCCGGTCTTTCAGCAACCGTTCGACCAACGGCCGCAACGTTCCCGAGGCGTTATTAATGACATGGCGAAGTTTTTTGTCTTCACCGTGTATGTCACTGATCACATGGATGGTGCCTCGCGGCAGTGTCAGCTCCGCCGAAAACCGCGCAATCTCGGCGATCGCCGAATCGATGTTAGGTATCTCGCGAGCTAGCGGAGCCAACTTAGCCAGTTCTCTCTCTTGAAGCTCGCCTTGGTCCTTTTGGGGTTCCATAACGGGGGCTGCCCAATTCTACACGCGTTTGCTTGGAGCGCGTTGCGAAAAAGAGTCGGCGCAGGGCTTTAACGCCGGGTCCGAATAGGCACTGACGCTCGCTTGACGTCGCCTGACCACCGTGGAACCAAGCTATCGTGTCCCAAATCACCAGGGCTCCCGACGCAGAGGTCGTCGTCGACATCGAAACAGTTCGTGCGTTGCTCAGAACTCAGCATCCGGACCTTTCTGATTTATCTCTCCAAGAAACCGCCGCCGGCTGGGATAACTTTATGTTCCGGCTGGGTGAAGGCATGTCGGTTCGGCTCCCACGCCGCCTCGCGAGTGTAGCCATGCTCGAGCATGAACAATGCTGGCTTCCGGCAATAGCTCCCCAATTGCCCGTGCCGGTGCCGTCCCCTCTAAGGATAGGAAAACCGAACGACCAGTATCCCTGGCCTTGGAGCATCGTCCCGTGGTTGCCCGGCGAAACCGCGGACCTTGCACCCCTAACAGCTGATCAGGCAAAACCGTTAGCGCGTTTCCTCCGTGCTCTGCACGTTGCTGCGCCGGCCGACGCGCCCAAAAATCCCGCAAGAGGGGTCCCGCTTCAGCAAAGAACAATCGCAGTACAGGAACGGATGCAGCGTCTCGCCCAGAAGACGTTACTCGCAAATTCAACCGTATCCAAAATCTGGGAATCGGCCTTAGAAGCTCCACCGGCCGAGCTCTCAACCTGGCTCCACGGCGACCTTCACGCGCAAAACGTATTAGTCGAAGATGGCAAACTCACGGGAGTGATCGATTGGGCCGACATCGCTGCCGGAGATAGCGCCACCGATCTTGCGTCCATCTGGATGCTGCTCCCGACTGTAGCAGCACGCGAAACCGCGATCGCCGAATACGGTGCCGTTTCGCCCGCGACCTGGTCGCGGGCGCTAGGCTGGGCCATCAATCTGGGCACTCTGCTTCTGGAGACAGGCCTGGCGGACAATCCTCGCCATGCCAAGATCGGCGAACTTACCCTGCAACGGATTATCGAAGGTCCACATTAAGGAGCCGCCCCGAAACAGAACAACCGCAGATGGACGCAGATAAACGCAGGTTCAGCCGGGAGACTTCAACGCGCAGGGTGAATTAGATACTGTATGTCCCTGATCTGATCGCGGCGGAGAAGATCATCGTTGACACAAAAGTGATCGATCGAATCACCAATCATGGAGAGGCCAAATGATAAACTATCTGCGGATCACTGGACTCCCGCTCGGACTGATCTTCAACTTTCGTTACCCAAAATTGCAATGGGACGCCTCGCTCTAACCCGTTGACCACAACAGGAAATTGAGGTTCTCGAGGCTTCGGTGAACCTTGCTGAACATCGGCGTTCGCGGCCTCGGCTGGGTGCGCACCCAACCTATCTGCGTAAATCTGCGTCCATCTGCGGTTCTTGTTTTCCCTTTTCTGGTGTTACGCCGCTTTTCCTAGCCCGGCATCTTGGCTTTTGGATGCCAGTTCTTTTCTTACCATGGGCGCTACACGAGTTCCTAGAAGTTCAATCGCGTGCATTGCTTTTCGGTGGGGTATAACACCACCGTTTAGCAGGATTGTCATTCTGCTGATACCGCCAAGTACTTCGTTCTCGTAAAGAATCTTTTCGGCAATCGACTCAGGATCACCAACTAACAAAGCGTTGGTCGGCCCGCAACTAGCATCGAATTGTGCCCGGCTGATTGGTGGCCATCCGCGTTCTTTGCCAATCCTCCCAAAGATTTCAGCGTAGGGCGGATAGAAATCGTCAGCGGCTTGTTTCTTAGTGTCCGCGACAAATCCGACGGAATGAATACTGACATCTAGACCGACGGGCCGTGCTGTATCCGGTCTATCGGTTTCTGGCCTGTGACCGGCCTTCGCTCCAGCCTCCCGATAAAGGTCAATCAGAGGACGGAACCGGTGCGGTTCACCACCAATGATCGCAACGGCCAACGGCAATCCGAGTAAACCCGCCCGCACAAAAGACTTAGGTGTACCGCCCACTCCCACGCGGATCGGAAGTGGATTTTGGACCGGGCGCGGATAGACGCCTTGCCCGGTCAGGGCGGCCCGATGTTTCCCGGACCAATTTACCAAGGTGTTCTCGCGGATCTTGAGCAGAAGCTCCAGTTTCTCCGAAAAGAGCGAGTCATAGTCCTCGAGATCAAATCCAAAGAGTGCGTAGGACTCGATGAAGGAGCCCCGGCCCACAATGATCTCAGCGCGGCCCTGGGAAATCAGGTCCAGAGTAGCGAACTGCTGAAAGAGGCGCACCGGGTCCTCAGAGCTGAGGACGCTGACGGCGCTGGTCAATCCGATCCGCTTGGTGCGGGCGGCGGCTGCGGCCAGGATAACAGCAGGCGCAGAGGCGATAAACTCCGGACGATGATGCTCGCCAACGCCGAAGACATCGAGGCCGACCTGGTCGGCTAACTCGATCTCTTCGAGCAAGTCACGGACACGCTCCGCGCCGTTGGGGGCGCCGCGGTGAGCAGGGCCTAGACTGGTTTCAACAAAACTATCAATACCGATCTGCATTTAATGAAAAATTTAGTTTTAGCTTACGATATACATTGATACAAAATATATTGATGTCAATATGTCTCCTATGCCCACTGACACTCGCGGCGTTCATATCTGGCTGGTTATGATGAAAGCGTTCCACGCGGTGAACGGTTATGCTGCCCGGAGCTTTCAGAGCCATAGTCTAGGGGACTCGGATTTTCGAGTTTTGGAAGCCTTACTCCACAAAGGGCCCTTACCGGTGAATACGATCGGTCCTAAGGTCTTTCTAACCCCGGGTTCGATCAGCATCGCCGTGGATCGCCTGTACGAGAGAGGCCTGGTAACCAGGATGGAGAGCGGAACCGATCGCAGAGTCCGGGTAGTCGACCTGACGCCGAAAGGCCGCCACCTAATCGCCACGATCTTCAGCGTGCATGCTGAAGACATGGAAAAACTGGCCCAAATCTTAAAGCCAACCGAACGCGTCCAGCTGGTTAACGCGCTGAAGAACCTGGGTAAGCAAGCGGCGGAATTCGTCGCGGAGAACTCGCTCAACCGTTTAACTGAAACGGCTAAACAGGAGAAATCTCAGACCGAGCAAACCTTGCCAAGGCTTCGTCGGTCAGGGACACCAAGACGCAAAGTTAGGAGATAGTAAAGTGAAGGGTATAACCGCAAAACTGTTCTGGAGGTTACGCTGTCGGCGGTTTTGTTATCTGCTGCTACCACTATAGGCCAAGTGGAACGGTGATCAGATCGGGGTGTGGTGCCGGGCCAGTGAGATATAGGATTGAGCTTTAAGTCCAAATGAAAAAGAGCCGGTAGGCAACCCCTCCCTTATCGGGGCTGTCTACCGGCTCCTTCTCGAAAGCGAGAACCGGGACGCGTTTCCTCAGCCGCGCTCTGACCAGCGTTTAGTGCTCGAACGAGCGCTATTTTGCGCCGTCAGAGCTCCGGCCGGGCGGCCCAGACGCTCTGGATATTTATGCGACGATCAGATAGGCGGTCTTCATGGGCGTCGTTGCAGAAACCTAAGCGCCGCATTTGCTGCATGAAATCCGCACATTCCGTGTACACCTCCTCCTGGAGGAGTAGAGGAAGAGCAAAGGAAAACACCTTTGATCGGTGTGCGATACGGTACAGTGCTTAATGTCGGCCGAGCTAGCATTTGCCATAGATCATTGGCGCCGCCGGTGATAGCTCCACCGATTAGGTTCGCGTTTTTGCTTTCAAGCTCTATGGCTGGGGTGGCACGGCGAAATAATATACGGTTGGAAAACCCCGGCGCGAAGCGGTCGATCTGCTTTTCGATGCGTTCTGTCATATCAAAAGAGGAGCCATTCGGAACGTGACAATACGCCCACAAAATGTGCTTCCCTGATGGCGCACGCGTAGGATCGAATAGCGTCGGTTGGGAAAGCAACAAGAACGGTCGCTCCGGACATTTGCCCTGAGAAACCTCGGCTTCTGCCTGGGCAATCTCATCGAATGTTCCACCCATATGAATGGTTCCAGCCCTCTGGCAGACCTCGTGAATCCACGGTAGTGGTCCGTCAAGGGCATAGTCGATTTTAAAAATGCCCGGTCCATATCTGAAATGTTCAAGCCTTCGTCGATAGCGGACCGGAAGCTGCTGCCCGGCAAGACGGAGAAGTTGACGCGGAGTGGTATCTAACAAAATGACCCGCGTCCGAGGCAACTGATTTAAACTCGTAACGAAGACTCCAGTCTGTATTTTCCCGCCCAGATTTTTGAGGTGCCCCAACAGAGCGTCCGAGATCGTCTTAGCGCCACCACTCGGAATTGGCCATCCGACGGAATGTCCAAGCATGCCCAGCATAAGACCAAAAGCTGCGGAACCAGGCGATGAGAGGGGCAAAAACGAGTGTGCCGCGTTGCCCGCAAAAAGGGCTGCTGCGGTTTCTCCGAAGGAATGGCTGCGGACAAATTGCTGAGCGGACAAGACGGCTGAAATGCCGAATCTAGTCGCTGTTAATGGATGCCGGGGGACATGGATCATCGGCTGCAGAAACTCCTCAATCAGGCTTTTCGAACACGAGACGATCGGTCCGAAAATTCTATTGTATGTAGGAGCATCTTTTCCTAACGCATCAGAAGTCTCCTGCACCGATCTTTCTAGTACGGCAACCGCCCGATCACTAATCGGGTGCGCAAGGGGCAGTCCGGGTTGAACCCAAGTAAGACCATATTTCTCAAGCGGAAGGGATGAGAAGAAGGGCGAAGCGAGCGCAAGTGGGTGCACGGCTGAACCGACATCGTGCTGAAATCCATTCAAGGTAAGCTCCTCGGTCCGACATGCGCCCCCGGCTTTATCGCTTCCTTCCAGGACCAGAGTGGAAAAACCGTGTTGCGCTATCCTAATTGCGGCAGCCAACCCGTTAGGGCCCGCTCCGATTACTACGGCATCATATTCATAACTTTGCACGTATAGTGTATCTGACCTACAATGTTGCCCGATCTAACGAACTTTATCTCTGCTGGGGCTCAGTCTCGCCGGATCGTTTACACTCGAAGCATTTGCATACACAGCGCTATGAAAACTGGTACGAGATAGTCTTGCGCTAGCTAACCGCCTTCTAAGGTCAAGTGCAATTATCAGGGCGCAGAAGCTCAGCACTACCAACGAAACGTACAGAGAGATACTCACAACCGGCGCTCCCTCAATAAAAAGGAATGGAGAGCCTCCTCCTGTCAGACGCTGCGCGGTGAGCGCAAAACCTAATATAACAGCGCCAACGGTCACTGGAAGCCACCAACGAAAAGCCAGGCTAGTTTCTCGCGCTTCAAGCTTCAGTCTCCCTAAGCCGCGGGGAAAAGAAATGAATGGGAGATACACGAGTACATGGATGTAGAACGGGATATTGAGAAGTAAAGCGTTTGCCAAATGAAAACAGGTTGCTACTAACAACCAGATGCGCCAAGCGGTTCGTCCCGCGAACAAAAACAAGAACGGCGAGAGCTCAAATGCTACTGCGGTATAATCCAGAATCTTAAATGACTGTGCTGGTACTCTAAATACCAAAGGCGCAAGTAAGAGCTTTCGATCAAGTAGGTAGTATCCAGGATAAAACCAGCTGAGAAAGCCGCCGCTCGAAAAGTCGAGGTTAACCCAATGCAGGGCCTTCTCGAAGCCCGCAGTGAAAAATCCGAAGGCGATCACTACACCCGCGGTGGCGAGGGCTCGCCTGCTAACCTTGGGATCGGCGTGCCGATCGGGGACAAGAGCGTAGTGTGCTCCCCAGTCGGTGAACGCCAAACAGAGTGTGATTGTCCACAGAACCACATCGTGATCGATCTTGCCGAGGGAATACACGAAACTGTTCGAGAGAAAGGTTAACACACAGAAAGTGATGGTGCACCATCTTGTCTTGATCCCGACAGTGATTAGCACCACGAGCCAAATCTTCGCTAAATCACCGCCGAGCATTAGCCAATACGGTGGAAACCCGGAAAAAAAATTTGCTAGGCTGAGAACCGGTGGATTGTAAAATGCTTGTGGAACGTGACTTACAAAAGCGGAGTAGGGCGCGTCAAAAAGTAAGATAAAGCAACCCCAAAATATTCTGAACAGTCCCAACGAGTGAGCATCGTTGCTACACGTCTCTTCGAGCCTTTGCCAGGCGATCGCTAGCCCGCGCTCAACGAAGTTCAAAAATACTATCATCTTCATTTCTCACTCCTAATTCGGCGCCGTCCGACCGGCGAATTGTAACAACCTCTTGACTGATCCGTAATAAACTGTCTTCACAACCGGTTTCTTTGAGTCGTGTCCGAAGCCATTCTTTGGCGCGCGGAATATCCTTTTCGTCGACTTTGCGCGGATTGACCTTAATCACCACGCCTACCCTGGTTCTGTATGGAACAGGCGCCACAGGTCTTAAGGCGAAATATCGTTGCGCAAGCGACGGGAAAAATTCCGGCGGAATCGGACTTAGGAACTGTGACGGAGATAAACGAGTCCAAGAGTCGCCAACCGCGCGTTTTCCAAAGATCGATGTTCTAGTAAAATCCATCTGATCTTCTGTTGTCTTGATCGTTCCTGCACCGGACGGTAGTAACAGAGCGGGGTAGGGCTCCAGCGTGGGGGCCACGAAGGCGACCGCGAATGGAACAAAAAAAACAATCGATAAGGCAACTGTGTAAATAGTATTGGAGTATTTCATAGCCAGTTTTTTTTCCAGGACGCGGCATTGTCTGACTGTGCCGAATCTTGTGCAGGCCAGGGTTGGAGGCGCTGCGAGATTAAACAAAATTTTATCGCTCCCAGTGCGGCGTAAGCGACCTTGTGCTTAAAGGAAAAGCCGATGATGGGATAAAACAGGTTTTTGCCGGAAACAATCTCGCTGATCGACTTCTTGAGGTCCCAACAGAACGGGACACAGAGCTTTGGCTGTCTAAATAAATATTTCGCGTAGATGGCGCCGGCGCCTATGGAATAACCCCGGTACAATTTGTAGCCAACCGGCTTGTGCTTTCGTCCGTGGTAATGAAAGACCGTCATGTCCGGGACGTACTCGAGCGTGAAACCCGCCAGGTAAGCACGGAATAGATAGTCAGAATCCTCGCCTGATTCCAACTTACTACCTGCTCCGAAACGCTCATCGAAAGGACCCACCTTTTCGACCAGGGCTCGGCGCATCGCCATATTGCATCCACTGATGTGGCCGACGATGGAATCATGCGTCGCCGGATCGGTGTGTCGATTGAATCGCTGCCGCGTCTCGGTGGTCCTGATTGTGATTGGCAAATCGGTTTGGTCACCGAGCTCAACGCTCCCGCCGCGTAGTACTGGCTCTACGTCGGAGGCATCGTAGCGTAACAGCTCGCTGATGTACTGCTTGCTTAAGCGACAGTCGTCGTCGGTGAAGACCAGTAATTCTCCTTGGGCAGTACGTAGCGCCCGATTGCGCGCAACGGATAGACCGGGCCGTGGCTCCACCACCAGACGCACCGGGAACGGACATCCGACCGCCCATTGCTCCACAGCCTTCGAGGTCGCATCTCGTGAACCATTGTCGATTACGACAATTTCCGCGTCGATTGGTGCGGCATTCGCCAAGGAGGCCGCTATCGAATCCAGAGACTCCGCAATGGCGTGCGCCCGATTCCGAGTCGCGATTATCACGGATAGCTTCATAAGGTTAACGGACGTTTCAAGTTACTTCACAGATTCCTAACCGGAGCGACTCAGGCCGCTCACCTGAGCGGTGTATATGGCGGAAGCAGCGTTGTGGCCGTTAACTCGGTTACGAATGGAGATTTCGCAGATGTTGAAGCCTTCGCCTATCAGGGCTCAGGCACCAAGACCGTCGTTGCCTTCTGGTTTGGAAACCACGACCCGCGAACTCCACCACCGTCGAGTCAGTGCCAACTCATATTCACGGTTCCCCATGCGTTTTCGGAAGCCTGCGTGATCAATACCCTCACAGGAAATCAAGTGCCGCTATCGTCGTATAGTTGGTCGCAAAGCGGGACCCAAGTTACGGTCACTGGTATGCCGATATCAGATGAACCCAGGATGATCGTCTTTCAGTGATTGGCTCGTCTCCGCGCGCCTGCGAGCAGTGCCATGCGAAGAGTTGCGCCAGTCTACGCGAACGGATGCAGAAACCTATGACCGATACAGAGCATAGAAGGGAACCTTCTCGCAGCCTATATCCCGAGGGCGGAAACGAACGTCGATTGCAGCGGCGCCGATGATTAGCTCCGTAGGAGCGCAATATTTATAGCTCCTGCTAGGCCGCGTTGCGGTGCTTGAAAAAGGTCATGCACATGATCTGGAAATCCAGAATCGGACTCCAATTTTCCATGTACCAGAGATCGTAATTAATCCGCTCAGCCAGATCGGTGTTACCACGCAAACCGTTAACCTGCGCCCAACCCGTAATTCCGGGTTTGGCATTGTGGCGAGCATTGTAGTGCGGGATCTCCCGCTTGAACGTCGCAACCAACTCCGGACGCTCAGGCCGCGGACCTACCAGGCTCATCTCGCCTTTCAGCACGTTCCAAAACTGCGGCACCTCGTCGATGTTCCATCTCCGCATGAAGCCGCCGATGCGTAGCCGTCGCGGGTCATTTTGGACCGTCCAACCGACTTTACCATTGCCTTCCGCATCCAGGCGCATGCTGCGAATCTTAATAATGTCGAATGGCTTTCCATTTCTCCCGGACCTGCGCTGTCGATAGAAGATGGGGCCGCGAGACTCAAGATAGACCAGCGTACCGAAGATGCTGATGATCGGTAACGATAACAGCAGGCCGACCATTGCTCCAGCGATGTCGACGGTTCGCTTGAATGCCCGGCACACAATTCGATCGAGTGGCAGCCGGCCGACTCCAAGAACTGGAATTCCGCCTACTGTTTCCAAGTGGAGCCCCGATACCAGGATCTGAAAATACGAAGGCACCACTTTGAACTCCACCATTTCGCGCTCGCATGCGCCAGCCAGATTCACGATCTGATGACCCTCATATTCGAGATCAGCCAGGATCAAGATGTCGATCGGTATTGAAGAAATGATGCGTTCCGCTTCTTCAACCGAACCCAGATAGGCAATCGAAGGGTCCGCGTGTTCGTTGGCATGCCCGTGGATGTAGCCGACAACCAGGTAAGCCGAGCCGTGGGAGCGATTGAAGCTCTGGGCCAGGTGAGCCGTATACTGATTCCAGCCGACGAACACGACCCGCATTCGCAGCGCAGAGGCAGCAGAGGTCCCTTTCAAAACCATTTGAAACGCACTGCGCCAAATCAGCAGCAGAGTGGGGGTGACCACCCAAGCCATCACGCAAAAGATTCGTGACATCGGGGGCTGAAATTTGAGGAGAAACGATCCGAGCAAAATCAACCCAACCCAGGCAACCGACCATTTTAGAATATTGCCGGTCACTGCACGCAAGCGGAGCAAATGGCGATGATCGTAGACACCGCCGTAGCAGAGCATTCCCTCGTAAAGCACCGCGGCTAGCAAAATATACCCGAGATAATCGCTGAGTACGGGCTGGGCGTTGAAACCCCATTCACGAATGGGGCTTTGAAATCGGATAAAGAACGTGAGTAACAGGCCTGCCAGAATGACAAAAAAGTCACCTACAAAAGCAATCGCTAGAATTTGGCGGCCAAATTCCCGACCTCGGCGCGCGCTATCATCGCGCGTCGGGAAACGCCAGAGAACATTCGGTGCACCGGCTACCAGCTCAGCGGAGCCAGAAATACGATTCGATGCACTTCTAGAAAATAGATTTTCGTTAGTCGCCATTGTCGCCTCCTTGCAAGGCTTTGGGGTTAGACCCCGCGCCTGGCTAAAGTATTCATGTGAAATCGTTAAACCCTTTGCAGAAAGTCGTTCCTTCTAAGCGATAGCCAACCCGGGCTAACCGCCGATAGTCGCCTTTGCCTTTTTGCTCAGCCAAAAAGCTTTTCCTGGTATCCCTAAGCAACAGCTCCAGTTGCATTTGCTGCCCTGTCAGTACTCCGCTAATTTCCGATTAATAGATCGTATCGTTTTTTGTCGGCACAACCAACTGGAAAAGCAAAAAATAGTCAAGCGAATTGTCGCGCCATCCGGCCCTCTTCGAACTCGTTTGTCGTGGTCGCTGACTCCAAATTGGCTTCTCGGTTCTCTTTTGCCCACCCGATATAGTTGCGCAATTGCTCCACAAAGACGGATGTATCAAACCGGCGAGCGTGCAATTGAATGTTCTTTGGCGCGAACAAATGCTCCGAGGCCTCGAATGCTAAAATCGCGTTTGCGAGAGAATCGGCCGATTGTTTTTCAAAAAAGACTCCAGTTATTGGCTCGTCTCGGTTAACTCGCTCTCGGACCGCCGTGCTGTCTGCGCCCACTACGGTTTCCAGCGATCCTCCCTTGCCGTAGGCGATCACCGGGCGTCCGTATGATTGGGCTTCTAACGGCACCATCCCGAAGTCCTCATCCGCAGCAAATAGCAGTGCCCGGCAACGCGCGTAAATGTCTCTTAGTTGTTCATCGGCTGCCTCGCCGACGAACTCAACGTTCTTCCCTGCCGACTTCTTCAATCGCTCCACTTCTGGTCCGTCGCCGACAATGACTAACTTCCGGCCGAGCTTCTGGCAGGCGCCTATCAGCACATCCGTGCGTTTGTAGGGAACCAGCCGCCCTACAGCCAGATAATAATCATCGTGGCTGCCGGCCAGATAACTCCGTGACGTATCAATGGGAGGGTGAATGATCGTACTTCGCCGGCGGTAGTACTTATGGATGCGTCGAGCGACATAACCGGAGTTTGCGATGAAATTATCTACCCGTTGCGCCGCTAGGTAATCCCAATTCCGGACGTAGTGAGAACTTAGTTCGAAAACGACTTTGCTGATCGAAGACATATCCCGCCGGTAGGCCGAGTACCCGTCCCAGAGATAGCGCATGGGAGAGTGGCAATAACAAATGTGGGTCGCATCTAAGTCGGTGATGACGCCCTTCATTGGCCCGCTGTCGGAAGTAATCACCAGGTCATAGCCGCTGAGATCCAACATCTCTACCGCGAGTGGGTAGAGAGGCAAGCAATGCCGATGGACGTTGCGCGCACCTGGAATTCTGTCGAGGAATGAACTGGTTATCTTTCGCCCTCGCAATCCCGGAGAAAGCTTTTCCTCATCGAGAAATAGAGTGAAGATGTCGGCGCTCGGAAACATGCTCGCTATGGTGTCGACCACGCGTTCACCGCCGGCGAACGAAACAAACCAGTGATGCACTAACGCTACCCGGGTACCGGCGAGGTACGAGTTGTTTCTTTGGTTTAAAGATCCGTCCTGGACCTGAAGAAGTGCACTCATTTATTCGCAGTTAGCTCTTGTTAATACGTTCCGTTAGGAAACTTTGCAGCTTCGTGCTGACAGATGGTAAGGAGAAATGCTGAGCCCGCCTTCTTGCGTGAAATCCTAAATCTCGAGATAGCTGAATATCGGCTAACAATTTTTCTATTGTTAGATCTGGGAACTGTCTGGTGCGAGAGTCTTCGCTGCTACGAAAATGAACTGATGGGCAAATAGGCTCGACCCCCAGTGCGTTCTACCCAGAGTCAGCGGTGCCGAGACGGTCTCTTCGACGCTAACCGCGGGCCGAAGAGCGTGACTTGTGGCGATGGACTTGAGGATTTGAAATCCACTCTTCTCGATGACCTTCTGGACTTCGCGCGGCGAGTAGAAGCCCCGCCAATCGGGATGGACCGGGAAAGAGCGCCCCGTAATAAGCCTCCAGATGCGCGAAATGTGGTTCATGTTGAAGTACGTGATTATCAGGTGTCCTTCTGGCGTTAAAGCCGACCGGAGAGAGGCTAGGAACGCGGGGGCATTGTCGATGTATTCGAGAACACCCGAGCAGACGACGACGTCAAAGTCATTCAGACCGGACGGAAATGGTTCCCGATTGAAATTACACTGATGAAACGGAAAACCGACAGGAGGCGCCGGCGCGATGAAATCGCACCCGGTATACTCGACTCCCGAGCACAGCACTCGCAGATGACCGGTGGCGCAACCGACGTCTAACATTCGTTTCGGCTCCAACTCCTTCACCAGCGCTGCCACCTGCCGAAGACGGAGATGCGGGCGTCCGTAACGTGCGACCGACTGAGTCCAACGTTGTTCAGTTGTGAGCGCGCTCACCTCTGGAGCAGCCATATTGGATAATTGTTCTTCAATCACTTTAATGTTTTCCTCTGCGGCCGTGCAGCGCTCATCCAGCGCTTTGGCCAACCGATCTTTAATGCCACTTACACCTGCTAAAAAGTAGTCGGCCTTCTCGATCCAGTTCTCTACCTCACTGGTAAACGGAATTTGGTACGATCCAAGGCCCATTTGTTCAAAGATTTCCTGTGTCTTGTCTTCATAGCCCAATCCCATAGCCGGCACCCCAGCTAACATCGACAGGATACAGGCATGCAATCGCATCCCTATAAACGCGTCGCATTGTCCGAGCGCCTGGATCAGTTCCACCGGTCCGTAACGCGCGCCATCCAGTTCACACCGAGCGCGCAGATTCTCTGGGAGGCGGTCGCGAATCAGCGAAGCCATCTGAGAATCGTCCACATAACCGGGGATACCTTGGCAGGTAGACAGGAAGAGAATTCTCTTATCGCCGTCGGCCAGGAGGTGGCGGCACAGTTGCTCGGCCTTCGCGATCGTCTTTTCCTGCATTGCCTGATCACCAAGCGGCCACACCCGAAAGCTCAAACCAATGAGCCGGGTATTCGATTCGGCCTTCGGTTTGAATAGTTCAGGTGCTATCCTATGCCACAAAAACGCCGCATCACCGGTTACTTTGACCTTCGCTAAGTTGACTCCGCACTGAGCCAGATGCCGGCTTGAGATCTGGTCCCTGACGCAAATGTAGGATGCCCGGTTGAGCACCTTCCGCACACGCTTGATAGACCTACCTTTCCAGAAAGGCCCAATCGATTGACCGATCAAGATAAGCGGTTTTGACAAGCCCAGCGCTACTTCAAATCCTTGCAGACGCTCCTCAACTGAGTAGTAGTCGTGCAGGAATCCACCGGGCGCGGAAAGAACTACATCGGCTGCATGATAGCATGCGAAAGTGTCCCTTCTAGCTTCCTCGGTTTTCGCAAACTCCAGGTCCGCTTCCAGGTTCAGATCCGGCAACTGCTTGCGGGCTAGCTCAAGATCTTTGCAGAGAACCGTAACCTTAGAATCCGGCCATCGATTGGTGAGCGCCGTGACGAGTGCCCGCAGCAGTGCTTCATCACCGCCGTTCAGCGGCACCGAATTGGTGATAAGAAAATTCATGGGGATAAATGCGGCAACGTTAGTTCAGCGTTCTGCCAAATGCCCATATTGTTCAGAGTTTGGTTTCCAAGATTTGATTTCCGATGCTTGCGGGTGCGTTGCGAGATCTTCTCCTTTCACGGCGGTTTCCAGAACTCCGTAGAGGCCCTGAATGCTACGTTCCATCGAAAAGAAGTTCTGAATCCGCACTCTTGCCTGCTTGCCCAGTTCGGAAGCGAGGTTCGTATCTCGGGCTAGGAGGACCATGTGATTGGCCATAGAATCTATGTCTGCCTCCTCTGAAAGCAGGCCGGTCTCGCCGTGCGCTACTGTGTCAGGTATCCCTGCGTGTTTTGTGCTTACGACCGGTAGCGCCGCTGCACCCGCCTCCATGACTGCGACCGGATTCCCTTCAGAATCTCCCGAAGGCGCCGTTACTGAGTGCTGTACGAATCCACGACAGCGCTGCATCAGTGCGGGCACTCTGTTGTGACTTACAACGCCAAGGAACTCCACCGCGTTTTCCAGGCGCAGCGCACGCACTATCTGTTTGCAGCAGTCCAACAGAGGGCCATCGCCAACGAGGCTCAATCGGATGTCAGGACACTGCCGAAAGGCCCGTTCGAAGGCGAGAATCGCCAAAAACTGCGCCTTCTTTTCGACAAAACGTCCGATAGCCAGAAAGTGTGGCGGGTTACTGCCGGCGTCGGCGGCGTCAAAACGCAGCACGTCGACGCCGCAAGAGTTGACGTGAATTTTTTCCCGCGGTGCGCCGAGCCGGGCTACCTGCTCGGACATCGCCTTTGAAACTACCACAAACGCGGCGGCGCTTCGAAACAGCTCTTGGTATTCCCTTTGGTACCGATCGAGAATTCTGCGGTCGTAAACATCGAATCCGTGAAAATGAACGACCAAAGGAACCTTGGCGATTTGACATGGGCGCAGGAGACTAACGCCGACCGGACCGAACTCGGCCAGGGTGACGTCCGTGCGATTAATAAACGAAGCTAAATGGTCTTCACCTGCTTTTCGGATTCGTTCTGCCACCCAGGAGGGAAATTTTTTGGAGAAGCGAAGTCCCAGGCGATATCGCTTAGGGAGAATGAGTTGCCCCTTGTGCCTCCAGTCCGGCCAGCCTCCAAGCACAGGGAACACCTCGCCAGGCAGGCGGTTAATGTGATCACGGACGAAGGTCTGGGAATACTCTTCGTCAGTACTGGCGAGGGATATTTTCAAAAATGATCCAACTCTCATGGTTTAAAGATGTCGAAAGAGAGAATTGCCTAACAGACTGTGGAAAGACTGCTTCGGCGCCGGGTGATTCAGTCGCTAGGACTCCCAGCTCCATAGGAGCGAAATCTTTATAGCAACGGTACGCAAAAAAGGGCTACTAGCTCCGTAGGAGCGGCATAGAAGATGTTTCCTGATTAGTTGTCACCCCTCCGGAGCCGTTCTTGAATCCCGCGCCTGTGGCAATGGCGACGTCGCTGATTGGTTACAATTCCTTGATCCGCTGGGGGTGGCATCGTCCCAGATAAATATCCTTTATGGCCAACAAATGTCCTTTCACTCTTCCACTCCAATCCAGAGAGCGATCGCCTCTTAGTAGCTTCGATAAGCTTTGCCAAAGGCTCTTTCCCACGCAGACCAACCAGAAACGAATCCAGGCCATAAAAGGGGGTAGATGCACCACCCCTTTTTTCAGAAAGTACCAATTGTTAGCTACGAATGAGTAGCCCCGTAACAGTTCTTGCACTCGGCCTCCCGGCGTCGCCAGATGAACGCCGACGCAGCCTGCGAAGCGGCCGATGAGCCCGTAATGCTCTAAGCGAATAGAGAAATCATAGTCCTCCCCATAAGAATAGAAGGGAAGGTTCTCGTCAAATTTCTCGTAAGTTAGTAGATGTCGCCGCATAACCATATTGCAACCATAAAGAATATGATGCGATCCGCGGCTGTAGAACATGCCCCTCGGAGTTCCATCGGGTTTGTAATTGGCGATTAACTTCTTTGCTTCCTCGCGGCTAATGCCGCCGTCTTTGAGAATGCGGCCGGAAATCCCGACAACCTGGATATTAGCATCCAAAAACGCGACCGCCTGTTCAAGGTAGTCCGCTTTCAATTCAAAATCGTCGTCGAGACATGCCACATATTTCACATTGGTTGGGATCGCTGCGATCCCGGCATTTCTCTGTGTGGTTAATCCAAGTGGACCAACGACGTAGCGCACTTGCTTTCCCCATTCGTTCTCAGGCAAGTCTTCAGCTGAGGGGACGACAACGATGACCTCACTTGGTTGGAGCGTTTGGTGCTGAAGACATTCGATAGTTTCCCTGACACAATCAGGACGGCCCTTGGACGCGATTACAACGCCTATCGAAGAGCATTCTGAGTCTGTACTGGTAGAATCCATTCTTTGTTCTTCGCGGTTAACTACTGTAGCTCTGTGCTAATCAAATCGTTCCATTCTGCTAGGAATCTTTCTCGAGTAGCGCCTTGAGCGTGAGCCATCATTCCGTTTCTCAATGCATTCTGTTTTGCCTCATCCAATGCGAGAACTGACTCCATGGCCTCACCAATTTCCGAGATCGAGGTCGGATCCACCGGGATGGCTGCACCGTTTACTGCCTCGGTGAGGGCGCTATCTCGTGAAACGATAGGAATCAGTCCTCGCAGCGCGGCTTCCAGCGCTGGCATGCCGAACCCTTCGAGGAGACTCGGCAGCACGAACGCGCTTGCCTCTTGATAGAGCCAGCGAAGTTGAGCATCCGAAACGTACCCCAAAATTTTAACTCCAGGCGTACGTGCAGCTGCCGCTTCGATTTCCGCCGCCCCGGCGCCTCTCGCACCGCAAAGTATGTAACTAATGCCGCGCGTGGCGAAGCCGTATTGTTCGAAAGCTTCGATGGCAACTCGTTGATTTTTTCTTGTCTCCAGCGCTCCGACGGTTAGGAAGAACGGCCGCTGGATACCAGGGATCGGTTCCGTATGGCCAGTGACGCTGCCATTTCGTATGTACAGAGGGATCGCCCGAAGAAAACGAAAATCCGTGCCAAATCGATTCTCAAAGGCGAGGCGAGACGCGTTGCTAACAAAAACGACGCCAGGCTGCACTTGGGCAACCTTGTTGTACGCTTTCTGATACGCAGTGACGGTCCCGCTGTCGTAGAGTTGGGGGTGGGTGAGTGGACCGATGTCGTGACACAAGACGACATCGGAAGACTCAAGCCTGGAACGACTGACATAGAGCGGATCTAGAAAAAGCCTCGTCAGTTTTTTGGTTTTTGGCTCCGGCCAGAGGAATCGGTCCGAGGTGCCAAGTCGGGTAATCTCCTGGAGCATCAAACGCCCACATATTTTCCGGGCGATGCCCTTGGGGAGTTCGCGCTGCAACAGACGCCACCTTCTTACCGTTCCTTTACCGCCGAAGGCTGAAACAAGGTCCTCGGCGATGTAGTGAGCTCCGGTCCGGTTGATCAGCGATAGCGAGCTATCTAACAAAAGTCCCATGATGTGGAGTCGAAAATGTGGATGTTCTCGGTGGTTGGTAGGACGAGGCTCTTCAACTTCCTCAAAGGGCGCAAAAATGCCTCATGATGCTTCGGACCGTCGTCCCTGAAAATGCTATATGGAAGCGTGGGAGCCTCGCCCTACCAAACTGAGGCTTTGCCCAGATAAAGTGTTGGCCAGAATTTGTGCCTCTTCTTTCCAGGTGTGATGGAGCATTAGAGGTGGCTTTGGAGAACTAACCGCCTTGATAATTCCTGTCTTAACCCCATCAACGGTAGGCTGCACATAGATCACATGCTCATCCCCGGCCTCCCTGAGTTCCGGAATATCAGTGGTGACAACGCGTGCACCACAAGTGCGTGCCTCAAGAACAGGCATTCCAAAACCTTCGTACAAGGACGGGAACACCAGCGCGTCCGACGCCGCGTAGAGGTTGGGTAACAAGTCATCCGGCACATAGCCCGCCAATATCACGTTGTACGCGCGGGCCTCATCGAGTTTTTTCTTCAATGCCTGGTTCTTCCACCCCGTGGGTCCCACTAACACTAATTGATGATCGGTTAGTGCCCCACTTCGCTTCAGATCGATGTAGGCGCTAAGCACGGCGTCGAGGTTCTTGCGTGGCTCTGCTGTCGCTACCGACAGTAGATATGGACGCTTAATTCCAAGGCGCGACAATTTCTCTGGAATCCCGCTTTCGCCGGCCGGTTCCGATAGCTGAAAGTGTGTGGTCACGCTGGGCCGAACGACACCGGTTACTTTAGCCCCGATCATGGTGCGGATGCGGTCCGCGGTACCGGATGAATTGGTGAGTACAGCATCAGCGGTCAAAATATCGCCGCGAAAGAAAAGCCGACTCGACCAAAGGCTCTGGAACTGCATGGTCTCCGGAGCAATGAGATAGTTTAAGTCATGCACCGTACAAACCGTTCGGGCAGCTCGGCCGAGTCCCGGATGTAAGCTGCGCCCTGCCCAGAACACGTTGATCCGATCTTTGAGGCACTGCGAGCGGCAACGGGTTTTAAGCCATACAAACGAGGGTAGTCGCCGAAACGCAGCGACCGGCTCGGTGCGCAGTTGCCAACGCTGGGAGGGCAGAACGACGGCGGCGGCCGGTAGTCTGGAGTAAGCGATAAACGATGCCTCCGGCAATAGCCCATCAAGCTCACGGGCCAGATTGAGGATGTAGTGACCCACACCGGAAAGCGGAGCGCGCAATGCGTCTCCGTCCATACCAATACGAAGTGATGTCATTTTTGCGGTATAAGATTAGCTCCTGCTCATCCTGAGATTAGGGTGTAGCAAATCAGCGACCGATGAGCCGAAGTGCTCGGCTGAGCCTCGCCCGTGAGAAGCCAGAAGTAGCGCTTGGGCTTGGGTCACCCTGCGACAGCTCGCGGCGTATTATAAGTCCCATCTGTCCCATAGGTCCTATTTGTTGCATCTCCCAGATCGGTTCAATTTCGGGCACTCACCGTGGTTAACTTCTTCAGCTGGCTTTGCCCGTGCTCGAGATGACCTCGCAGCCAGTTCAGGATCGGGCGTTCTAACAGGTAGTGACCGAGAAGACCAAAAACTACGGCGGTCACGACCACTAACGGCAGAACGATCGGAATATGCGTTGCCCTTAGAACTTGATGTTTCATCAAAAAGGCAAACACGATCATCGTCATTGGATGTGTTAGGTAGATTGAATAGGATGCGTTTCCTACCGGCACCAGTATCCGGTTCAGCGCTGCACTCGCAAAACGTGTCTGGACAAACGAGATGGTCACCAGCACGGCCGGCACTCCCCACACAAGAAAACGTACAGCATTAGCGGGTCCGTTCGTCCTGTCATGCGGGTTTTCCATCAAAAACGCAGCCAGAGCGATAAGCACCAATCCAGGTAGCCACAGATACCGCACCCAAGCCCCGCGAAGTACCGGAGAATGGATGAAGTAGGAGATGATCAGTCCGAAACAAAACTCGAGGGCGATTGGGTTTGTCAGAAAATGCTTTACCGCACCCTCTGGCAACACCTGGCCAACAAATATTCCCGAGACGATGATTAGCGTTGTGGCGAGAATTGATGCCCGGGCATTGCGGAAACAGAGCGTGATCGCAAACAAGTAATAAAAGTACAGCTCATAAACCAGCGTCCAGGATACATAGACGATCAGCTTGTCGCAGGGCAGCAGGAAGAGAGAACAGGCGAAAATATTCCCGTCGACCGGGAGATTTCTATAAAAAACACCGCTGCCCCATAAAGCCAGAGTGACAAAGAGACAAATCCAGTACAGCGGGAAGATCCGAATAAACCGTTTTATTAGGAAACTGATCGTTGATTGCTGAGTCCGTGACTCCTGTCCGTAGGTCACGCTATATATAATGAAACCACTTATCACGAAGAAGATGTCGACTCCGGATGCCCCAAATGAGATTGCCCAGTTAGGCCATAGGTGGGGAGAGACGGCCAACGACTCTTCCAGTGAATGATGCAGCACGACCAACGTAGCGGCAATTCCGCGAAGTATTTGAATTCCTATATTCCAGTTAGCTTTAGGCATATGCGCCGATCCCCTTTGATTTCCTTTAGCTGTCGCGCTCGGCGATCCAACGATGACAAATGACAGATAACAAACTTAAAGAGCTACGAGCGCAGAATAACGACACGCCAATCTGTCATTTGATCTGTCATCCGTCGCGCTGTAAGCGCAACGAGGCTCACTGTTGTGAGTGCTCTCTTAGTATCTGCCAAGTCTTGGCGGCAGCCGTTTCCCAAGGATACAGAGAAGCACGCTGTATTGCGTGGTTGGCCATGGAGGCGCGCTCGGCCTCCGTCAGGCGGAGTACCTTGTGTAGTTTGTTGGAAAGATCTACCCGATCGTACGGATCGAAGTAAACGGCCGCTTGGCCACACACCTCCCGGTGAGGAGGTATGTCTGAGACGACAACCGGACAACCGCAGGCAAGACCTTCCAGTGGCGGCAGGCCGAACCCCTCATAAATGGATCCATAGACGAAGGCCGCTGCGCCAGAGTAAAGAGCTGGCAATAGATCATCTTCGACCCGGCCAAGGAAACGAACTCCCGGCGGTATCGAATCCAGCTGAAATTGTTGAAAGAGATGGCCAGTGGTTCCCACCACCGCCAGAGTTGTTCCGGCAAAGGAGTCTTGCCGCCAGACGTCTAGCAGAATCTTCAAGTTCTTGCGCGGTTCAAGTGAACCGACAAATAGGACGTACGGCCCGGTCAGGCCCAAATCGGCCGTTATCTTTTTCACCGTTGTCGAATCGATCGGATGAAATCGCGGATCAACCCCGTTGTGAACGATATGGACCCGCTCCGAAGGTACCCCGGTAAATTCCAGGATCCGCTCCTTCGAAAAGTGAGAAACCGTAATGATTGCCTGCACTTTGCGGATAAGACGGGGCAGCAAGACCGAGTACCAAATGGCAAACTTTCGCTCGAACCATTCAGGATGATCCAAAGCGGAAGTGTCGTGCACCGTGACTACCTGACGGCTTACCCCTAGCGGCCCGGTGTTGCCTGGACTCCAGAGCAGCCGATTCTTAAGCTGTGTAGGAAGATAAAACTGTTCCCAGATATGCCCTTTGATTCCCTGCAGAGCCCGTCGTGGCCGAACTGAACCTAACTCCTCCGGCAGGTGTGGTAAGAGGCTCAGTAAGTATCGCTGGACACCGGTAATGTGGTATCCCAGGGTTCGCAGGTTAACACAAGTTTCCAAAATTAGATCCTCGCAAGTCAGATGTTTCGCTGTCCTCTTAAGGAAGACAGCGTCGTTTGGCCCAAGGTCTGGAGGGAAGTCGCTTTAGAGCGTGACCAGATATTTCCCGTTATATGTTTTTGGCATGTGTGCGATCGGAAACGGTGAAAGCAGGCGGCTCCCGGAAACTACTCAGCGTGATGCATCACCCATAGCTTCTGTTCGATCTAGCAGCTTAAAACCGAAGAGGTTGATAGCGCTGACGAGCGTTGAGACATTCCCCGGGGCCGCCTGCTTACCACGCGATCCGGCGGCAGTCGATTTTAAAGCAAGTCAGTGCGAGATCCCTCATTGACGCTCTAAAGCGGCTCCCCTCCAGACGCTGGACGGATGTTGCACACTGCGACTTTTTTAACGCACAATCAACAACTGGGGAGCGGCAGACAGCGAAACGGGTATCGAAATGTGGCCGTCGCGGTCAGAGACATTTTGTGATACCTTGTCCGAGATCTGGGTCTGATTTCCCGATAGAAGATCGTACAGAAAAACATGCCGTGCTTCGCTGGTTGACGATACCGCGATGGTTGCATTCGTGGGTTTCGCATTGGGATCCCAGGGCTTCACATCCCAAAAAGCGACGACGGTTGTTGCTCCGTCGGAGCTCGAGAACGTATAGCATCGGGTGCCGAGCCGGCCCGGTTTAACCGCCGGGTCAAGTGCAATCGTAGCCTGTTTCGACTTGGCGGCTGCACTCATTCCGGCAAGGGTGCTGGTAACCCTTTGCAAAGCGAAAAAGGACGGCTTAGCCGAAAGATCATTGTGGATTAAACCGAAATTTTGTTCGTTAGAGTAAGGATCAGTTCCGTCATCCTTAAAGTCGTATACAAAGGTATGCTCGACGCCGATACCTTCGCTCTCCAATACCCGACGGAGGATATAGACCGCTTGGGTGTCCTCGGATATGACAGGCTTGCCGGCTTTTGATCG
>JAFAZK010000320.1 GCA_019239825.1 Verrucomicrobiota bacterium | reverse complement strand
CAAAAAGATCGAATGTGCACCCGCTCTGAAGATCGAATTGAGCGTGGTGCCAATGACAGGTGAGAACGCCACTCCCGAGAGTGCCCTTACTCAAGGGGAAACCCATATGCGGGCAGCGATTGTCCAAAGCGAAAGGGCGTCCTTCAGACCAACAAAGCAGGACGGGCCGATCTGCTCCAGAAACGACCAACATCCTTTCGGTTTTAAGATCGTTTAAGGAAGCAGCCCGAAAAAACTCTTCTACCAGAGAGACCACCGGAGGAGTCAGGGAGGAACTCATAGCATTATAAAGGCTTTGCTTTATAAACATCGAGTTATTGCATTTGTAAAGAATTCTTTTTACTTTATAAGACTGATCTTTATGTCGCCACGCAAACGAGTCCTCGACCACCTCAAAAGCGCCGGACCAACTTCTGCGGGCGGCCTGGGCGAGCTTATGGGCATCACCAAAATGGCGGCTCTGCAGCATTTGCATGCCTTGGAAATCCAAGGCCTAGTTAAGCGGGAAGCGAAGCCAGGCGTTAGTGGAAGGCCGACCTTCCTCTGGTCGCTGACCGCTGCCGCCTCAAAATTTTTTCCCGATGCTCACGCCGAACTAGCCGTTTCTTTGATCGCTTGTATGAACGAGAGTTTGGGACCGGCGGCTCTGGACAAATTGATCAAGACGCGCTCGCGGCACCAGCTCCAGAGTTATCGTAGTGAGATCGAACCAACTGCATCTTTAGGGCAGAAGCTCGAAGCCCTGGCTGCTATCCGTTCTCGTGAAGGCTACATGGCGGCAGTTGAAAGACTGGAGAACCGCGAAGGCTATCTACTGGTCGAAAGACATTGCCCGATTTGTATCGCAGCAACGAATTGCACTGGTCTTTGCCGGGAAGAGTTGAACGTATTTCGTAAGTTACTTGGCGACAAGGTCGAGGTAAAGCGTACCGAACACATTGTAGCGGGCGCGTCACGGTGCGCGTATGAAGTCAGTGCTAGCTCCGTAGGAGCGAAGTCTTTATAGCCACGGCCGCCGGACGCGGTCAGCTCCGTAGGAGCGGCCTCTTAGGACGTGCTGCTACGGCTACCGGCATTCCTAACTAGATGTCGCTCCTACTGAGCTGGCCCTTTATCTCGTGTCGCGCGCTATAAAGATGCCGCTCCTACGGAGCTGACCATGTCTCGGCGGACGCCGCGCTTTAAAGATTTCGCTCCTACGGAGCTATCATCCCAGTTAGACGCCCGATCCATTTCGCAATGCCGCATGCATCACCGTTAACGTTATGTGTTGTACCGTTAAGCGTTCCCACCGTCTAATCACATTCTTCCTCTTCCCTTTGCGCCTTTGCGTCTTTGCGTGAAACTATTCTTCGTCTTCTATTTGCGTTCCTAAGGAGCTGAACCGTTTTTGGTCCGCGAGCTATAAAGATTGGGCTGTCCTACGAAGCCGTTTTCCAAAAGGCTACTCCTCTTAGCTCTCCTTCAGATCGACAAAATATCCCAAAAAGTGACTTTTCCATTTCGATTGCCGACATATTGCACGCTGCCATCTTGCGATACTACCGTGACCATGCATTCGGGATAATCACGGGTGAGTCTGTAGGCAGCGCGATGCCGGGTCCCACTCTCGTCAACGCGCACCGGAACGGACTTTTCACCCTCAATATCGAGTGCCCGGTAAACCAATTCGTTCGCCTGGGTGGGTATGTGTATCTCGGCACCGAAACCGATAATGTCGCGGGCTGCGGTTAGGACAAGGGCGCCATCGACCGCCATCAGATCTGCCAGCAAGTGCGCACACTCGAAAATGGACTCATCTAGCTCAGCCAACCGATCATCTCTAATTTGTTGGTAGTGCTCCCAACCCACTGTGGCCAACCCGAGCTCACCACCAACCTGGGAAAGGGTTCGCACCACAGTAAACAGAAGTTCACGGTAACGCCGTCGTGCTTTACCATCTTCGACCCAGTACTTTGGTGAGATCGGACCATTAGCACCGACCAGCTTCTCCCAATTCAGGTCCGCGATCAGGATCATCATACCGCCGTGGCGCGCACGCCTTACCTGGCTGATCACGCGCCTCATCACGTTCTGGGCTAGGATGCGGGTGAAATCTCGCTCTACGGTTGCTCCAGGGTGAGGTTGACCTTTGAAGCACTCGTGGAGCACCCATTTCCCAAATCTTTCTTGCAGATGGGACAGCCAGCTCGCCTCAAAAATGTTGAAGCCGTAGTCCTGAAGTTTGCCGTTGAGCAGGGTGGCAATACGGTCTTGGCCTCTTAGAGCAACCAAAGTACCGGGCCCTCGAATATGGATAATCAGGCAATTCGGAACTACCGGCCCGCGCAGTCGTCCGCCGTCGGTTTGATTAATCCAGCGCAAACCGGAATTGACAATTCCCCAAATTAAAAAACCTTGCTTTGGATCCCAACGCACACCAATCAACGATCGGTAAAAGGTAGCAGTAGGACTCAGGCGCCGGATCTCCTGCTCATGCAGCAGCCGTTCTTCACGGAACCTTAAAACATGCAATCCGTTAGGTGGACCCGCATCATGACCTAGCTCCGCCGGATTAACCAAAATCAGCCGGCAGACAACCGCGCGATCTTCCTCGCGAAGTAAGCTCGCCTGGTACGCTTCACTTAAGAAGGAAGTTAGGGCGTCCTCCGGTGGAAGCTGGTCTACCATTCCGGCGGCGTCCCACTTAACGGCTATCTGCCTGGCTAACTCTCTGGGATAGCTATGGAAGCAGTAATCCATCGGTGATGTTATGATTCCTAACTATTACACTGAACTATGGCACCCGATAGAACGGGTCAGGGAGAAGAAACTTCCTTTCGGCGTGACCACCGATCAAGTCGGACGGTTGATCGCCCATGTTAGCGATGATGGTGTAGCCGAGTCGTTCTATCTGGATACGCACCGGCGTCTTGAAATCGACAGCAGAAGCAAAATGAGCGCCGTTCGGCACCATAAAAAGCTTCGCATAGCCTCCAAAACCAACCGCGCGCAAATTTCGCTCGGTAGCGGCCCGCTGCGATTCGGGGCGGCCGGTTATGAAAAAGACCGTGACATTGGCCGCTCGGGCAACGCGAAAAACTTCCAGGGTTGGCACGATGGCTGGATCGCGTCCCAGTTGGTCCCAGGCTGCCCAGCCCCAAGGTCCGGCGGAAGCGAGATCAGCCGCACCGGCAATTGGCCGGCCAAAATCATCGCGCACGATAATCTCCCAGTTCGACAAAGCGGTCTCGTCAATGTCCAGAACTAGTGCCGGCTGATGAGCGCCGGGAGCATGCGTTTTGATCCAACTAGCTGCCTGATTCGCCACGACCTCCAAGCCACGCTGGTAAGCGCCGGAATCGTGATAAGCCCGCGCTGCAGTTCCAGCGTCACCAACGTTAGCTGGTTGCCAAGGCACTGTTACGAATTCGGATTCTTGGTTGGCAGCGCAGGATGCAACCAGCGCGCAGAGGAATAGCATCACCGGACGGACGTTCATCGCTTAACTTTTGGGCAACTTTAAGCCAAGCCTTGTAACAGAACAGTGGCGTCGCGTCTATCCGAAGCTTAGAGCGTCCGGCAGCTGTCCGAGAGAGAGCTTGGCGCCCTCGTTTCCGTCGGTCACCTCGGAGGACGAGAGCAAGGCAGTGCTCCATAAGCATTCTGCTTGCTAACAAGGTCTTATCCTCACTATTAAGGCTCGAGCTTCGCAAACCTTGTGACGACGAGCTTATTCAGCGGTTATCGGCAGCCTTCACAGAGCCTTAGAGTCCGATCGAGCCGGCATCACACATCGGTAGGAAGGAGCTCCCGCTCCTCCGAACTTGAGGGGCAGAAAGACAAACACGGAAGAGCGGGAACTCGTCCCTACCGTCTTATCCTAGGTGCGCTAGCTGTTCTCTCGTTCGGACCTTGCATCTCTCCTATTTGCCAAGCAGCGGATAGTCCAGCGCCCTCCTCTTCTCAAGAACGTCAAACGGCAGAACCGAGGGTTCTGCGCGGCGGTTGGTATCCCTGGGATCCCTATCAATACCGTGAGAATGCTCGTGGGAACGAGACCCTCACCGGTTTTGATGTCGAGATCGAACGCGCCGTTGCCCGAGTGATGGGGATCGAATTGTTGCTGCCGGAGATTTCATGGGGCAGCCATTTAGCTGGGCTCGCGGCCGGCACCCGCGATATTGCGGCCGGCGCTACCTACAGTTCCCAACGTGACCAACTCGCCTACTTTTCTAAGCCCTACCGGCGGGAGACGGATGTGTTAATTCTGTTAAGAGGGACTAGCTCCAAATATCCTTTTGGAACGGTCGACCAGATGCTGGATTTTTTTCAGAAGCAGCATTTCCGGTTGGGGGTCGTCTCTGGGTTTGCCTATGCCGATCAACGTATCAACGCCTACGTCTCAGATCCAGCCAATGAGCTTGTCGTTATCAAGGAAGACAATGATCTGACTAACCTAGAGAACCTTCTTCAGGGAAGGATCGACGGTTTTCTAGCCGACCAGATCTCTGCCGCCACGGTTGCCTGGCGGCAACAGAAGAGCGGCCTAATCGAGGAACATCCGCTGCGATTCTCTACGAACATTCATTTCATGTTGAGCCGCGTCTCGACCACGCCAATGACCCTCGCTCAGCTTAATGATGCCATTGACCGGATAAAAGTGGACGGAGAATTCCAGCGCATCACGGATACCTATGCTCTGCCGATTCTGATTCATCAGACGCTCGACACCGATTGGTTTCAGTTTCTAGTGTCGATCGGCACTGTTGCCTTCGCCTTGTCGGGAGTAGTGCTTGCCTATGTCGGTCGCGCCACTCTGTTTGAAGCAATGGTCCTGGCTAGTTTGCCAGCTGTTGGGGGCGGCGTCATCCGAGATCTGCTTTTGCAACGCCAACCTCTCGGGATTGTTCGGGATCCTTCCGTGCTCCTGATAATTTTCGGCACCGTGTTGCTGGGGATGCTGGTGATCAAAATCAGTTCACTTACCGGCGCTAAACGGTTCACGGAATCGCTACGATCGAGTGGGCACCTGGGAACCGCTCTCATTCAAATTTGCGACGGATTGGGGCTAGCCGCGTTTTCCGTGATCGGTGTCGTAGTGGTTCTAGATACCTCGGTGCAGCCGCTCTGGTTATGGGGACCAATCTCTGCGGGAATCACCAGCTCATTCGGCGGCACGATGCGCGACCTGTTGCGTCGCGACGCGGTGGCTCCCAAGTTACAACAAGAGCTCTATCCCGAGATCGCCGTCATTTGGGGCTTTGTTTTTTCGGTTTTCTTGCAATGGGAAGCCGAACGTCTGCAGCCGCGGGAGATTCTTGCTGGAGTGGTCGTGACGATTGTGGGCACATTCCTGACTCGGATGTTGGCGATTGCCTTCCAGCTCAAGGGGTGGGCGTACGGGTGGTAGGGTTCCGGGTTCAATGTTCGACGTTCAAAGTTCCGGGTTCGAACTCGACTCGGAGCTTCGAACCTAGAACGCTTCGCGGCGCTCAACGCCGGAAACGCGCCTTTCGCCCCTGATTTTCGGCGCTCGATCCGAAATCATTAGGTGGGAGTGAATCGATGCCCGTTATTTGCGGGCATATGGTAAGTCAAAGCATTCGCAAGACACGGACCGCGCGAGTACACGCGCGGAAGCCATTAATCAGAAAAGGTGTTTCAGCCGCGGTTCGGCGCTCGCTCAAAGACAGAACCGGACGACTGATCAAGCTGTACCTCGAGCTGGGTCTTCCTTGGCCGAATGCGTTGCAAGCAGCTGTGGCAGATATCCAGCAACTCTCTTCCCGTCGGACCTACGAACTCTTTTCACCCGCTTAACAATCGCCGGGAACGCCGGGAAATCATTCCCGGAGCGCACATCAGCGCGGCTGCGATCAACTCGTTGCCAGACGTCGATCCCAGGTGATTTGGTTGCAAATCCACTCGGATTTTGGGATCAGTTACGTTTAGCCAGCCAGTAAATGCCCAGACCAGTCTCGATTCAAGATGACGTTATTCTTCGCGCAGCGAGAGAGATCTTTCTAGAGAAAGGCTCGGATGCCACCACCAGCGAAATCGCCGCAAAGGCCGGTGTTTCGCATGGTATCATTTTTAAAAGGTTCAAGACCAAGCGGGCGCTTTTCCAATGCGCGATGCAGGACCAGAGTGATTGGGGGCAAGCCATCCCGACCCTGCTGAACTCCAGTCTTGGCCGGAAGGACGTGGAAACGACATTGGTGGAACTGGGCACCCTATTTGTGGAAAAATTCCTCATGTTGATCCCCACCCTCATGATGGCGTGGAGCAATAAGCAGGAAACCGAGAGCCCAGCGGAGTCGGCCGCAGCGGCCAACAAGGACCGAGCGACGAAAGCCTTACGATCCGTTAAGACGATTGCCACCTATTTGGAAGCCGAATATAGGCTCGGTCGGATTCGGGAAACAGATTACGAGGTCGTGGCCCAGGCATTTGTCGGGGCGTTATGGCATCACGCTTTCCTGCAGGTGATGCTTACCGACGGCAAATCGGGCCCCGGCAAAGAACTCCGCTACGTGAGGCGCTTGGTGAAAGCGATGTGGTCGGGCATTGCGCCTGAGTAATATTATCAACGCCGAGAACGGCGGGAACGATGGGTGCCTTGCGCGCTGGAGGGGAGCCGCTTTTCGACGCTCCTAGACCGCTCGCGTGATTACGCGAAAAATCATGGTACTACCCGTCGTCCGATAGCGAGCGGCTCCCGGAAACGTTTCCACGCTTGAATATCGAGAAGGTGTTGGATCGGACGAATCAACGACACGCTGTGAGTGTGGCGACATCAGGAGACGTTCGCGGGAGCCGCCCGCCAATGCATCTCAATCTAGCAAACGCTAAGTTTGATGAACACGGATTGATGTCAGACCACAGGGCAAAGCGGCTCCCCTCCCGGCGCCTGGGCCCACCGTGCGCGGCGTTCACGCGCACTCTTGGCGTTGATCGCGTTATTAGTGATTGACTGGTCACTTATATTGAGTTCATTGCCCTAAAACCAACCATAAGGAGTGACCGTATGATTTTTGTTACTGGTGCTACCGGCAATATCGGCTCTGAGTTAGTCAAACTACTTGTTGCAAAAGGGGAGGCCGTGCGCGTCATCAGCCGCGACGAAAAAAAGGTTTCCCATCTCGATCCCGCCGTTGAACGAGTGATCGGCGATCGCCACGATCCGTCTATTGTCCGCAAGGCAACCCAAGGGGCTGACAAAGTCTTCATGCTGGCGGTCCTTTTTGATAAAAATCATGAAGCAGATCGATTGCTGATAGAAGAAACGAAACAAGCTGGAGCGGGACAGATTGTTATGGTCTCCAGCAACGCGGTCCGACTCGAGGGCAACCTGATTGGCCGATTACATCGGGAGAAAGAAGAGCTAATCGAGCAGTCCGGTGTCCCCTGGACCTTTCTGCATCCTGGAGGATTTATGTCCAACTCGCTGCAATGGGCCGAGGCAATTAAATCGCAGTCTAAGGTGTTTAATCCAATGGGTAAGGGAAAGACAGCGCCAATATCACCATTCGACATCGCGGGGGTCGCGGCGGTCGCGTTAACTTCTGCAGGGCACGTAGGGAAAGCTTACGACCTCACCGGCGGCGAATCACTAAGCACCCCCGAACAGGTGGAAATCCTCAGCAAAGTAATCGGCAAGCCGATTGAGTGCGTCGATATCCCGGTCGAAGTCGCAGCGGAAAGAGCGATCGCGTCCGGGCTTCCCGAGCCCCTGGTAAAAAGCTTGGCGCAGCTTTGGGAGCAGGTCCGGACTGAAGCCTACACCTTTTACACAGACGAGGTGGAAAGACTGACCGGCAGGCAGGCTCAAACATTCGAGACTTGGTGCCGCGAACATCGATCAGCGTTTGTATAGACGCCCGCTCAATTCTTAAAGATTAGTCAGAATCAAGGAAAGGCTCGATCAGCTGCTGATCGAGCCTTTTGCATTTTCGCCTTTGCATACGTGACAAATTTGTCACGATTAGCAAGTTGAGCGCGTCTCACTCCCCGATTTAGTCTCCGCCCTCTTTCAAGGGACACCCAAAAATTTTAGGAACCGCACACTTATGGAGCTAAAAGGAGTCTCGGCAGTTTCATTAGCCGGTGTCGCTGCCTCGATCGCAGCATTATTCCTGGCAGGTCTGGCGAACGGCCAAACCGTATCTAATCCTTCCGGGCAATTGCTAACATCGGTAACAGTCGAAGCGATACAGCAGAACAACATCCTGCCGACCTCGACGGATTTCTCGGACGCGTTCGGGCTGGACCTTCCGGTAACCGAAATCCCTCGCTCAATTAGCGTAATAACAAAGGAGGAGCTTCAGAATAACAATATCGAGACGGCACGCGATTTTGCCCGGATATCTTCTGATACTTATACCCCCTACTTTAACGGAAATCCGTCCAGTGTTTACATCCGGGGCCAGGTAGCAGACACTTTTTTTAACGGGATCCGTATCGGCTTCACCAGCGAAGGCGTGGGCGCTCCCATTGATTTTAATTCAGTTGAAAGCGTTAATATTGTTAAAGGGCCGGCGCCGGCCGTGTACGGGGCGAGCCAAAACGTGGGCGGTTTCATTGACTTAATTACGAAACAACCCTACACGGACCGTTTTCATTCCGAAGTCGATGCGACTTTCGGCGAGTACGATACAAACAGATACACGGTCGATTTTGGTGGCCCGATCATTCCTGGGCAACTTTCCTATCGCGTTAGTTATTCCGGCGAAGAATCCGGGAGTTATTACCGAAATGTATTCACCCAGTCGCAGGCGGTATATGCAGTCCTGAAGTGGACTCCCAGTCCAAACTACGAGTTAGAATTGTTGAACTCCTTTTCTGAGATCCATTATCAACTGAACCGAGGCATTAATCGCCCGACCCAAGACCTGATCAATAATGGAACCTACATCACCGGTACGCAGGAATTTGTTAATCCCACCGGAACACCCATCGGACCGAACTTTTCCATATCCAATTTAATCCCGAGTACGACCCCTAAGAAGCGCGGAGTAGTGGTTGCAACCGGCACGACCCAGATCGATACCGCTGATGTTATCGTCAATCCGAGCGACAGCTCGTATGCCAAGACGGACTACGCTGAAGCCATCCAAAGGCTAACACTCAGCGACGACGCTCAGCTTCTAGATACCGCCTATTTTGGATATTTAAGTCGCTGGCAGGTGGGCGGTTACCATTACTCGGCGGTAGTCGAACCAAGCTACACGTTCGAAGATCGACTGGAACTTCATCTAAATGCCGACGTGCCAGTCACGCACCGGTCCCTAGATCGCGAGCCGGACCTCGGCAAAGACGAAAAGTCGGTTATCGAAAAGGATGAGACGGGAGAACCTGAAGGATGGTCGATCGGCAACATGTTGAATCTCGGTCTCGATTTTCGGTATCAACACGTCTATTCGGTCAGCGATATCGCCCACAGCTTTAACAACTTGTTTGATCTGACGCAAAATCCCAGTCTGATTAACGTGCCGCTGTCTTCGATCGTCGGCGGTAGCAACCCTTCGTATGCGGTTCCAGGCATGCCCAACTTTTATGGTACTCCAGGCGGGACGTACGTTACTTCGTCGGGCAAGGTTATCAATACCGGAAACGGTGAGACTAACGACACCTATGCGGAAGATTATGCAGCTTTTCTCGAGGACCGTATCAGCGTAACTAAACAGCTCTCTTTTTTCTTCGGAATTCGCGGCGACATCCTGCACATCAACTTCACTGACCCAGTGCACCCGCCCGGATTTAATCCGGTTACAGCAAATACCACACAGGGGTTGGCTAACGTTAATGCTAATGTCACGTATCAGCCATTCCCGTGGGTTACCGCTTATTTTTCGTATGATTTCACTCAATCGAGTACGGACGGTCAGGGCGGCGGTTACAGTATCGGTAGCGACAACAAGTTTGATAATCCGGACTTCTATAACCAGAGTGTTCTCTACGAAGGCGGCCTTAAGTTCAGCTTCTTTGACGGGAAGCTCTACATAGGGACTGCAGGCTTCAGGCAAACCCGAAGCATCCCGCAGGAAGGAGCACCAACTTTGGCGGAGGTAATTTGGGGCGGGGAAGCCGAATTGAACTTTCAGCCAAACCGCAACTTCTATATGACGCTTTCGTACAGCTACCTGGATCCAGTGCTGGCGGGGCAGGCCCCGTCGCAAAAGGATTCAAGCGTATTTAACACTTTCGCGCCTCCGGTGGGAAACGGTAGCGGGGTCGCTAACACCGTGACTTTGCCGCTAGGGAATTACCTGCAACCGGGAATTCCAAGACAGCTCTTCAACGCTAACCTCAACTACGTGTTCGACTTCGGCCTAGGATTCACTTTCGGAGCTGAGGTCACTAGCCCGATCAACCTCACGTATGGCGGCTCGGTAGTAATACCGACCCAGTTCACGCTAAATGCCGGCGTCTTCTATCGATGGAAGAACGTTGAACTACGGGTTGATGTTCTGAATTTTACCAACCAACAGAACTGGGCGGTGGTCAGTACAAACAACGGCACGAATCAGGTTTATCCAGAGATGCCGCTGCAGGTTCTGGGAACGGTGCGAGTGAAGTTCTAGGAGCACGTTCGGCGACATAGATGGTGGGCGAGGCTCGCGAAAGAAACAGAACATTCAACCGTAGGCATAGAGGGTGTCGCCGCTTTGTCGTTCGCCACGCCAATTCGCGCGCCGAGCCGGACGCTGCGCCTGGCATCGATCGGGTGTTGAAACAATAAGCCTTGGACCAGTGGAATGATTTGGTGGTGACACAGCGCCGCGGCTCGGCACGCGCTTCGGCCTCGCAAACGAAATAGCGCCGACTAACGAATCCCTTCGGCAAAAAGCTTCGCTCTTTCGGGAGCCTCGCCCCACCAAAATATCTTCGCCATCACGCCCCCTCTCCACGCACGATCCGATCAACGGAGTAGCGATTATATTCTAGGAAGAATAACGCGATGAAAAATGCGATCGCGTAGATCATTTGGAGACCGACGATGGCCCAATCGGATCGCAGGCAAGTGCCGAAGATCAGGATGGACATTAGCAGCGAGGCTCCAGCCAAGGTCCATCGGGTGAATGCTCCTAGAATCAGAGCCACTCCGATCAGTCCTTCGAGAAAAGGCAACACACAACCGAAAGAATAGACGAACCAGCCTGGCAAGATCGACCCTTCGAATTGCTTGGCCATACCCGCGGCAAAACCGGCGAGCATAGGGACCCGAACCAAGCCATGCATCAATTCAACGACGCCGAGAGCGAAACGAAACGTACCGTAGGCTAGAGCTTTGTGATTTTGCGGGTTCACGGAAGACAAATAGCCGCAAAAAGCCACAGAGAACGCAAAAAAAGAGGAAGAAAAATCTCACGCAAAGACGCAAAGGCGCAAAGGTTCGGATCACGCAGCCAGCTTTGGTGTAGAATAACACAATCCTATGCTGTTATCGTCTCTGTGCTAGAGGAAAATCGTATCGCTAGAGAAGGAATCGACGCTGCCCACAAGCTGCACCCGCGGAAAAGATGAGCGTTTCCCGCTTCCCGACCAGCACCCAAGACGCCGGTACGTCTGCAAAGCTTACTGTCGCTTAGTCCGAACCTTTGCGTCTTTGCGTGAGATTTTTCTTCCTCTTTTTTTTGCGGTTTTTGCGCATTCTCACGGCTATTCACCTGCTTGCGTAAAGACCCAACCGGGCATTCAGTATGGGTATGGTATGAGGACCCCGATCTTCTGCGGTGTCATCAAGCGCCGATTCATGCTGAACTACCGAGCTGATCCCGAGGTAGTTAAACGGTTGCTACCGGCTCCGTTTAGTCCAAAACTCTACCATGGGCACGCGATTGTCGGCGTTTGCCTAGTCCGTTTAGAATCTCTCCGGCCTCGCGGCCTACCGGCTTTCCTAGGCGTCAGTAGCGAAAATGCGGTGCATCGTATCGCTTCAGAATGGATCGATTCAAACAAACGTTCTCATGAAGGCATCTTCGTGGCGCGGCGAGATACTGATCTTTGGCTGCGCACCATCCTCGGAGGTTTTTCTGATCCGGGATATCACCGAGCGCGATTTACGGTTGAGGAATCGGTGGCGCACGCCGAATTCACCTGTCGATCGGTAGACAAAGTCACAGAAATCATCTTTTCTGGCGACGACGCGCTGCAATTACCGGCATCCTCTTGTTTCAAAAGTCTACAAGAGGATTTTTTTCGGTCCGCCGATTCGGGATCTTCTTTGGTCGAGGACACGAAGAGCCTCGGAGGGATCGCTCTTGAAGCCAAAGAATGGAAGATCCGGCCGTTTGGTCTGAACCGGCTTTCCTGCAGCTTTTTTGATGACAAAACGCGTTTCCCGTTGGGCAGCATCGAATTCGATCATGCCTTGGTTATGCGAGACGTTGCTCATGCCTGGTATTTGGAACCGGCGACCTCACGTGCTCCTCGCCATCCCTGGTTACAACCGATCGAACCCGACGCGCCTATTGTCTTGCATCGCGGAATTCTCGGCGACGGACCGGCTCGAACCAAGGAGACAAAATAATTCGCAGCAAGGGCACAAAGGAAGACGTCTCAAATAGAAGATAACAGAGGAAACCGAGGATTTATCTCTACCTCACTTCGCAAGCGACCACGCATATTCCAATTCGGTCACCGTTTGACCGAGCTCAGTGTAGTCGTCCTAGTCTCCATTCCTTCTATCAAAATGTCTGTCTTTGTGGCCTTCGTGGCCTTGCTGTGCAAAAGCTTTTTGTTTAAATGCGAACTCCAATATTTCTCTTCGCACATGGGGCGGGTGCACCCTCTACGCATCCGTGGATGCAGCGTTGGGCCCAGAGGTTAGAAGCCCTCGGCCCAGTCTTCCCGTTCGATTATCGCTACATGGAAGAACGTCGAAAACGCCCGGATCCATTGCCGGTCTTGATTGCGGCTCATCGGGAAGCGCTGATGCGAGCCAGACAAGGTCACGACGGACCAGTGGTGCTAATCGGTAAGAGCATGGGGGGTCGAGTCGGATGCCATCTCGCTCTCGAGGAAGAGGTGGCAGCGGTCATCTGCCTTGGTTACCCACTCTGCGGCGGAGGCAATCCGGAAAAAATGCGGGCCGAAGTGCTTCTCAAATTAGCTACCCCGATTCTGTTCGTACAGGGAACTCGCGACTCGCTTTGTCCGCTGGATTTATTGGAAAGCGTGCGCGGGCAAATGAAGGCACCGAACCAACTTTACGTCGTCGAAGGTGGAGATCATTCGTTGGTGGTCACGAAGGGTCAACTCAAAGCGGCGGGTGAAACCCAGGATGATGTTGACGAACGTATTTTAGGGAAGATTCGGGAGTTTGTGACGAACCCAGAGGCGTAACGGCGTGTGGGCGTGACGGTGTATCGGCGGAGAAGGAGGCGCGAAGCGCTGTTAGACTGGAGGGGAGCCGCTTTGCAGCGTTGTACAGGACCCGTTGATATCTGGTATTTGGGCTGCGGTCGAGGTGCCCACGAAAGCAGGCGGCTCCCGCGAACGTCTCTACGTGCTGCTGCAGTTCTCCAGTGATGCCGGAGTCAAAGCTTTTAGCCAACGGAACGGTGGAACAATGCATGCGCTAGAGACGTTCTCGGGAGCCGCCTGCTTTCACATTTTCCGGTTGGACTCGCGTTGGGAAGAATTTCGTCGGATTCTTAACCGATGCGGAAAAGCGGCTCTCCTCCAGTCACAGGCCACGAACACACCCTCCTAGATTGTGCCTCCTAGCTCCTGTATCTGTATCCGTTATGAATACCAGCGTTCTCTCCCGTAGCGATCGTGGACCGGTAGCAATTCTCACCTTGGAACGTCCGGCTAAGCTCAATGCGCTCAATTATGAGTTGGTGGATTCGATCGTTCAGACATTGGACCAAATCGAACAGGAAGACCAGATCCGGGCGGTGGTTCTAACTGGGTCCGGCCGCGCTTTCAGTGCGGGAGCGGACATCCATGAATTCTCCCAAGACGTAAAACTGGGTACGCAGATTGTGCACCGTCGATTTGTACGACGCGGGCAAAACATGACGAAGCGAATCGAGAATTTCTCGAAGCCAGTAATCGCAGCGGTGAACGGGCTAGCCTATGGCGGCGGATGTGAAATCGTGGAGGCCACCCATCTTTCACTTGCTGTCCCCGAGGCGAGGTTTTCCAAGGCAGAAATCGCTATCGGAATACCTCCCTGTTTTGGAGGTACTCAGCGGTTACCTAGACTAATTGGCCGGAAACGTGCGTTAAGGATGATTCTTACCGGCGAACCGATTACCGCGGTCGAGGCGAAAGAAGCGGGATTGATCAACGCCATCGTTGATAAGGAAAAGCTTCTCGATGAAGCCGTCGAGCTCGGCTCAAAAGTTGCCCAATTCGCACCCGAAGCAGTAGCGGTCTGTCTACACGCAGTTCACCGGGGTTTAAATGCGACGATCGATGAAGGTCTAGCCATCGAAGCGGAAGCGTTCGCTAAAATGGTGCCTACCGCGGCTACGCGAGAGGCATTGAACAAGTTTGTGGAAGCACACTCGTGAAAGACAGGAGCTAGGAGGGGTGCATCCTCTCTGGTGGGGCGAGGCTCCCGAACGGTTATATCGATGTAGCGAAGAATCTAGTGACGCTAATTTAATTCCCGTTGTTAGGCCATTAAGCGCGCCGAGCCGTTGGTCTATCGTGGGCCACGCACAGTTGATCGCGAAGAGAAAACCCAACCGCAGATGAACGCAGATAGACGCAGATCTACCGCCAGACCGCGAATGGACACGAATTGACCCTAAAAAATGCCACGCTTGCTAAGCGTCGGACCGTGGCGTTTGGCCCTGGGCCATTATGTATAATCGCTTGGCGGTAAAGCGCGACAGACAGCAGGTTCATTAGTGCCTATTACCGGCTGCCCCTATTATCCGCGTAAATCTGCGTCCATCTGCGGTTGTTTCTTCCCCGTTCCGTGTCAATTCGCGTGCATTCGCGGTTGAAAGGTTAGCTTCAAGGAGATCACTTGGAACGGCTTGAACTCGAAAGTGATTCGGCGTTCGTCTGTTATCGCTAATTCCTGGGTCTCATCTTCCAGGATATTGACAACGACTGCCTTTTGCAGCGGGATCGCAGTCTCGAGGGTGGTTTTGCCTCGGCCACCGTGCGCTTCGTAAAGCCGCAAGATAATCGCGTCGGAATCTTCCGCTTTTTTTAAGGACGCTAGCCTGAGTGATTCGCCGGCAAATCGGAAGAGGGACGGTCGGCCCGATCCCGAAGTTGGTATAATCCTGAGCGGCGAATGCGTGTCTTCGGCTTCCCGAACCGTCCCGTTTCGCCAATCGCCGGCGTGAGGATAAAGTGCGTATACGAACGCATGTTCTCCTTCATCCGCGTACGGGTCAGGATAGATGGGGCCACGTAACAGGCTGATCCCAAGCACATTCCCATGTGCACTGTAACCGTATTTCCCATTATTGAGTAAACTAACTCCATAGTCAGGTTCGCTGAGATCGGCCCAGCGATGCACCGGGATCTCGAAGCGAGCCTGATCCCACGGCGTGTTGCGATGAGTCGGCCGGGCTACCGCTCCAAACGCGGTCTCCGACCAGACTTCGTGCGTATGAATCGCCAACGGAAAAATGGCACGCAACAGCCGGCGCCGGCCGCGCCATTTAACTTGAGTCGTTATCTCAAACCGTCGAGAATGCGCGGTTAGACGGTAATCCTGAATAATCTCAATGTCTTCAAAACGGCGGACCAGCCTCAATGCTGCCCGAATCGGACCCTGTTCAGTGATTTCCGGTTCAGCCGCGGCTAACAGTTCCGTGCCCTCGTCGATATAGGTTTCGTCGATATCCCAGGCATCAAACTGCCGAGGAATATCTGTAAACAACCAAAGTTGATTACCGCGACCAGCCAACACCTCACGCTCGAAAGTTTTGTCATAGATTGACTCCACGGTGCCGTCCTGGTTGAGCCTGATCCTTAAGTCCTGGTTTTCGATTTGGCGCGATGTAACCCTAAGAAGCGGCTTGGCCGGCGAGGTCGCTCCACTTTCCGACCGAAGGGCAACAGCGCTCAGTGCAGGAACAGTTGCGCCGGAGTCGGCGAGCAACAGACCACCGTCACCTAGTTGCTGAGTTAACAATTGACGCGATTCAATGCTGAACACCGAGGGAGCCTTATCACCCGCTCGCGTTAACTCGGCAAAGAATGGCCGATCGCGAAGTTGCAAGTTCCAAACCGCGTACCCCGGCTGTGACCGACGCAACGAATCTTCTCGCAGCCTACCAGCTTCCTCCAACGCCGCGGTTAGCTGTTGATGCGCCGCATCATAGACAGAGTGAATGCTTGAGCCCGGCAGGATGTCATGAAACTGGTGAAGCAGCAGGGTTTGCCAAAGAGATGCTAACCGTTCGGCAGGGTAGCTCCGACCCTCCCAAACAAACGCCACTGCGGCTGCCGTTTCCGCTTCAACCAGCGCGTGTTCCAATTGCCGGTGGAGCAATTTCACTTTCGCCTGAGTGGTGAATGTTGCCCGATGATACTCGAGGTATTGTTCTCCCACCCAGGTTGGGACGCCCGACTTCGCCCCGTCGTTTAGAATCCCGACTTCGCCCTGTCGCTTAGGCTCCGGGAGGCTACTTCGGGCAGGCCGGGAGGCTACGTCGGGCAAGCCGGGAGCGCTGTGATCGCCGGGAACGGAGTGAGCCGTTGGGATCTGTTCGTAGAAATCGGCAACTAACCCCATCTTTAGATCCGGCAGGCCTGGACAGGCTCGCAAGCGAGAATATCGCTCCAGCATTTCTTCAGTGGGGCCGCCACCGCCATCTCCATATCCGAAAGATAGAAGCGTGGTGTCATGGATCCGTTTCCCAAGAAAATTCTGCCAGGTTTCACCGAGCTCCGGCGCGGTTAGGCGCGCATTGTAACCGGTCTCAGGATTATTGAAGCTGTGAGCCAACACTCTCGTTCCGTCGATCCCTTCCCACCAATAGAGGTTGTAAGGAAAGGGATTTCGCTCGCTCCAACTCAGCTTGTGAGTGAAGAAAAAGGGAATACCGGCAGAAACCAAAAGCTGAGGCAAGCTTCCGTTAAACCCGAACGAATCAGGCAGCCAGGCCACGTTGACCCGGCGGCCGAACCGGCTCTCAAAGTAGCGTTGTCCCAGCAAAAGCTGACGAACCCAGGATTCACCCGACAAAAGATTGCCGTCGGGTTCAACCCACATCCCGCCAATCGGTTCCCAACGACCGGCCTTCACCTGTGTCCGGATCTTCTCGAAAAGCGCGGGATCATCTTGCTCGATCCAAGAATAGACCTGGGCGCTGGACTGATTGAAATGAAACTCCGGGTACCGGTCGATCAAACCGGTCACGGTGTAGAAGGTACGACGGGCTTTTCTCCGAGTCTCTTCCAGAGGCCAAAGCCAGGCTAAGTCGATATGGGCATGCCCTGTCAGCCAAACACGGCCATCGGCCGGGAACCGGCTCCTAGTCTCGGCTAGATCCTTACGAACCTGTTCTCTGACTTGGCGGATGCGGTGTAGTTGTTCCGGGGCGAGTGGAGATGGTTTTGAAGGGAACTCCCATCGTTCCCAAAGGGATGCCAAACTCTCTTCGTTCCCATAGAAGTTCTCGGCTGAACGACTTTGCGAAGTCGCAGCAACGCGCGCCAAGTAGCGCTCGGTATCGTTTCTAGGAAGAGAAATTTTGACAAATGCCCGATGCATCAGGTCTACCAGCAATTCGACCAACGTGTACCGACCCTTGAGATAGTGATAACGCGCCGTGTCTAATACGGCCGCCAGATCGTCATAAAGGAAACGGACCTCGGTCTCGGGCACTACTACGGCTGCCAGATCCACACAAGGCCGGGTGCTCGGCGTCCCAAACAGTCCATGAGAAACCGCTTGTGCACTAAAGCGCAAGGTTTCTCCCCCACCCGCTTCGATCAGTACGGAGTGTTCTTCGTGAAAGGGGTTAAGTCCGGCCAGCGGCTGGTCATTTAGAAAGAGGAGAGCTTCACCGCCCAAACGAAACCGGCAATAAACCGGCGATCCAGCCCAAGTCTTCGGGATCACGGCGCTGAATCGAAATTCGATGGGAGTATTCTGGATCGGCCAAGGGTCTCCAAGTCGGATTGGTTGCCACACAGCGTCCGCGCGAACCCGAAATTCACCATCCGGGATCAGGTTCCAATCTCGGTCACGCCACGCACCGAGCTCCAATAAACGATTCGAGAGGCGCTTTAACGATTGCTGTAAGGGATCAGAACGATTCACGACCGAAAAAGATTTCACGTCACGCGCCTAAAGCGCAACCGCGAAGAGAAGAAAACAACCGCGAATGGACACGAATAAAGTCGAGAAACCAAAACGAACCGCAGATGGACGCAGATAAATTGGATGCGGCTACGCTGCATCCACCTTTCACTTCGCACCCAAAGACGTTAGTCGCGTTCAAGGGCTATTGGGAGGCTCCCCAGGAACATAGATCCATTTTAGTTTTAAATGTTTCTCCAAGACCCCAAACAATTCTTCTTCCATCACCGGTTTTGGCACGAAATCGGTAAATCCAGCGTCAAAAGCCAGACGCTGATCGTCGGCGAACACACTGGCCGAGGAAGCAATGACGATTAGATCTTTCGTCTCTGCAGCCGATCTGAGATTCCGGCAGAATTGATGTCCATCATAGCCAGGCATTCTTATATCTGAGATAACTGCATCAAATCCTTGCTTAATCAGAGAAAACGCTTTTTTCGGGGACTCCGCCTCAGTTGCTTCAAAGCCAACCGTCGAAAGAAGCTCGATCAACATTGAGCGATTAAGTGGCTCGTCATCGACCACCAAGATCTTTCGGCGCGGACCTTCGTAATTCCTGATCTGCGGCGCGGGCGCAGCAAGACTAACCGGGTCCGCATCTCGTCTTGGGATTTCAAAACGGAAAGTACTGCCATGACCCAGCTCGCTTTCGATGCTGATTTCGCCGCCAAGCAATTCCACGATTTGCTTGCTAATATGCAATCCCAATCCCACCCCTTGTCCGATTAGCTGGTTGTTGCTTGCTTGGTAGAATGGCTTGAAGATTGAAGGCAGATCCTCCTCTGGGATTCCTTTTCCGGTATCCTTCACTTCAAAACGGATTCGTTCCGCATGCGCGCAGACTCTAAAGGCAACCTCCCCCTGAGTCGTGAACTTCATGGCGTTCCCGAGCAGATTGTATAACACCTGCCTTAGCCGGAGAGGATCCGTTTCGATCCATTGGGGAAGATCAGCCCCGATTTCGTGAATAAAACTCAAATTGCTGCGAGCGGCTCGAAGCTGAAACTCGTCCACAATTCCCGCGATAAATTTGGGCAGCTCCAACGCTCGAAGCGCGACCGACACTTTTCCTGACTCGACGCTGGAGAGATCCAGCACTTCATTGATCATTTCGAGTAGATGTTCGCTGCTAGAAAAGATCGTCTTTAATTTCGCTCTTTCGTAATCAAAGCGATCCATGCGCCGAAGCAGTATCTGGGTATAGCCAAGGATACTATTGATAGGCGTCCGCAGTTCGTGGCTCATGTTGGCGAGAAAAGCGGTTTTCGCCCGATTCGCCGTTTCTGCGTGCTCTTTGGCATTCCGAAGTTCGATTTCATTTTGCCGCAGTTCTCGCGTGCGCAGGTCGATGGTTTGCATCAGCTCACGTTGCCGCAATCGCATTTGCCACGTCCGCCAGCGGTTAAAGACATAAATGGCAAGAATGACCAAAAGTCCTACGGCCATCTCCATCCAGAGAGTCCGATACCAAGGCGGGTTGATCGTGAAAGCAAGGGTATATTCGTTGCTGTAGACGCCGTCGCTATCTTTAGCTTGCACGTGAAGCAGATAGCGCCCTTCATTCAGCGCTCCTGACCACCAAACTGTCGAGGTTGTCACTGGTGACCGATGATTGATTTTCCCTTCTAGCCTGGCCTCATAGTAAATCTCGTCGCCAACACTGAAATGGTCGGTACCGAAACGAATTTGAAAGTCCCGGTCATCGTATTTCAGCCTTAACTCTTTGCCATCCTGATTAAATATCGGGACTCCATCACTGGTTACAATTTGGCTTGGATAGAGCTCGAACCTTCTTTTGCTAAACGCGGGTCGATTCAGAAGGACGCGCATGAGCCCATAGTCTCCGGCGATCCATGCCACCGGTTCGCCATCAACGTTTTCGTCCCAGATACTATTTATCTCACCTAAAGGATACGAAACCGCATGAGAAAGGGGTTGGTAGACTCCCGACCGGTAGAGCCTGCCCACCTCAAAACCTGTCTCCGGCCCGGCATTGGGAGGACGACTGCTGACCCAGATATAATCCTCTGTCAGTTGACTGGGCTCCAATCTCTTAATTTTTCGTCCAGGCAAACTCTTTGCGGCCAACTCAAAGGGTTCCAATCGATCTTTGTCCGCTGGTAGTTTCCAAACTCGGTCATCTCCAACAAACAAAATTTGTCCTTGCCACCGGCAAATTGGGCCTTCACCGATTGGCGGCTTATTGTTAGGTATAGCCAACAATCGCTCTATCTTGGCGTCGCGGAATAAGGGCTCTGCACCCTTCTTCAATTGAATCCTATAAAAGCCTTCGTTTTCCGCACAAAGAAACAGGTCACCGTTTTCATCCTCGGCTATACCCTGGAAAAAGTAAGGCAGTTGGGAAAGCAAGCCTTCGGAACGCGCCTGACCGTCAGAGCTATAAATCGACTCCAGGCCGGCTAGGGTAGTAAGAAAAACCCGTCTAGGATCAATCTTCGAAGGAAGGATCGCGCCCCCGTCCGATCCGATTCGAGTCAATCTAGCGGTCGCGGGATCGAAAGAGTAAGCTCCAGCTTCACTAATAGCGTAGACCGTCGAGGCGTTAACCGACAGTCCAAAGAAGCGGTCGTTCAGATCGCCAACCCGAACGAAATGGGCGGGTTGAGACACCTGTTCGCTCGCTTTGAGGACGTAGAGGCCATGTTGGGTCGCCGCGTACACTTTTCCCTGATATCCGGCTACGATATTGACAAAGCCTCTCGGCAATCCCGATTCGTGGTCAAACTCGGTATACCCAGCTCCGCACTGGATCCGGGTGATCTCGGTATCTGTACAAACCCAAAGGCCTCCATCGCTATCTTCGCCAGTTGCTTCAAAGCCAGCGTCCGGCAAGCCACTGCTAATCGTGAAGCTTTCTACCAAGTGACCTTCCTGGTCGAGCAGATAAACGCCGCTATTTTGGACCAAGACGGCCAGATACTTGTTGAGAATCCATTTGGCTTGGAATATCACCGAATCTTTTAGCAATGCATCGATATCGGTTTTCCATGGTACCAGTGTCGCGTTAGTCTTCTCAAAGATTCCCGCCGACCTAACAACGAGCCCATCGCCGATTGGACAATCCACCAGGGCTCGAATGACGCCAGCGTTGCTCAGGGCAGCTTCCACGATTTTGTTAAATCGATTTCCGTCGAACTCATAGATGGAACCGTTCCGGTCTCCGATACAAATTTTGCCATGAAAAAGCGCTAGCGATAACGGGTCCATGAGATCTGTTGCCCAGGGCTGTTGAGAAATATGTCCGTTCTCGTAAATAAATAGGCCGCTTTCCGTACTCAAAACCAGGCGTCCACCGGTCAGAACGGCCCGGGAGTGTGCGCCAAATGAGCCGCTGTAGACCTTAATTAAACGATATTTGCCATCGATGCTGGCCAGGTAGCCGATTTGAGTGCTACTCCCGAACCAGACTAATCCTTGGCTATCAACGGCTAACCATCTGATATACCCTGTTTCCGGTGCGGGAATCGTTTCCCAGCGATTGTTGTCGAATGCCAAAATGGCATCTTGGCAACCAAACAGCATCCGACCTTCCCCATCCTGGGTTACCGCATATATTTCGTATGCGTCCCCATAGTTGTGAGCGGTAAAAGTTCGGAAAAGCGGATGCCCGAACTCTGGTACGCTTGCGTCGACAAGGTTGGCCGTCAAAACTAAAACAAGAAATCCGAAAAACTCGATCATTCTTCGATAGCTTCTCGCTAAGAGAAGCCTACGCAGACGAGGCGCTATGCCACCGGCTAACCTTCCCTGTTTCGCTTGCGTTTTGAGCTGAACCAACCACAGATTGAGCTGATATAGCTGTTTTTGTATTAAACAGTCGTAATCGTTGCTTCAATCTTGCACGATATTGAGTCTCGGCGACCGCATTCTTTGCGGGACCCCCAGCCAACGCTAACCCGAAAGGTAGGGCGAAAAACTCGGCGCGCCCAGGACGTTATTCTGGTTCAAAGCAGCTACGCGCCGGTTTTGAGCCGTTTCTTCGAGCGGAGATCAGATCGATCCGCTGAGCTGTCTGACCTTGGTGCAGAGAGATGCGTCCTTGATAGACAGGGGAACACGTTCCCAGATCGCCCGATACTCTAGGCCACCCTCCAACATCGCCAGGTATCGAAGGGAACCGACTACATCGCTGCGCAAAAAAACGCCGCGTTCCGTCAAGGTGAAACCGCCCTCCGCGGTCTCTTTCAAGAGACCAAGTGATGTAAGCGCCAGCAGTAGCCGGTGGAGTAGCCCCGGGTCCAACTCGATCTCCGCTGCCAACTCCTCGGCGGCGCGAGCTTTGCCCTGGCTCAAATGGTCGAACACGCCGAGTTCCGCGCCCGCACAAAGCGTTTGACCACTCGATTCGCTTAAGAAAATCAAGTCCAACACTTCTTCAGATGCTGTTTTCATCGGTACACACTTGCCAATTTGCAGAGGTGAAGTGAGGACTTTTCACTCGGCCGGCGGGAGCGGTGGCGGTCTTGCTTCGATGGTCGGAACTATTGTCTGAATCGCGACGTCCACTCATCCAGCGACGGCAGTTCGGACAAGCGGTGCGAGTTTGCAGGAGGTGAGTTAGCGAAAGACGAAACCAGTCTCCGGGACATCGGATTTGTGATTGGGTAAACTAACCAACGGCGGCGATCAAATATGAAAACGGCATCTGAAGAAGTCACGGATATGATCTTCATGCACAAATGGAGCGTCAGATCCTTTGTGCTGGAGCTGAACTTGGCGTGTTCGATCTTTTGAGCGTGGCCGTGATCGAAGGCATTACGACGTAGCTCTGTAAAGGAGATTTGACTAGTCCGGCTTCGGTCGCTTTTTTAGGGCGAGTCGCTGGGGCGCAATTACCCAGGGGTAAACCTGTAAACCCCTGGGCTGTTCTCTTTGTCCGCTTCGCGTTCATTCGAACCGACGATTCTTCACTTCTCACTTCTCACAAAAAAATCAGTCTCCCGTAGGTACGATTCCCGCGTTTTCCACCATTAGGATAACGGTGCGTTCGAGTGAACGGGTTCGATGCAAAACGCCTTTAGGAACGACGAATCCTTGTCTCTGCCCGAGGCCGACGGTTCGATCTTCCAGGTCAATGGTCAGTTGACCTTCGACCACGTAAAAGAATTCATCGTCATTCTCGTGTTTGTGCCAGTGGTATTCTCCTTGGATGACCCCAAGTCGCACCACTGAAGCATTAACCTGGCAAAGGGTCTGGTTGAACCAAGGATCATGAGCATCTGCGACGTTCTTCTCATCGACGATCTCTAATGGTCCATGCAAGATATTCAGTCGCGTATCGTAAGGGTAATCTTTAGAGTCGCTCATTTGTAGCGACTCTAATGTGAGACGTGAGAGGCGAGAAGTGAGAAGTGATTGGTGGGCAAGCTGCTAAACCAACCGAGACCGGTTCGGCGCATTTAAGTGTATAGCAATTTTTTACAGGCGAAAACTGATCGCGCCGCGATAAGCTTTCGATCTTTCGGCAGTCTCGCCTACGATAAGAGCCGCAATCACCAATCACTTCTCAGCTCTCACTTCTCACATCTACATGGTCCGTCCTCGGCTTCTGACAATCCTCTGTTACGGCGCAATGATGAGCTTGGCGATTGGCGTCAATTTGTTGCCGATCTTTCTGACCAGCTTCAGTGCTAGCTTTGGCGGCGCAAACGGTCTGAGCCAAGAGCAACTGGGGAGGTTGGGCGCGTTTTCGTTTGCCGGCCTGGTCATTGGTATTTTGCTGGCCGGGCCGCTCGCGGATCGATGGGGGGCAAAGATTTTTGCCATCGCCGGCAATGCCGTCATGGCGGCGGGTCTCGTCGGCATGTCGATCGCGCCCGATTACTGGGCACTCAGCCTCGCTGTGTTCTGGCTCGGTTTCGGGGCGGGCGTGCTCGACATGGTCCTCAGTCCAGTGGTCTCGGTGCTTAACCCAGAACAAAGATCGGCCGCCATGAATTGGTTACACTCATTCTACTGCGTTGGCGCCGTGATAACCATTCTGGCGGGCACTGTGGCGTTACAAGCGGGAGTGGGCTGGAGAAACGCTTCTCTTTTGTTACTGCCTCTTCCCGTCGTTCTACTCGTTACTTTTGGATTTCTTCATTTTCCCGAACTGGTCCATGAATCTGAGGAGGCTGGACGGTCCCCAATAAGGGAGCTGCTAAGAGAACCGTGGCTGTGGGGTTGCTTGATCGCGATCTTCTTGGGCGGCGCAACCGAGCTCGGAATGGCCCAATGGTTACCTGCTTATGCCGAGACATCGCTAGGCTTCCCAAAATGGATCGGCGGTACAGCTCTCCTCGCTTTCTCGGTCTTGATGGCGGCCGGCCGGATGGTGGTAGGTTCAATCGGAACGCGGGTTAATCCTTTCGTGGTGCTGGCCTGGTGCTGCGGCTCATCCGTGCTTCTCTTTCTTCTGGGATCCTTCTTAATGGTTCCAGGTTGGGCGTTGACCGCCTGCGTCGCCGTGGGTTTCACCGGGAGCGCGCTTTGGCCCACGGTACTTGCCGTTGCTGCTGATCGCTATCCCGCCGGAGGAGCCACCATGTTCGCGGCATTAGCAGCAATGGGAAATGCCGGCGGCATCCTTATGCCTTGGATTGTTGGCTGGATCGGTGACCTGGTTAACTTGCACTGGGGACTAGCGGTATCGACATTAGCGCCGCTCTTGATGTTACCGCTCGTGCTAGTCCTCAAGAGTTCCAGGTTATAAGTTTTAGGTTTTAGGTTCTTGCAGCACCTTTGTAAGTCCTACCCATTCGATCGGAGCCTCTAACTTGCAGCCTAAAACCTACAACTTATAACTTAAAACTTTTAACCGCTTCGCGGATTTGGGCGACGCTTGGCCGATACGCATCCTCGAGGATCGGTGAAAAAGGTACCGGGACATCCGGGGAAGCAATTCTGACCACGGGCGCTTTAAGATAGGCGCTGAATCGTTCCTGAATGCCAGCGGCGACTTCTGCGCTCACACCGCCGGTTTTGGGACCTTCCTCAACAATCACAACTCGTCCAGTTTTCCGGATCGACTCTCCGACCGTTTCAAAGTCGATCGGCGAAAGGCTACGCAGATCGATTACCTCGACATCTACGCCCTCGCCCGCAAGCCGTTCGGCTGCATCCAGACTGAAATGCAGCATCAACAACCAAGAGAGAATCGTGACCTGAGAGCCGGTCCGGCAAACCGCAGCTCGATCAAGCGGCACCAGATAATCGTGATCCGGAATTTCGCTGGTGGCGTCGACAGCGCCTGATTCGGTGCGGGCTCCTTTTGAGCCGTAGAGGAGCTTATGTTCGAAAATCAAGACCGGGTCATTATCCCGGACCGCTGATTTTAATATCCCTTTGGCGTCATAAGCATTCGAGACGGCGACAACTTTCAACCCGGGAACCCCCGTGAAATAACGCTCCATGCTTTGAGCGTGCTGGGAACCGCGCCCGGTTGCCCCGACCGGAGCTCGCATGACTAAAGGAACCTGGCAAGCTCCGCCGGACATGTACCGCATTTTTGCGGCATTGTTGATGATCTGATCGCTGGCTAGGAAGAGGAAATCACCATATTGAACGTCGGCAATAGGTCTCATGCCCATTATAGCGGCGCCAACGGCGATTCCGACGAAACCAAGCTCGGCGATCGGAGTGTTTATCATCCGGTCGGGAAATCTTTTTTCGAGGCCGAGAGTTACCGTAAACGCGCCGCCCCAGCCGCCTGGTACGGCGATATCTTCGCCGATACAGAAGACCGTTTCATCGCGTTCCATTTCCTCCGCAATAGCGTCCCGCAGAGCTTCAGCGATTGCTTGTCGTTTCATGAATCGGTTAAATCGTTCTCGTACTCGTCGTCGTCCTCGTCCTCGAAAGGGGTGGCACGTTCATGCGATGGGTTATTGCCCAGAGCCTGGAGGGGAGCCGCTCCAAGTCGTTTCTGAACCCAGCGTAGGTTTCCCTTTATCGTACAGAACAGCCAAACCGTTAGATAACAGGCGGCTCCCGCGAACGTCTCGTCGCGTGCCATCACCTTTTGGTGCTCCAAAACCGTACAAGACACCCAGTACATGGCACGCGATGAGACGCTTCCGGGAGCCGCCTGTTATGGAGTCTTCAGGTACAGGCGACGATTTTCGCGCGATCAATACGGTTGGTTTGAGACCGGTTAAAAGCGGCTCCCCTCCAGGCGATCGGCGATAACACCTCATATGGACACATCGCGCCAATCGAGGACGAGGACGACGACGAGTACGAGAACGATGCTCAACTTGCATACACATCGGTCAGGAGATCATCAATGGTCGGCTGCGGCGCCGTCTTGGCTTTCTCAACGGCGCGTTCGATTTCATCGTCGATTTCTTTCTGGATGCGATCGAGATCATCCAGGTCTGCGTTACCGCCAACTAACAGAGCTTGAGCAAACCGAGTAATGGGATCATTCGCCGACCAGGTGGCTCGCTCTTCTTTGGGTTGATAATGGCAGGGGTCCCGCCGGGAATGGCCGGTGCGGCGATAGGTTTGGAGCTCAAGCAAAACCGGTCCCCGCCCAGACCGACATTCTTCTGCTGCCTGGCTGGCTGCTTCGTAGACCGCCAGCACGTCGTTACCATCGACGGTTTCACCGCGAAAACCGTAGGCGGCGGCTCGATCGGAAACTCTGGTGTTCTTCATGACTTGATCGATGCGGGTGGAAGCTCCGTACAGGTTGTTCTCGCAAACGAACAATACCGGCAAACTCCACAGCGCCGCCATATTTAGCGCCTCATGGAATGCACCTTCAGCCACGGCGCCGTCGCCGAAGAAGCAAGCGACGATCTCTTTGGTTTTTCGCAGTTTGAAAGCGAGCGCCATTCCCGTGGCCAAGGGAATCCCTCCCGCCACGATGGCGATCCCCGGTATCATCCCTTTTTCCAAGTTCCCCATATGCATCGAACCTCCTTTCCCTCTGCAACAGCCGGTAACTGCGCCAAAAAGCTCATCTAACATTTCCTGGACAGTCAACCCTTTAGCCAGCGCGTGCCCATGCCCGCGAAAAGTAGATGTAATAAAGTCGTTTGATCTGAGCGCCGCACAGACTCCCACCGCGGTCGCTTCCTGGCCCTGGCACTGATGGATTGTCCCGGGCATGATGCCTTCCAGGAAGAGCGCCTTAACCCGGTCTTCGAACTGCCGAATTAAAACCATCCGCTCGTATAAAGTGAGCAAGAAATCACGATGGTAATCAATCTCGCCGCCACCATGGCCGTTACCAACAACCGGCGTACCAGAGGCGGCCTGCACGTCGCCGATAACGGCAAGCACATCGCCGGCCAAGGCTTCACCACCAACCGGTACCAACTGTTGGAGCAAAGTCCCAAAACCAAGCGCCTCCACCTCCATCGTCGCTTTGTCCGTCTCAACTTCGACGACGGCTTGGCCGCGCTCAACAAAGTCCCCCACTTCAACCAACCACCGGGTTACTTTGATCGGCGAACCGGTGGTCGAAAGGTCCGGCATTTTGAGATTCATGCCGGGCTCGGATTAGCTAAATGCTCAGGGCTCATGGCAAGCGGCTGTCGTTGAATCAGCCGACGAGCTTCCGCCGCGGGCAACACGCCATCGGTGGTACCGATAGCCCGAGTAGCTGACGCTCCCAAGGCGCTCGCATACATCAGACTCTCAGGAAAATCCCAGTCGTTAACAATTCCGGTGATTAGACCGCTGGCAAACGCATCACCAGCCCCAGAAGGATCAACCGTCTGCCACGGATAAGAGCCACAACGCCAACACTCATCGCCGCGAACGCCAAGTGATCCCCGCTCACCCAGCGTTATGACTACCCCGTTAGCCCCCCAGCTTCTTAAAACTTGCATCGCCTCCCACGGGTCGCTCCGGCCGGTCAAAACGGCTGCCTCCGTATCATTTGGTAGAAACCAATCGATGTAGGGCAACAGACTTTGCACTTCCGGCGCGTAGACAAACCCCTTGGGTAGAACCACGTCGACTACAGTAACTACTTCGTGTTCGCGACAGAAATGCAACAGGGTTAGCAATTCATCCAGTTGGATACCAGGCATGGCAAACAACCCACCCAAATAGAACAGATCCAACTGAGCTAACCAGTCACCATCAATATGGTAAACCGAAAATGCCTGATTGGCGCCAAAGGTGTGGATAAAGCGGCGGTCTTCCCCTTCAACTAACAAAATGATGGTCTCGCTAGTTGGATAACACGGGACCTGCACCAGTCGGTCACAATTTAGTCCGGCGGTTTGTAAAGCCTGTACCAAGGTTTCACCGGCCGCATCCCGGCCAACACACCCAACTAAATCAACGGAGAAATCTTGTTTATGCAGATCGATAGCAACATTAGCCGCGCACCCGCCTGCTTTGGTCTTGATGCCATCGACCGCTACTAATTCTCCGGCCCGCGGTAACGCTGGAAACGGGCCGCAAAACGTGTCTTTTACTAGAATTCCTCCGCAACCGATCCTTTTCATAACTAGTTCGCCTTTCCACAACAGCCGAGTAATTCGATGCGTTCCAAAACCGCGTCGCGCACCGCCATCCGGCAGGCAATCATTGCGTCGTGTTCGCCCCCCATGCCCAATAGTTCATGAGGGTTGTCCACTTCTGCTGCGATAATCGAACGCAGCGCTTCAACATACCGTTGCTTCAAGTAGGTGCCGTAGTTAACCTTGGTAACTCCTAACCTGATCGCCTCGCGAATCGAACTCCCAGGGATGCCAGTGCCACCGTGTAGGACCATTGGTGTGTTAGCACGTTCACCGATCTGAGACAGTCGCTTAAAATCAAGTTCTCGTTGACCCTTAGTCAAAACATGGACATTGCCAACGCTGACGGCCAAAAGATCGATCTTGGTATCCTCAACGAATCGGGCAGCCAGCTCCGGATCAGTTAAGAAGGTTCCGTTGGTAAGTTCCGAGTTCCCAAACGGCAAGTGTCCAACCTCAGCTTCTACCGCGGCCCCGTGACGATGGGCAAACTCAGTAAGGGTTGCGACTCTCCCCCGGTAGTCTTGATAGGTTGCGCTGGAATCTGCCGGCATAACCAGGTTGAACCCGGCGAGGACTGCGTCGCGCACCCAGTCGTCATTCGGACATTCATTGAAGATGAGTCCACACGGGACGCTCGCGTCAGCAGCCCCCGCCTTTCCTAACTCGGCGTAACAGCGGATACGCTCCGTTAGCTTGCGACCAGGACGGCTCAAGAACTCACCATTGAATCCAATAATGATCGGTGAGCCGGTCATCTCCGCGGCGTCGAGCACACCCTGGAGCGATTCCAGATTCCAGCTTTCGAAATATCCCAATGCGTATTGATGCTTACGCGCATGCTGGATGAGCTCGCTAATGGGCCAAAGCGACATAATCCGCCTCCAAATTGGTGACCGCGGCTACGTGAGCCTTGATTCCGGCACGCTCTAGCGCTGCCAGATCAGACTTTTTTACCAATTCATCGGTTACGACGTGATGAATTCGCGAGATATCCAGCACTTTACTGAGTGCGCGCACCCCGAACTTCGTGTGATCGACAACCAGAACTGTCTGCGCGGCCCTCCCGGCCATAACCTGTTTTACGCGGGAAGTCGCAACCGCAGATTCGAAAGTCCCGTCCTCGGGCAGAAAACCTTTTGTACTAAGAAAGGCTTGATCGATCAAAAAAGACTTCGCCATTTCATCTGCTTGCGGGCCGGCGAACGACAGAGTGATCGGATCGTATTCACCACCGATCCCAATGATCGTATTGTTGCCCTTACTGAGCTCCAAACAGGTCAAGGCTGAGTTCGTCAGGATAGTTAGCCCGGTTCGTTGAGCAGCGATAAGCCTTGCCAGGGTCAGGTTGGTGGTGCCGCCATCAATGAAAATGGTCTGATGGTCTCTAATTAACTCGAGCGCTTTGGCGGCAATGGCACGCTTTTCCGATTGGTTGCTGGCGATTCGTTCTCGAACGCTGTTCTCGTAAAGGTAGGGCGCGGCGCTGGCTTGTTGTATTCCGCCGACGGTCTTAATAACTCTTCCCAGCCGCACCAACTCATCGCAATCTCGCCGAACCGTCATCGTGGAGACTTGCAGCACCTCAGCCAGAGCGACATAGGTGGCGCTTCCTTGGCGATCGACCAACTCAAGGATCAAGGACGCTCGGGTTTCCAGACGTTTAAGAGAGGACAAGGCTCGATGGTTACTGTGATTTATTCACAAACGCAACAGGATATATGTGATATTTTAACAGCCTCAGGCGTCGATCTCGTAGTCGTCGTCCTCCCGACTTCGCCTGTGATTTAGACTCCGAGCGGAGCCTTTTTGTCCGTGGGGGATTGCCATTCCCGGGACAAGTCGACTGATCGGTCAAGCTTGATTATAAACAAATTTGAGCTCAATTAAGTGCCCGTACTATCGTCCTATTGACGTGAAAAGCAGGACCAGCAGTTTTTCAGGATGTAACCGCCTAAGGGGATCGTTTAGATGGAAGAAGTGATTCTCAGCAAGGTTTGTGTATTAGTGACCGCCGCTTTCTTGCTCACGCTGGTACCTGGCTTTCGCCGTCCTAACCGCTCATTGTTATCCGTCAGGGACCGAGGAACAGCGCTACTGGTGTTCCTCTTACTCGGCTTCTTGGAAGAAGCCGTTGTCCGGGAAACCGGGTGGTTCAATCAGCGGATTGTTGCGGTCTGTGCGGCAGGTCTGGTTGCCGGTCCTGTGGTCGGACTGATTGTTGGCACGGTGGTGACCTGGTTAGCGGTTGTGTACGATGGGTTGCCTCTCGCGACGATCGGCGTTTCCATGTTGGCCGGCGGATTGGCCGGCGGTTTGCTTCAACGATGGCGCCCAAAAATCGCCCAGAGTCCCTGGGCCGGATTTCTCCTGACGCTGGCAGTATCCTGGTTCCGTGATGGATTGCTATTGTTATTCGCTCCCAGCACCGTCTTGGCGGCTCACGCCTGGCACCAGCTCGGAGTGGCTCCGTTTATCCAGGGCCTGGGAACCGCGCTGATCCTAGCCATTGTCGGTCAAGCTCGCCAGCGGGACGACCAGGCACGAGCGGCGGCTTCAGCCGAAGTGCGGGCCATGCAGGCGCGCATGAACCCCCATTTTTTATTCAATGCTTTGAACGCCTTAGCCGGACTGGCAACCGTGGCCCCACGAGAAGTACCACGTGCAGTTGGCCGGTTGCGGAAGTTTCTGCGAGCGAGTTTTGATCAGCCGGAACAAGCTTTAGTCCCTCTAGAAGAAGAGCTAGGGGTGGTGCGTGCCTATCTCGATATCGAATCGCTCCGGCTAGGTAATCGATTAAAGCAGCAAACAACCATCCAGCCGGGTTTATCGGATGCCCTCCTGCCACCTTTCTCACTACAACCTATCGTGGAGAACGCGGTGCAACATGGGCTTCATTCCACACCCCAAGCGGGTCGCCTTTCCATTGTGATTGGCGCAGTCCAGCAGTTCCTGGAAGTCAGCGTTAGTGATGACGGACGAGGCGTGCCTTCGGCCGACGTGGAAAAGATCTTTTTTGGCAATCGTACCGAGGTCCACGCGATGGCGTTACTTCGTCGCAGGCTACAGGGGTTGTATCATAACTCGTTCCGTTTGGAGGTTCGAAGCGAGCTAGAGCATGGAACCACGGTGACGATGCGGATTCCGCTGCGAAGAGGCTCTGGAATTTCGCGAAAGTCCGGCGACGACCCAGTCTGTGATTTTTATCACCTGGCGCCGCGCTAGCGAACGCCGACTATTCGGGCAAGAATTACGGCAATTCGAGCAAGGACGGCGGAGTTTTGAGAGAATCGGTGTCTGTTCTCTTTTGGCACCTGTTTAAATGAGCAACCCGGCGGTTTTGGTAACGCAGATGATAATCGGCAAGATTTGTGTCTTGGTCACCGCCGCTTTTGTGCTGACGCTCGCTCCCGCTTTCAGGTCCGATCGATCGCGACTCTCGTTCCGCGACCGGGGCACTGCCCTGCTCGTGTTTCTGGCTCTCGGGCTGGTTGAAGAGGCAACCGTGCGGCAAACGATGTGCTTTAATCACCGGATCGTCGCAGCATGCACGGCCGGTCTCCTGGCGGGACCGATTGTAGGGCTAACGGTCGCCGCATTTGTAACTTGGCTAGCCGTGGCTTATGACGGGTTCCCTTTGCTGAGCGTCGGGATTTCAATGTTGTTAGCAGGCCTGGCTGGAGGGTTGCTGCATCTGCGACGGCCAGCCTTGGCGGCACATCCTTTGACCGGGTTCGGTCTGACATTTGTTGTGACCTTGGTTCGCGACGGTCTGATTTTTTTCTTTCCGGTTTTGTCTCCCGCGACACCCGTCTCGCTCGGACATCTGATGCTCGCTCCTTTACTACAAGGCATGGGAACGCTGTTGGTACTCGCAGTGATGTCACAAGTGCGCGAACACGACGAACAGGTGCGCGCTGCGGCTTCGGCCGAGGTCCGCGCTCTCCAAGCCAGAATGAATCCGCATTTTCTTTTTAATGCACTGAATTCATTGGCGGCATTGGCAACCATTTCTCCGCGGGAGGTTCCCGCGGCCGCCGGGCGGCTGCGTCAATTCCTACGCGCCAGTTTCGATCAACAAGACCGAACACTTGTACCCGTCACGGAAGAGTTAGCCGTAGTGCGTGCGTATCTCGACATTGAGGCGTTGCGATTCGGCAACCGATTAACCGTAGAACAATCGATTGATCCGGCAGCAACCGATACGGTGGTTCCGCCTTTCTGTCTTCAACCACTGGTTGAAAATGCGGTGCGACACGGCATCCAGTCGTCGGCTGGTGCCGGTAGGTTAAAGCTGGTGGTACGTCCGGTAGATGAATGGCTAGAGATGAGTGTTACGGACGACGGAAAAGGAGTGCCGGCCGGCGAAATCGAAAAAGTATTCTTTGAGCAGCGGCCTAGAGCCCATGCCCTGCTGTTGTTGCGCCGGCGTTTACAAGAGTTGTTCGGGCAATCGTTTACTTTTGATGTCTCCAGCGGCCTGGGGCATGGAACTACCGTTACGGTACGCATTCCCTTGCAGCCACCTTACGAGGTGGTGGGCAGATCGTTGGAGCAATTCGTTACTGAGGATGGTCAATTGGCACCCGGTGCCCTGCCCTATAGCTAAGATGGCTTCGCAAAACAGCCAACGGACCCCGCGGCCACTGGACGAAAGCCATGTTAGTTAAGGGGCAGGACATTAGTTAGGAGTCTGGTTAAAATGTGGATTAGGATTCGTGCGGTTATCATTGAGGATGAACCATTAGCTGCTCAATATCTCGCGACTTTATTAGACGAGACTTACCAAGTCGAGGTTGTGGGTACCGCTGCCGATAGCGAGACTGGTCTGCAGCTATGCGCCGATTTGCGGCCAGATGCAGCTTTCGTGGACATCAATCTCCCAGGGAAGGATGGCGTATCCCTGGCAACCCAGCTCGCTATGCTTCCGCAGCCGCCGCGTTTGGTCTTTACTACGGGGAACGCTAACCGCGCGACAGACGCTTTCAGGTTAGAGGCGGTCGATTATCTGCTAAAGCCCCTAGATCCAGACCAGGTCAACGAATCGGTTCAGCGTTTATTGGCTCACCTGCGCCCGTTCGAGACCGATGGTCGATCGATTAACGCCGTAGACGATCCTAAAACTTTCGAAAAACTGCATCCTGCGGGGGCGTCCAGTGAACTACTCCCGGTTAAGGATACCGATCGGGATCGCATTCGTTTGCTGGCTCGCCGAGAGATTGCCGCCGTCCTGCGCCGGGACCGCAGGACTTGGATACATACGGTAAGAGAGGAATTCGCAACCTACTATCCAATCGCAGATCTAATGTCCTGGTTAGGGACCGAGCTTTTTATTCAAATTGCCCGGCATGCCGTAGTCAATCTACAAGCGATAGAACAGGTCATTCATTATGGCGACCGTCTCTATCGGGTCCGGTTACGGGACCGGGCTAACACCGAAATAACGGCTTCACGCACCGGCGCAACGCGACTAGCAGCCGTAGTAAAGGTTCAGCGCTAAGCCCTTCGTTTTGTCCCGCAGCGACGGAATAAAGTGAGCCAGGCGATTCATTGCTTGGTACGGCACCACAACCGAGCTCGTCGTTGAGGGGCGGCTACCATACTTTGCCGTGAAGCGGCTAAAGTCCTGACGTATTCCCTCCGGGACGAAGGCCTCGCTCCCTTGCTAAGCCAGATAAATCCAGTCCCTAACGTGTAAATCGGCTTCATTCTTCCAAAGAAAGCCCGCACTCAGGGTCCCACCTTTCCGGGCCCACGCCGGACACTCGGCTTCCAAACACAACGCCCCAAGCAAGACCTCTTGGCTCACCTCCGCTTCCTGGGACTCCTCGTCTTTCGGTCGCAGATTCTCAGGCACGAAGTAATTTACTCCAGCCGCGCACAATAGGACCCAGGCATCTTCTTCGGTAAACTTTTCCAGGATAGCGAGCAAACTCTGAAATAATTGCCGGATAAAGGTCATGGAAAGCCCACGTTAATTCGTGCGGTAACAAGACTACCAATTGTCGCAGGAGACACTTTACTTGCCCCGACTGCCGTAATGTCTGTTCGAATGGGGAGAACGGTTTACTGGTGACGGTTTGCGGTTTCCAGGTTGCGGATGGGCAGTACTATTTTTAGAATTTTTCGCACTAGATCCTAAGCCACGAATGGGACCTGTCGGACTTATATGTTATCACCCGGCGGGCGGCAGCTTGTCCGTTTGAGCGCGAAAAACGGCAACTGAGTCGGAATGGGCGGTCCGCTTCTGGGCTCGGTGTCTAATAGAGGGCACTCGCCCGCATGTGCCGCCGCGGAAGCGGGCGTGGCCTAGCCAAGTACCGGTTAGTTACATCCGCCTCGCTAAAGTAGTTAACCTCTAAATCTAACTCTCGGTTGATTGTCGTGAAAAAACAAACTCCTCCGGGCCGCCGTCCCTTCTGGTTTGGCCTGCTAACACTAAGCTTTACCTCGGCTAGCCTATTATCAGGTACGGCCTTTGCGCAGAAGTACCAAGAAACAAACTTGGTGTCCAACACTAGCCAATCTGGGGTCACCACGGTTGACCCTGATCTGGTCAATTGTTGGGGCATCTCGCGCAGCAGCACTGGAACCTGGTGGGCCGCAGATGACGCTAAGGGTGTAGCGACGCTCTATAGCGGCACCGGTATCATGCCGGGATCAGGCCAGAATGCAACCGAAGCGCCCACAGGAATTGTTTTCAACGGCAGCACCGATTTCGATGTTATATCAGGGAAGCCCGCCGTCTGCATCTTTGCGGCGTTCGAAGGCAAATTCGAGCATCAAAATGGTAATGTCGTCGGCATTCCGGGAATCTGGGGTCTTGCGTTTGGCGCAGGAAACACCAATTCCGGCGGCCCAAATCAGTTGTTATTCAATGCCGGCGTCGACCAAGGCAAAGCCGGCTTGTTCGGCTTCTTTGCACCGGTCACTACCGACCTGACCCAAGGGAACGACCAGTAAGGCAATGTCCGACACCGCTGTTGCTAAGGCTTCCGACTTCGCCCTGTTGCTTAGGCTCCAGGAGGCTTCGTCCGACACACCGGGAAACGAGACAGATGGGACGAAGTCTTAACTATAGGTCCCATCTGTTGTATGAATGCAATCCTAACCGGTACCCCGGGCGTTTGACCCAAAATCCTCAATCGCACACCTTGAATTAGCCGATCAATCGCTATAGGAATCAATATCCGGGCCGGGCCAGTCCGTTGGTCCGGACCGATGTCTTTCCTTCTTCGTATTTGTTAGCTAGGACCGAAACTTCATGACCGACCCACGTTTTATCGCCCCTTCTTCTAGTTTAACCAGACTTGACTATAAGACGCTCTGGCTAGCCACGCTGGGAGGCGTCCTCGAATTTTACGATTTCATCATTTTCGTCTTTTTTGCGACCACCATCGGCGAATTATTTTTCCCACCGGGTATTCCGGACTGGGTCCTGCAGTTCCAGACATTTGGCATTTTTGCAGTGGGTTACCTTGTGCGCCCGCTGGGTGGCGTGTTGATGGCGCATGCCGGTGACCTGCGCGGTCGTAAGCGGATGTTCACCTTCAGTATTTTCCTAATGGGCCTGTCCACTTTAGGAATCGGCTTACTCCCGACATACGCAACGTTAGGTCCATTGGCTCCGATTTGCCTGCTGCTATTGCGCGTTGGACAAGGAGCGGCGGTTGGAGGCGAAGTACCTGGCGCTTGGGTTTTTGTCAGCGAACATGCGCCCCGCGGCCGGGTTGGAATAGCGTGCGGACTTTTGACTGCAGGACTCACCGCCGGAATTTTGCTTGGATCCTTGGTGGCGACCGGTCTGAATGCGGTAATGCCCGCGGACGAGCTAACCAGGTACGGCTGGCGCCTCGCCTTTTTGCTGGGCGGCGTCTTTGGTCTGATCTCCGTCTATCTGCGCCGCCTGTTGTCGGAAACGCCGGTGTTCGAAGAGTTGAGAGCTCGCCGGGCATTGGCCGCCGAGCTACCGCTAAAGGCGGTCGTGCGGGATTTTCGCCCAGCGATTATCCTTTCGGGATTGCTGACCTGGTTCCTAGCCGCCGCCATCGTCGTCACGATCTTAATGACCCCCGCCTTGCTCGAAAAAGGCTACCACGTGTCGCGGCTACAGGCGTTGCAGGCGAACTGCCTAGCCATCGTGTGTCTCTGCCTGGGCTGCACTTTGGTAGGGTGGCTCACAGATCGATTCGGTCCCGCTTGTGTGTTGCTCGTCGGCTGCCCACTGGTCGGGATTGCCGCCTATCAATTCTACACGAAGGTTGGAACAAACCCTGCGCTACTTATGCCCCTTTATGCGGTCGTCGGCCTCACCGTCGGAATTGTAGCGGTGGTTCCCTACATCATGATCGAGGCATTCCCAGCTCCGATCAGATTCACTGGGGTCTCTTTCTCTTACAACATTGCGTATGCCGTTTTTGGCGGGCTCACGCCGCTACTGGTATCGTGGCTACTCTCATTCGACCATCAAGCTCCGGCCCACTACATCGGGGCCGTGTCTCTCCTAGGTTTCGGCATCGGGGTTTTTCTATTTTCGACGTCTCGTCGACCGCACTAACCGCCACGCCCAGCGGTTCCTCCTGAACTCCCCTCCATACTAACAGTGGGTGACCTCCCGCTCATCTCAGGCCGCCAAGGGCTTTACCGACTATCCGGATGAGTAGGTCTCGTCCCTATCGATCGCTTTGACAGGAGCAATCATTGCGGCAGTTGGTACAAGTTCCAGCTGACGAGTGACCCGGTGGTGTTAGTTGCTTCATCAAGAAACAACTAACTTATGAACATCATTTTCGAGCAGGAAATCGATCCAACACCGACACCCAACAATCGGTCACCATCGCATCCGGCTAACACCGACTCTGCCGAGGCACGTCATCGGGTGCTGCCGGACAGCACAAAAGCTCCTGCCTTAGATAGGGCGGCGCGGACCGTTCGAAATCACAACCGCCAACGCCAAGTTCTACCCGGATCTTCCGAATTGGCCGATGAAGCATTTTACTGGTTTCTCACGGCACCAGCGCTCGTTTACGTCGCCCACTTAGCCTTCGGTCTTTAATCACCAAAACACGGTACCTCTGCTCCGGGCTCAGCTCCAAACTTTCAGGCAGTTCATCTGATGACTTACATGAATTCTAACGAGCTACCAGTTTCACACCGACGGGGCGCTGACCTGGTTCGCCCGCTGGGAGCATTAGAAGAGTTTCTTTGGCTTCTCGACCAAAGTCGTCCGGCTCACTTTGTGATGGCCGCTCAGGTTCGTGGATCCACCACTTTGAGCGACTGGTGCCGAGCGCTAGATTCCGTACAGGCACGCCATCCTTTGCTGTCTGTTCGTATAGCCAGGAACCGGGAAGACAGGCCCTGCTTTTATCAGGAACGTACTACTTCAATCCCTTTCCGAGTCGTTCAAGGAACGAATGCAACCCAGCGCTGGGAGTCGGAAGCAGAGTTAGAACTATCGATTCCGTTTGACCCAACGAGTGCACCGCTAGTGCGAGCCGTCCTACTTCACGAGGAACTGAGAGCGGTCTGCCTGCTAACCGCCCACCATTCTATTGCGGATGGACGTTCCGTCGCTTTTGTGATTCGTGATCTCTTAACACTTGTCTCGGGAAAGCTGGTTGATTGGTTACCCCTGCTGCCATCAGTGGAGGACATGCTCGCGGTAACCTCTACCGATATGAGCTATCCTAGATCGGGACCACCTGCCTCGCCAGAAAGGCCCGCCGTCTTTGTTACCAAAGAAGATACCCGTCCTCGCCTAAAGAGTTTGTCACTCACCACCCAGCTGACCAGCCAGCTCTGTCAACGCGCACGCCAGGAAGGAACTACGGTCCACGGCGCATTGTCGTCCGCTTTCGCGTTGGCCTTCTCGGAGGTCGTCGACGATCTAACTGCCTCGCCAGTTCGGATAATGTCTCCCATTGATGCGAGAAAGCTACTGAGTTTAGGCGAAGACTGCGGAGTTCTGGTCGCCTCCTGGAGCGTCATCATCGAACCCTCCGAAGCAACCGCTTTTTGGGAGATCGCTCGTTCGGCAACGACTCGTCTAAGGAAGGCGCAGACCTTAGAAGCCATCAAGGCAGTTAGATACGGTATGCATCAAATCATGAAGCAAGGTCTCGACGTCTCAACGGTTGCGACGCTGGCCGCCGGAGGGTACGCGCACGATATTATGCTAAGCAACCTGGGCCCTCTCG
>JAFAZK010000248.1 GCA_019239825.1 Verrucomicrobiota bacterium | reverse complement strand
TGCCCGCCATATCCACGACTTGAGCCCGAGGGGCTCCAGGCGTTTCGTCGCGGTCAATTGCGGTTCGTTCTCTGAAGGCTTGGTCGAAAGCGAACTGTTTGGGCATGAGCGGGGCGCTTTTACCGGAGCGCTTGGCGCCAGGGAAGGCTGGTTCGAGGCGGCACAGGGCGGCACCCTTTTCCTGGACGAGATCGGGGAGTTACCGCTCCACCTGCAAGTAAAGTTGTTGCGCGTACTGCAGGAACAACAAGTGGTTCGCATCGGCTCCCGTCAACCCATTGAAATCGACGTTCGCGTTGTCGCTTCCACTAATATCGACTTGGAGAAAGCGGTCGCTTCCGGGCGCTTTCGCGAGGATCTGTATTTCCGGCTCAACGTGGCGACCCTCCGAGTTGCGCCCCTTCGCGAGCGTCGCGGCGACCTCCTTCCCCTAGCCCAGTATTTTCTGCGCGACTATTCGCAGAGACTCGGAACCAATGTCGGGCTGAGTCCTGAAGCAGAAGCCTATTTGCTTAACGGTTATAGTTGGCCGGGAAACATCCGAGAGCTCGAAAACGCAATCCATCACGCCCTGATCGTCTGTGACGGGAAAGCGATTCGGCCGAGTGATTTGAATTTGACTAACCTACGCGTCGTCGGTCAGTCGGAGGCAAACAACGATCCGCATAACAAAGCCACAGGCGAGGAGCAGCTTCGTAGCGCGCTCTTGACTCTATTTACGGAGGAGCCGTCACAGCTCCATAGTTTGATCGAGGATATGGTGATCCGGACCGCGTATGACTTTTGCCACCGTAACCAAGTTCAAACCGCCCGGCTTCTAGGCATCAGCCGCAACATTGTTCGAGCCCGCCTCGCCCAATGTGGAGAAATCTCCACGTCTCGGTCACAGCCGCCGACGGAATAGCTTGATTTGCCTCAGGGCTGAAGCCGATAGGCCGCTAAGATAACCGGGCCATGCCCACGGCTGGTGGGGCGAGGCTCCGGAACTTCCTCAAAGGCCGAGCAAGGCCCGAGGAGTTCTCCCGCCTTATAATTGGGAAAGGCCCGAAAAGCTGCCGAGCCGCCTCCCAGCGCGTGGCCATGTCTATCGTCAACCATGTTGGCCAAGCTAACTCTAGTGCGAAAATCTCGGAGACGGGCAGTACGATGACCCCGGCTCGGCTGGCACTGCACGCGAAAACATGCAATAACGGTTCGCGGCCCCGTCCCGTAAAAAGCGCTAAGTCCTTGCGGGAGCCTCGCCCCACCAAGTTGAGCCTTCGCTGCTTCGTTCGTTTAGCTAGTCCTCCTAACCAATGTCCCTATTCCATCAATTCCGCAGCAAGATTGCTGCCGACGCAGCAGCAGTCCCGGTTCTCGAAAGCCACTGATCCGCACGAACTATTTCGGACAGGCTAACTTGTCATTGCGTTAGTAACTCATTACCAGTTGCTAGTGACCCTCCCGCTATTGGACCGCTGGACCTACCTACCTTGGCATCTCGTCTGCTAACACGCCAGCCAACTTCTGTGTTCGTCCTTCGACGGATTTTGCCTTGAAAAAGTAGGTAGGCTCCCTTTGCAAGCCGCCCTTGCACTCCTTGACTGCGTCTGGAGCAACACTTCGCGTGCAATAACGCTGCTCCAGCAACACGACTGGGCTAGCCCGTGGGAAGAAAAATATTGTTAGTTCTCAGGGGAACGCCGATTAACCCAGACATTGGTACAGCCGCTGCTTAGTCGGGCGCGTGGAAACGGGCATGAACGAAAGCATCCTCGAATTACCCGAAACCCTCGCTGAACCGTCTAACCCAGGAACTTCACCAGTTCTGCAGCTCAAAACAATCTCGCTTTCATTTGGTGGCGTGCGGGCGCTAGCCGACATCGATCTCGCGATCGCGTCCGGCGAGATTCGGGCGATTATCGGACCAAACGGAGCGGGCAAGAGTTCCCTGCTCAACGTGATCACGGGAATCTACCAGCCCGACCACGGCCAAATTTGGATCGGAGATCAGTGTTTTTCTTGCGTGCCGACCCAACGATTAGCTCGGCTGGGTGTAGCTCGCACCTTTCAAAATCTAGCTCTGTTCAAAGGCCTGGATGTTCTCGACAACGTCTTGCTTGGCCGGATCGCCGATCGCAAAGCAACTTTTCTAGAGCAACTCACCGGATTGGGTCGCGCCAAGCGCGAACAGAGCCAAGCGACAGAACGCGCCAGTGCCCTGCTGGATCTCTTTGATTTGACGCCCCATACTAACCGATCAGTAAATTCGCTCTCCTACGGATTGCAGAAGCGGGTCGAACTCGCTCGCGCCTTGGTCGGCGACCCGAAGATCTTACTTCTGGATGAACCCTTAGCCGGCATGGCCGCCGGAGAGAAACAGGAGATGACTCGTTTCATCCGAGCGGCCCGTGATGAGATCGGAACCACCATCATCCTGATCGAACACGACATCGGCGTTGTCATGGGTCTTTCCGATAAAATCGCGGTGCTCGACTACGGGCGAAAAATCGCAGACGGAACGCCGGTCGAGATCCGGGCAGATCAGGCAGTTATCGATGCCTACCTGGGCGTCGCCCACGACGAAGTCCAACCCTCGTAATCTAATGGTCAACTTCGATTTCGCGTTCTTCGTGGAAGTGTTAGTCGGCGGGTTATTGGCCGGCGTGATGTATTCACTCGTCGCGATTGGTTTTGTACTAATTTATAAGACGTCCGGGGTTCTGAACTTTGCCCAAGGGGCCATGGTACTGTTCGCGGCGTTAACCTTCGTCAGCCTGCTCGAACGTGGGATACCATTCTGGCTCTCTCTACTTATAACCCTCGCGGTTATGGTCGTTCTCGGGATCGCCATTGAACGGCTCGTGCTCCGCCCACTCGTCAACCAACCTCCCATCACTTTGTTCATGGCAACGCTGGGCCTTTCCTACATCATCGAAGGCGCAGCCCAATTATTGTGGGGGACACAAGTCCACGGACTCGATCTGGGAATCGACGACACTCCTTTTGAGGTCGCCGGCATTTTAATCAGCAAATTCGATCTCGTCGCCGCCGCCATCGCCGCTGCCATGGTGGTAATTCTCACCGCTTTTTTCCGCTACACTCGGATCGGCCTAGCCTTTCGCGCCGTTGCAGATGACCAGTTCGCCGCCTTGGCTGTGGGCCTTCGACTACCGCAAATATGGGCTGCGGTCTGGACGGCCGCAGGCGTGGTCGCCCTGGTAGCCGGCTTAATGTGGGGCGCACGTCTCGGGGTGCAATTCTCGCTCTCGCTCGTGGTTCTCAAGGCCCTCCCGGTGTTAGTCCTAGGCGGCTTCGACTCCATCCTTGGCGCGATCGTGGCCGGACTATTAGTGGGCGCCTCAGAGAAGCTCGCCGAAGTTTACATCGGTCCGATCTTCGGCGGCGGCATTGAAGGCTGGTTCGCTTATGTCGTCGCTCTCATCTTCCTGCTAATCCGCCCCTCAGGTTTATTTGGTCAAAAGCTCGTCGAAAGAGCCTAGCAACTATGTCTACGATTGCTAACAAAACCTGGACGACTCGACGGCTGCGCACCTGGTTCAGCATTATAGCGCTCCTGTTGATCGCCTATGGAGTGATTCCCTACGTTAATAACACCTATCTGTTAGAGGCGATCCTTACGCCTTTTCTGGCGCTCTCCCTGGCTGCGGTAGGGCTCAATCTGCTTACCGGATTCGCCGGACAACTTTCTCTCGGCACCGCGGCGTTCATGGCCGTCGGCGCCTTTGCCGCCTATAACTTCAATTTGCGCATTCACGGATTACCCCTAGCCGTCAGTTTGCTATTAGCCGGCGCGTGCGCCGCCGCTATCGGCATCTTGTTCGGCTTACCCAGCTTGCGGCTTCGCGGCTTCTACTTGGCGGTCTCGACCTTAGCCGCGCAGTTCTTCGTACAGTGGGTCTTAACTAAATTCGGCTGGTTCTCCAATAATAATCCCTCAGGCGTGATCGATGCACCGCCGCTTTCGCTCTTCGGGATCTCTTTCGAAGGACCGCTCGGCCGTTACTTATTCAGCTTAACCATTGTGGTTGTACTCACCGCTGTCGCGCGGCGAATCGTAAGCACCCAAACCGGGCATCATTTCATCGCCATTCGCGACAATGAATTGGCCGCGAGAGTAATCGGTATCCCGATCCTGAAGACTAAACTGCTCGCCTTCGGTCTTTCCTCCTTTATTGTCGGGGTTGCTGGCGTGCTCTGGGCATTTGCCTATTTGCGCACCGTCGAACCGGCCGGCTTTGATTTGGATCGATCCTTTCAGATCGTTTTCATTATTATTATCGGCGGCCTGGCGTCCATTCGAGGAGCCTTTTTTGGCGCCGCCTTGATCGTCGTTTTTCCGATCCTCCTGTCCCGACTAGGCAGCTTTTTGCTCGGTGGAGTATTTGACTCCGGCGTTCTCGATATGAGTCAACGCATCATTCTCGGCCTTCTCATTATCCTGTTCCTGGTCACAGAACCCAATGGCCTTGTGGCCCTCTGGGACCGCTTCAGCCGAGCACTGTTTTCAACCCCAGCATCCAAGAGAAGCCAAGTTTAACCTATGCACCCTACTCAACCAAAATCCGACGATACCGCCCATCGATTTCGACCTAACCTTTTACAGCTTCGCAAGCTGAGTTTAGTCGCCAGCATTACGCTTGGCGTCGTTGGCCTCTGCGTTCCTCCAGCTCAAGCCGATGAACAGAATTTTCCTCTGCAAAGCTACCGGGTAGGACCTTATGCGGCTGGAGGCACGGGATTCTTTGGCGGCTTCATCGACTACCTGAACCTCATCAATATTCGTGATGGGGGCGTAAACGGCGTCAAACTGACCTGGGAGGAAGGCGAAACCCAATATGAGGTCGAGCGTGGAGTCGAAGTCTATGAGCGCTTGAAAACGCAACCCGGCATCGCGGCCTGGAACCCGCTCTCGGTCGGGATCGCCTACGCGATGATCGACCGGATCACCCAGGATAAAGTGCCTTTGATCACGATTAACCATGGACGTACCGATTCGACGGACGGCCGAGTGTTTCCCTATGTATTCCCGCTGCTGCTCAATCCTTACAGCGAGACCTCCGGAATCATCAATTTCATCAGCGGTAAGCTCGGGGGCGTTGAAAAACTCAAAGGTAAGAAAATTGTAGTCCTCTACCATGGCTCACCTTACGGCAAAGAGACGATACCTATTTACGAGCTGCTTGCGCAAAAATATGGTTTTAGCGTTCAGCAAATTGAGGTGCCCCATCCTGGTAACGAACAGCAGTCGCAATGGCTGACGATTCGCCAGGCCAGACCCGACTATGTTGTCCTAAGGGGCTGGGGCGTGATGAACCCAGTCGCTCTTAAAACCGCTCAGAAAGTTGGCTTTCCCGCTGACCATATTATCGGCAACGTTTGGTCCAACTCAGAAGAAGATGTAATCCCTGCCGGTAATGCCGCTAAAGGTTATATCGCGATTACTACCCAGGCATCAGGCTCGCAGTATCCTGTGCTCCAAGAAATAATTAAAACAGTCTACGGCGCCGGAAAAGGTAATCTTCAAGACAAGAATCGTATTGGCAGTGTTTATCACAATCTGGGCATTGTGAACGGTATCCTCAACGTCGAAGCAGTTCGTATAGCTCAACAAAAATTCGGACACCGCACCTTGACCGGCGACGAAGTTCGTTGGGGCTTCGAGCACCTTCGGCTAGATCCTGATCGGGTAGCGGCCCTAGGGGCCAAGGATCTATTTCATTCGATCAATGTTACTTGGGATAACCATGAAGGCGACGGACTAGTAACGTTTCAGCAATGGGATGGGGCGAAATGGAAAGTTATCTCAGATTGGATCGCTCCCGATTGGGCTTTGCTCAGACCGATTATCGAGAAGTCATCCACGGCATACGCCGCCGAACATAACATCAAGCTCCGCACCGCCACTGATGCCGAAGAGGTAATCAATAGCGTCGCCGCTAAATGACTGGAACAAATCATCGGAGGGACCTGCTGCTATCGGTAGAACACGTTGCCGTGATCTACAACCACTCGATTATGGCCCTACACGATGTCGCTCTGACCGTCCAGCGCGGGGAAATCACCGCGCTGATCGGCGCGAACGGGGCCGGAAAAACCACTACGCTGAAGTCGGTTTCCAACCTGCTTTCCGCTGAAAGAGGACGCCTGACCTCCGGACAGGTCCGCTTCTTGGGCCTTGATGTTTCCCGCACTAACCCTACGAGTCTCGTCCGGCTCGGCCTCGTAACCGTCCTGGAAGGGCGGCATTGTTTCCCCAGCCTTTCCGTTGAAGAAAATTTGATCACGGGCGGCATCGCCCGAAGGTCGAACCGCCGAGAGCTTAATCACGACCTGGAATTCGTCTATTCAACCTTCCCCCGGCTCCGCGACAAGCGGAAAACGGTTTCGGGCCTGACCTCAGGTGGGGAACAGCAAATGACTGCTATCGGGCGCGCGCTGATGTCACGTCCGAAACTCTTAGTGCTGGATGAACCCTCGATGGGTTTGGCTCCCCGCATCGTCCAACAAATATTCGACACATTAAAGCGACTGAACGAATCCCAAGGTCTATCCATCCTGGTCGCCGAACAGAATTCAACGGTTGCTCTTCAGTACGCGGATCGCGCCGTCGTGCTCGAGACTGGCTTTAGTGTGCTCGAGGGCGAGGCCGCAGAACTACGCGACCGCAGCGATATTAAGAACTTCTATCTTGGGGAAAGGACGGTAGCCAATTCTGTATGAATTCATGCACCGAGTTTCGAACCCACTCCTGAGGCGCATCGGGTTGAGGTACCATGGAGGGATCGCGTCCTCGCGATCCGCCGTGGCCGAAGCCGGGCTGTTCTCTTCAGCCATTTCATGGCTGGAAATCGATTGCCGCAACTCCATTCCATCACACCACCACTCCATCACACCACCACTCCATTCCCATGACTACCACTCTAGAAACTATTCATCAAAACCAGGCTCCTGCTAAAGGGGTGCCTGCCGTATCCCGGCCCAGCCAACCTGCATACATTATCAAGAGCGATGCCGAAGCCATGTCGATCGCAGAACAGTTAGCAGCGGATTTTGCTAAGGGTTCGGCGGAAAGGGATCACTCCCGTACTTGGCCAATCAAAGAGCTCGACACATTTTCTCAGAGCGGCCTCTGGTCAATCAATGTCCCGAAAAAGTTCGGTGGACCCGAAGTCTCTTACGCAACGCTGGCTAAGGTTGTCGAAATCATCTCTGCGGCAGACTCGTCCATCGGTCAGATTTCTCAGAATCATCTCGGCGTCGTCGCCGCCATTCGTACCGTTTCCGACGAACCGCAGCAGGAGTTGCTGTTTGCCGAAGTACTACGAGGAACGCGTTTCGGGAATGCATTCTCCGAGTTCCGCTCAAAACGCGCTGTTGACTTCGAAACCAAATTTACCGACGCGGGCGATCATGTGATTGTTAACGGCCAGAAGTTTTACTCCACTGGGGCCTTGCTAGCGCATCTGGTCCCCATCGTTGCCTTAGATGACGAAGGTCGGGCCTGGTATGCGATCGCAGAACGCGACGCTCCCGGACTAACGGTTATTGACGATTGGTCAAGCTTCGGCCAACGGACAACTCTCTCCGGTACCGTACTGCTCGATAACGTCCAGGTTCCAAAAACCCACTTGGTCCCTGGTTATAAAGGTTATGACAAACCGACTACGGACGGAGCCGTCTTTCAAATCATACAGGTCGCAGTCGATACCGGTATAGCCAAGGCGGCCATCGATGAAACCGTCGCTTTTGTAAAAACCAAATCGCGGCCTTGGGTAGACAGTGGCCTGGACCATGCCTGGCAGGATCCTTACACAATCCAAGCAGTTGGCGATCTGTCGCTCCGCTTGCATGCCGCGCAGGCACTACTAGAAAAGGCAGGCCATGCCATCGATCACGCGATAGCGCATACGACCGCCGAGACGGTCGCTGCTGCCCAAATCGTTACCGCTGAATCCAAGGTCCTCTCCACTGAGGTGGCGATTGCCGCCACTAACAAGCTATTCGAGTTGGCTGGTACCCGCTCCACTCTGGCTGAGTACAACCTCGACCGGCATTGGCGCAACGCTCGTACCCATACTCTCCACGATCCCGTGCGTTGGAAGTATGCCATCCTCGGAAACTATGTCCTAAACGGAGTTAATCCCCCGCTCCACGCCTGGAGTTAACTCGTCAGGGGCGATGGGATTTTAACGTGGTTGAAACCCCGGACTAAGTCCTATCATCCCTTCGGGATTAATCTTACAATCTTGCCTTGTAGATCCGAAGCGCGTTGGCGACAACCGATACCGAGCTAAACGACATCGCCGCGCCGGCAATGATGGGACTCAGCAATAGTCCGAAGAATGGATAGAGAATACCAGCCGCGACCGGAACTCCGAGTAGGTTATAGATAAAGGCGAAGAACAAATTCTGGCGAATGTTCTGCATCACCTTCTTACTAAGAACTAATGCCTTCGCGATCCCGTTCAGATCTCCTCTGATTAAGGTTATGCCAGCGCTTTCAATGGCTACGTCGGTGCCGGTTCCCATCGCAATACCGACGTCCGCTACGGCCAAAGCGGGCGCGTCATTAATCCCATCACCAGCAACAGCTACTTTCGCACCTTTTATCTTCAATTCCTCCACTAGCCGTTGTTTATCTTCCGGTTTCAGGCCAGCTCGGACCTCGTCGATCTTCAATCGCTCAGCAACCGCATGAGCCGTCCGGGGATTGTCTCCCGTTGCCATGATGATCCGGATCCCAATAGCATGGAGCTGCTGAATTGCGCTCGAGGTCGTCTCCTTTACCGGATCGGCTATGCCGATTATTCCGGCTGCGCGCCCGGCGCTCGCCACCCAAACAAGACTGCGCGCCTGATTACTGAGTTCATCAGCCTTCTCTGTCAGTTCTTTCGGAAGGGTAACTCCGTTGCTCTCCAAGAAATCTCGGTTACCCGCCAATACCTCTCTACCATCGACGAGCCCTTTGATACCGGCCCCGGTGATCGATTGGAATTCCCTAACCTCTCCCAAGCCCACGCCTTTCTGACTCGCCTCCGCCACAACGGCTCTGGCTAGAGGATGTTCGCTATGTACTTCGATTGTCGTTGCCAACGATAGCAAAGCACTCTGGTCGAATCCGGCGACGCCGACCACATCCGTGACCTGTGGTTTCCCAGCCGTCACGGTGCCGGTTTTGTCTACGATTAGGTGGGTAACCTTTTCTGCAGTCTCCAGAACCTCAGCGTCTTTTATCAGGATACCCCCCTGGGCGCCGCGACCGACGCCGACCATAATCGACATGGGCGTAGCCAGACCAAGCGCACACGGACAAGCGATGATCAGCACCGCCACCGCGTTCACAATGGCAAATCCTAATGACGGCGGAGGACCCCAAACCGCCCAAATCAAAGCGGTAAGAATCGCGACTGCGATGACAGCCGGCACAAAGTACCCAGCGACTCGATCGGCAACTTTTTGAATCGGTGCCCGACTGCGTTGGGCGTTGGCAACCATGTCTACAATCTGAGCCAGAACCGTCTCTGTCCCGGTTTTCTCAACTCGCATTACAAAGCTACCGGTCTGATTCAAGGTCGCGCCAATTACTTGGTCACCGACAGCTTTCCCAACCGGTATCGACTCGCCGGTTAACATTGATTCATCGACCGAACTCGCACCATCGGTGATCGTTCCGTCCAACGGAATCTTCTCTCCGGGCCGCACACGAACGTGGTCGTCTGGCCGTAACTCATCGATCGGCACCTCTTCTTCGTCCCCTGCCGCGGTTAAACGATGGGCAGTTTTCGCGGCCAAGCCGAGCAGTCCTTCAATTGCTTTGCCGGTACTCCGCCGGGCCCGCGCCTCTAGCCATTGACCAAACAGAACCAACACCGTAATCACTGTCGCGGCTTCGAAATAGAGGTCCAATTCTCCGTCATGTTTAAACGAGTCGGGGAAAATCCCGGGCCATACAGTAGCGATAGCGCTGTAAAGATAGGCAGCTCCCACCCCGAGCCCAATCAACGTAAACATGTTCAGGCTCCGATTGATGACCGAGCGCCAAGCCCGCGCGAAAAAGAGGCCGCCGCACCAAAATACGACCACCGTCGCGAGGGCGAGTTGAAGCCAGTTGTTAAACAACCCCGGAACGAAGTGATCAATATCCACACCCGGAACCATCTTCCCGAGCGACAAGAACAGGATCGGAACGGTTAGTATAACCCCAACCCAAAACTTCCTGGCCAGCGACCCAGCCTCAGAATCCTCAGCATCGCCTGACGCACCCGCTTTAGGTTCCAGCGTCATCCCGCAGATGGGGCAATTGCCGGGATGATCCTGCTCGATCTGCGGATGCATCGGACAGGTATAGATCGTCTTGCCCGACGGTTTTTTATGCGTGTGGTTGGGTTCCAGTGACATACCACACTTCGGACAATCACCCGGCTTTTCCGACTCAACTCCTGGGCACATCGGGCAATAGTAGGGCTTGGTCCTTAGTTCCGATGCCGAGTCTGAAGGAGCTACGTGAGCGCAATGATGATGCCCATGATCATGCCCGCGGTGACCATTTCCCTCCACCGGCGCATGAGCGTCCGAGTCGTTACCCTGTCTGTTTTGCACAAGCTAAGTTAGCCGTACTTTCAGCGATTCTTCTATGATCACCATCATAAAGAACCTATTTTTCCTCAAGCTCGGTCAAACCTTCGTCTGCAAACTCATACAAGCGTTTGGGCGACAGGATCTCGATGCGCCCGCGCTCAGTGGCGATGATTTTGGCCTCGACCAACTGGCGCGATAGCCGGATAGCCGACTCAACGGTAGTGCCGGCCAGTTTAGCCAAGGTCACTCGGCTTTCCGGGATCTCAGGGCCGAATTTTTCGAAAAGATAAACCAACGCGCCCGCTATCCGCTTCGGAACATCTTCGATCGTCAAGCCCCGCATGTGCTGCGCATGACACAGGCGTAAACAGGTGTCAGCTAGCACTTCTTTCATAAAACGCGGATTCCGAGCCAACAGATCGTGCATCTCCCGGATTGGAAAATGCATAACTCTCGCCGCTTGCATCGCTACCGCTGTCACCGGGTAACTGGGGCACTCGGCATAGAAAACCGCGCCGAACAAATCCTGGGGTATGGCCAGCTCAATCATGAATTCGTGCCCTTTGGTGGTCAGCTTGATCAGTTCGACTTGGCCAGTTACAACAATCCACACATCTGTTGCATCCTCCCCCTCGTGATAGAGCACCTCGGCAGCGTCATAGTCACGCAAGTTGGCAATTGCAGCGAGCTCCCTTTGCGAGGCTTCGTCAAGAACCTTGAGAAGCCGATGTTGGCTAATGACGTTGAGCGCTTGCGAAAACTGCTTCATTTAACCTCATTGCTCGATCCGAAACTAACTAAAAGAAGGAAGGAGTTCAAGAATAGGAGCCAGGAGCCGGGAGCCAGAATCCAAGAGGATCGGAGCCGAGCGTCTGGACGGAGCCGCTTTA
>JAFAZK010000232.1 GCA_019239825.1 Verrucomicrobiota bacterium | reverse complement strand
TGGCCAAGACATGGGTTACAGCCAGGGTCTGACGAACTCAGGATCCGGAGTCCAGACTTATGCATAAGCGCCCCGGACCGGCGTTGCTGCGAGAATGCCCGGTACGGGTCCGCAACGTCGCAGCAGCGCGGCGGCCCGGATGAAGGCGCTTTGTGCGTAAGTCGCACTTTAGAGCCGCGCTTCTACGAAGCCCACAACGCTATTTTTTTCCGCCCAATTTGCCGAGCACCAGATGTTGTGGGTTTGGAATTTGGCGCTTCAATTTTTGGAACTCCGCCTAGTCTTTTTCTTTCTACGGGCAAGGCGAATGGGCTCGGCAGCAGCTGGTTCCAACAGACCGATCAGGAGCTGATCCCAAAAGATTTCAAATTTTCCCGATGCAACGGGCTTTAGGCCAATGTTATAACCGCTGAGAGCTTCGCTCAGAAAGTAGAGCCTGCCACCGAAATTAAATTCCCCTCCGCTCTTAACGTAACGCTCAAGCATCGGGCTAGGGTAATGCAGCACCAGAGGCTCTAAAGAGGTTGGTTTTGAGCCGGGGACATAAACTTCACTGGGATAACGCTGAGCAAGGGCTTCATGGGGTCTTTGCTGGTTATAGTACTCTCGCCAGCGATCAAAGCGTCGCTGCTGAGCCTTGAGGTTGGGTGAAGGAGGTTGGATGGCTTCAATTTTAAGTGTGCCATGCAACCGCTCTAAATGGCCGTTCTGGTAAGGCTTGCCGGGCTCGATGAAATAGACCTTTATTCCCAGGCTCATCCACCAGCTACTTAGGCGGCTTAAACCCAGCAAACCCTCTCCTGCAAAAGGAATACCGTTATCCACTACGATGCCCTGCGGTATTCCGTAAGCGCTAAAAACACGCCGACAACTGGCTTTGACAGCCGCAAAATTGGTCGATTCTAAAGCCCGCAGCTCTAGCAACAAGCGGCTGTAAAGGTCTTCCATGGTCAAGGGATAAACTCGAGTGCCGTCCTGCAAGAAAAAATCACCCTTAAAATCGATGGCCCAAATCACATTTGAAGCGCTGGCAACAGGCCGCTTGGGCAACTCTACCAAAGGACCGTTTTTACGACTGCGCCGCCTCCGATCGTGCGTCAAACCTGCCCCTCGTAATAGGCGGCCAACCGTGCGTTGCGAGACTACCTGCTTGTCGGCATGAAGGCGTTTGAGCTCGGCCACTAATTTCTTTGCACCCCAACGCCGACGCCGGCGTTTGAGCGCAAGCACTTCTTCTTTCCACTCTCGGCTGATTACCGCTTTTGGACTTCGATGAGGCCGACGGCTCTTTGACTCCAAGCCTTTAAGCCCCTCTTGCTCATAGCGCTTCTTCCACTTGTGAAGCGCATTGCGGCTTACTCCGTAGCGCCTGCTTAGCTCGCTAACACTACGCTCTTCGTCCAAGAACTCTCTAATCAGCTCACGTCGTAATAATGTTCTCTCGCAGTCCTCTGCCATCCCTGGGACTGCTCAAAACTGTCACCCATGTCTGGGCCATTCTGTAACCTATGTCTTGGCCATGTTTTGTAACCTATGTCTTGGCCACGGACCCTCCCGAAAGACCTTACATCGGCAACAGGGATATTGGTGTTTCGTCGGTAATGCGCGTGCTGGTCCGATAGACGTGCCGAGCCGTGGCTACCCGTGGGCCACGGCTCGGCGTGCGTTTGGACATGGCTCATGTTTTGGAGGCGGCAAGTCAGCGAGCTTGCGCAATCTTTCAGGTCGCTCGGGAGCCTCGCCCCACCAATCAAGGCGGCGCACCCCTACTCCACCAATGACTTCTCACCTCTCACGCAAACACCGCGTCGATACTGGCCTCTAACGACCGCGGCGCGCGTCCGAGTAGACGCTGAATATCTCCCGTCGGTCCGCTTGCTCCGCCGCTTTTCTCGAGCTCGCGCAGGTCATTGATGAAATCGGCTACCCACCCTGGGAGCCCGGCCGCAATCATCGCCTTTTTGGCTTGGGCAGGGTCGATGTCAACGTACTTGACCGCTTTACCGAGTTTCTTAGCCAACGCGTCTGCTATTTCCGGATAGCTCATCGCCTTAGGACCGGTAAGCACATATTTATTACCTTCATGCCCGTTCTCGGTGAGTGTCGCCGCGGCAACCTCGGCCACATCCTCTTCATCGACTAGCGCAACCCGGCCTTGGCCGATACTTGAGTAAAAAGCGCCTTGCTCCTCAACCGTTGGCAAAATCGAGCGGATATTAAAGCGGGCAAGATCAGTGGGCTGAAGATGAGTCCAAGCGATTCCGGATGATTCCAGAGTCTGCTCCGCTTCCCAGTGCATGCGGAACAGATCGATCGGAGTAGTCGAACTCGCTCCAGAGACTGATAAGTTCACGATCCGTTTCACACCATTCTGTTCAGCGATCCGCACGAAATTGCCTTTCCACTCCGCGGTCTCTTGAGCGACTGGCACCAATAAGAAGGCCGATTCAGCGCCCGTGAAACAGTGTGGCAATGATTTCGGGTCCGCGAAGTCTCCTTGTACAATCTCTGCGCCGTGCGATTGCAAATCCGCTACGACTTGATCTTGTTTTTTGGGATTGCGAACCATCAAGCGTATTTTCCTACCTTGTCGAAGGAGATGCTGAGCTAAAGGAGTGCCGATATTTCCAGGTGATCCGGTTACAAGAATCATATATGTTTTTTATAGTTTACGAATGCCGCGAAGTGTCGCTGAATAAGACCTTGTTCTCCTCGATTAACATGGAAGGAGCTAGGTCTTGGGGGTTCAGTTGGTTGTAGAATCAGCCTTCAGGCGCTTCTACTGTAGATGGCCGCTGGAGGTCGACAAGACAGCACTTTTTCGTTACTTAGGCACTAACTAGTTCCTTATGACTACCGCCCAGAATCGCACGGAAGCTTGTCCCATCGAAGAACTCATGGACATGTTAGGAGGCCGCTGGAAAGTCTTTATTCTTTGGGAGTTGATACAGAGTCCGCGCCGGTCCAGCGACCTGCGGAGAAGTATCCCACCGATTACTCAGAAGGTTTTTACAGAACAAATTCGAGATCTGGAAGATAGCGGCCTCGTCAAACGAACCATCTACCCAGCGGTTCCTCCCCGGGTCGAATATGAAGCCACCGAGCTTGGCCAATCGCTTCGGGAGATCCTTAAAAACATGTGTCACTGGTCATCAGAGAACATGGAGAAAGTTCGCAATTTCCGGCGGACGCGACAACGCGAGTTAGCCGATAAGAACAGCTAAATTTTCATATACCGGCCGGATTAAAGTTTCCCGGCACACTACAACCAAAGAAGTCAAAATCTCACGCAAAGACGCAAAGGCGCAAAGGTAAAACGAAAGATCTAAGTAGCCGCGAAAGATCCCAACGACCGCAAACATTGAGACCATCACAGAAGGTCACAAAGATCAGGAAGGCAGAATTCAAGTCTCATCTTCTGTGAGTTGTGTGCTTCTTAGGTTTTTACCTTTGCGCCTTTGCGTCTTTGCGTGAGATTTTACTTCTTTGGAGAATATCTAATAAACAGTTTCTTTAGGCATAGCTATGTCCTCTTCACCCGAATCCTCCAAACCACGCGTGATTGTCGCTGGCTCATCCAACACTGATCTCGTGGTCTTTTGCGAACGCCTGCCGAAGCCGGGAGAGACTGTTCTAGGAGGTGAATTCAAAACTTTTGGAGGAGGGAAGGGCGCCAACCAGGCTGTCGCCGCGGCGCGAGCGGGTGGAGACGTCACTTTTCTTGGCGCTTACGGAAATGACAGTTTTGGAGACGGCGCCCGGGATCGTCTGGCTAAAGAGGGCATCCGAGTTGACCATTTTCGACGGGTAACGGACGCTCCAAGCGGCGTTGCCTTGATTCTCGTGGACGGAGTCACGCGGGACAATCTGATCGCGGTCGCCAAATCCGCGAATGAATCAGTCGATCCGGCCATGATTTCTGCTGCGCGTCCGGCGTTTGAGGCTGCGGATGTGGTGATTTCACAGCTGGAGATCAAGGACGAAGCGGTCTACGCAGTTGCGGAAATTTGTAGTGAGTTGGGTAAGCAATTCATCCTCAACCCGGCGCCCGCCAGACCACTGGCAAACTCTCTGTATAAACGAATAAATGTTTTGGTAGTGAACGAGCACGAAGCTCGCAGCCTGAGCGGGGAAGAAGATATTGATGCCACTGTTGACTGGTTTGGGAAGCAGGGTTGTCGGGCTGTGGTCGTTACATTGGGCGCTGCCGGCGCAAAGTTTGCCAATTTTGCCGACGGAAAGCGCGGTTCAATGCCGGCCACTAAGGTAGTGCCCGTTGATACGACCGGCGCCGGCGACTGTTTCGTAGGATGGCTGGGAGTCGGGATTGCGGAAGGGCTTGGTCTGGAGCGCGCGGTCCAGCGAGCGATCAAAGCCGCATCGTTGAAAACAACCCGCTCCGGCGCGCAGGACGGCATGCCGTATAGGGAAGAAGTCGTCTGATTCGCATGAGGCTCATTAGAATGACAGATGACAGATGACAAATTTCAGATTGGGTCGATTCCGGCCCCCCTTCGTCGGCTGAAAAAGGCGCGAATTTGTCATCTGTCATTTGTGATTTGTCATTCTCCTTGCAGTTGGCGCTCCTAATAGAAATAGTTCGGCGTGCCGTTTTCCGGCTGATTTAATGAAAAATCGTCTCTTTTGGGCCTTCCCGCTTATTCTTTTTTGGTGTTCGCTTGCCTCGGCAAAAGACTGGAAAACCGTTCGGTTTGGTGTGGATGCTAGTTACGCTCCATTTGAGTCGAAAGCGCCGAGCGGCGAACTAGTTGGTTTCGATATCGATCTCGGTAACGCGCTTTGCGCTAAGATCGGCGCCAAAGCGGTCTGGGTGGAGAACGATTTCGACGGAATGATCCCGGCTCTGCAAGCGCGTAAAATCGACGGCATTCTTTCGTCGCTAGCCGTGACGGAGAAAAGAAAACGGCAGATCGACTTTACGGATAGTCTTTTTGACACACCAACCAGAATGGTGGCGAAAGCTGGGTCAGATCTCTTGCCGACCCCAGAGTCGCTTAAGGGAAAGTCAGTCGGAGTCGAACAAGGAACGGTTCAGGAAACCTACGCTAAGACGTACTGGGAACCTAAGGGCGTGAATGTTGTCTCGTATCAGAATCAGGACCAAGTGTACGCGGACCTCAGGTCCGGCAGACTCGACTCGGCGCTCCAGGACGAAATTCAGGCCCAGCAAGGCTTCTTGAAGAGCCCGCAGGGCCAGGGCTTTGCTTTCGCCGGGCCGGAGGTAGTTGATGACGAGATTCTGGGAAAAGGATCCGCCATCGGTTTGCGGAAATCCGACCAGGACTTAAAAACGGCCTTAAATAAGGCCCTGCAAGAAATTCACCAGGATGGCACTTACCAGGCCCTGGAGAAAAAGTATTTCGATTTTGATGTTGCTCCAAAGTAGATCCGTTTGGCGTTCGGCGTTTGGTGCACGGCATTCGGACGTTCGAGCGACGCCCATTACTGGTTTGGTCCAAGATTTGGTTGGGCGAAGCTCCCGAATAACCCAACCGTCAGCCGGAGCAAACAGGCAGTCATCTTGCTTAGGCACTTGGTTAGGCCAGTACGCGCGCCGAGCCGGAACCCGGTGCTGCTCCACGGCTCGGCGCACGTACCTTCCTAACTACGTCCTTCAGCGGGACTCATCGGGGGCTTCGCGAGAGTCATTCGGCATTCGGGAGCCTCGCCCCACCAATCTTTCAACGCCGAACGCGGAATGAGCGGATATTTGCAACAGCTCTTGGCCGGGATCGTTGTGACCATCGAGGTGGGCACTGTTTCGCTTTTAATCGCTTTCGTTCTCGGACTAGTTGGCGCAGCCGCCAAGCTCTCATCGAACCGTTGGTTCGCTATGGCTGGCTCGGCTTACACCACTTTGATCCGGGCAGTTCCGGATCTGGTGCTAATGCTTCTCATGTATTACAGCGTTCAGAACTGCGTGAACGCGATCACCGATTTTTTGGGGCAGCCACAGATTGACATCGATCCGTTTCTCGCCGGCGTCTCTGTCCTGGGCTTCATTTACGGCGCCTATTTCACCGAAACAATTCGTGGAGCGGTGAAAGCAGTTCCTCGAGGCCAATTGGAAGCTGCCGCCGCCTTCGGCTTGACTCGGTGGCAATCCTTTTCGCGGATCTTGTTTCCGCAGATGATGAGGTTTGCTCTGCCCGGTATCAGCAACAATTGGCAAGTCATTCTCAAAGCAACCGCTCTAGTTTCGATCATCAATCTGCACGAGGTCATCTATGCCGCGCAGGCTGCCATCAAGGGTTCGAGCTGGCCCGGTGGAGCGCAGGTGCTTTTTTATCTGTCGGCGGCTGCGCTGCTCTACCTGGTCTTGACGACCCTCTCTAACTTTGTGTTTAGTTACCTCGAAAAACGTTACGCTGCTGGCTTCGAGCGAATGGCTCGATGATTGACCTAATCAAACAGTATTGGCAGCCGTTCCTGTGGGGTTCGCCGAACCATATCTCCGGTTTGGCTATGACCTTATGGTTAACCGTCGCTTCCTGCGTGATGGGGTTCGCTTTGGCCTTGCCTCTGTCAGTTGGCAGAGCTGCCGGACCTTTGTGGGTCCGTTGGCCGATCTGGCTCTTCACTTTCGTGTTCCGCGGAACACCGCTTTACATCCAATTGTTGATAATTTATTCGGCAATTTACGGGCTCGATTTTGTTAGAAATACGCCCGGTCTCGGCGCTTTCTTCAAAGATGCGCTAAATTGCACGATTCTGGCCTTCACTGTAAACACGTGCGCGTACACGACCGAATTGCTAACCGGCGCAGTGAAAGCTACCCCTCGAGGTGAGGTGGAAGCAGCTCGCTCTCTTGGTTTAGCAGGTATCAGTCTATATCTCCGGATTATTTTGCCCTCTGCTTTGCGCCGGGCCTTACCGGCCTATAGCAACGAGGTGATTTTGATGTTACACGCGACCAGCTTGGCTTTCACCGCGACCGTGCCGGACATTCTCAAGGTCGCTCGAGACGCCTACGCAGATTTTTATCTGCCTTTCCCCGCCTTTGGTATTGCTGCGATCCTCTATGCTTGTTTATCGCTGACTTTTATTTCGTTGTTCCGAAAAGCGGAACAGAAATGGCTGAGGCATCTGCCCACGACGTAACGTCCATCCAAGTCCGGGTAATGAATAAATTGGCGGTTGAAAATATCCATAAGCGGTATGGCGAAACAGAGGTGCTGAAGGGGGTTAGCTTGGCGGCTCGTCCGGGTGACGTGATTAGCATTCTTGGATCTAGCGGTTCCGGCAAAAGCACTTTTTTGCGCTGCATCAACCTACTGGAACAGCCGAACCAAGGTGTCATTTGGTTAGATGATCAGGAGATAAAACTCCGGCCGGGTAAGCACGGTATGTTAAGAGCCGAAAACCAGAAAGCATTGCAACAGCTGCGGACAAAGGTGTCGATGGTGTTCCAAAGTTTCAATCTCTGGTCACACCTGAACGTGTTGCAAAACATTATCGAGGCGCCAGTGCACGTGAAAAAAGTTCCGAAACCGGAAGCAATAACGAAAGCACGCGCGAATTTGGCTAAGGTTGGTCTGAATACGGACGTTGAGAAAAAGTATCCTGCGCAGCTTTCCGGCGGCCAACAACAACGTGTTGCTATCGCCAGAGCGCTTACCATGGATCCCGAAGTGATGTTGTTCGATGAACCGACTTCCGCGTTGGATCCGGAGTTGGTTGGCGAGGTGCTAAAGGTAATCCAGGCGCTGGCCACCGAAGGCCGTACGATGATCATCGTCACTCACGAGATAAATTTCGCGCGCCACGTTTCGAATCGAGTCGTCTTTTTGTCTGAGGGTAAAATCGAGGAAGAAGGCCCGCCAGATGAAGTGCTGGCGCGGCCAAAGAGCGAGAGGCTGATCCAGTTCCTGTCTGGGACCAGGTGGCACAAAGACACCTAAGAGCGTTTCAGCGCAGGAACGTGGCTCGAACGCGCTGGGCTCTGCTCGCGGATGGGACCTATACGACTTATAGGACCTATATGAGGCAGAACCTATCAATCCTATAGGTCCTATCCGTCAACGGAGCCCAGATGGTCCAATCTAGTATGCGCGGCGCTACTCTCCGAGTATCTCTCCGAGATTATCGAGGCAGATCCGCGACCAACCCTCGAGCAAGTCGCTTTCGGCCCGTAGTTGGGCCGGTGCCAGGAACTCGACCTGGGTGATCGCGCTTTCGCGTTTTACTGCTTCGGGCGCAGCCAACTCCACGACGTGGACGACTCCCAGGTGAACTTGTCCGACCTCGGTCGAGTCGTCGTTGATTAACCCGACAATCCGATGCGACCGCGGCGCCGCAATCTGAACCTCCTCATCAATCTCCCGCTGTACACCAGCTAAATAGGCCTGGTGATCCAGCGCAAATAAACCTTCATCCTGATCGTTCATATGGCCGCCGATGCCAATCGAGTACTTAGCCACCAGCCGTTGTTCACCCGAGTTCTTGCCACGTCGATACCGTAAGATTTGGGTGCCTGCTACGATGAGCGCGTAAGGGATGATCTGTTTTAAGCTGGGATCAGTCTCAGCCGACGAACGCGGAGCGAAAAAGTTGTTCTCTCGATCGAGGAGCGCTGGAAGGTAACGATCGACGCTCGATGAGAAACCTTGGAATGTGCCGAGCGAATCAAAGAGCGCTCGCCGAACTACCAGAATCATTTCTTCTTTCATTCGTGTTCTCCGTTATAGTCCCAGGTGCGGTGACGTGGGTCTCGACCTTCATCCAGGTCAAGATAGTCGAACATGGTTTCAATATCGGTCCTATCCTGGAATCCGCTTTCCTCTAGACGTTTTTTTAAGCGAGCAGAGGTCCCATCGCGCCAGCCCTTCTTTCGCACCCAATCATTCCACATAGAGATTTCTTCATTGGTGGGTGTGCGCCCACGAGTAAAGCACCAGTGCAATAGTTCTTCGTCCGTACCCCCTTGGAGAACGCGTTCGGAGAATTCTTTGTAGTCCACCCCGAGAAATCGGCAGGTTCTCCCATCGAAACCCAGACCCAATACTTGCTGATAGTCGGCGGGCAAGAGGTTGCTGGCGTGAAGCCGGATCTTATCGATCATTCGAGCGAAATAGTAAAGCTCGCCGGTTTTGACGTAAGGACTGCGGAGGTTTTCGACCTTCATCGGATCGGCACAACCGTACATGAGGTTCTGTTGGGCTCAAGGGGCGTGTCGGCGTGTCGGCGTGTCGGCGTGTCGGCGTGGATGATTTCTAGCCTCGAATAGGATATCCCATGGGAATTATGCCAATGGTCAAGCGTTTTCGGGATTTGGACGTCTACAAAGGAGCGATGTCTCAGGTGATGGAGATTTTTGCTTTATCGAAGGGGTTTCCGCCGGACGAGCGTTTTGCCTCAGATCGTGAAAATGGATCGATCAAACAGATCGCTGGATAATCAAGCCCGTCCCAGTTAAGCGGCGTTCAGCTCGTTAAAACGCCCAAGCGCCGATACGCCGACACGCTCCTTGAACTCCTCAAACTCCTTGCGACCTTAGCATCCATGACTCAACGACCTCGCCATTTCGCCAGTGACAACAATGCCGGAATCTCTCCGGAGGTGCTCGCGGCCATCGTCGAGGCGAACCAGGGACATGTCGTTGGCTATGGCCATGACGATTATACTGAACGCGCGCAGGCCGCGGTCAGCGAGATCTTTGAGAAAGAGTGTGCCGTTTTCTTTGTGTCCAATGGCACCACCGCGAATTGCTTGGCCCTGAGCGCGTTTCTAGAGAGTTATCATGCCGTTATTACCCATGAGCATTCGCATTTGGAAACGGATGAGTGCAACGCTTTGGCTCACTTTGTGCCCGGCGTTAAAGCGATCCCGGTCGGCGGACCCAATGGTAAGATCCAGCCAGAAGCGATAATCCAAATTGTTAGCTCTCAACGCCCTGTGCACGGTTCTTTGCCTCGAGTCGTGTCGTTAACCAATCTTTCCGAACTAGGAACGGTCTATCGCCCTGATGAAATCCGGGCAATATCCAATGCCGCCAAGCGCCTCGGATTGATTCTTCACGTCGATGGAGCCCGATTCGCTAATGCCGTGGCGTTCATCGGTTGTTCACCTGCTGATTTGACCTGGCGATCGGGAGTCGATGTCTTGAGTTTTGGCGGAACCAAAAATGGGCTGGGGTTTGGGGAAGCAATTGTTTTTTTCGACCCTTCATTCGCGGGCGATTTTGAGTACCGATTAAAACAGGCTGGCCAGCTTTCCTCGAAAATGCGGTACTTGTCTGCTCCGTGGCTTGGTTACCTCAAGGACGGTCTCTGGCTTGATCGAGCGAGACACTCCAACAGCATGGCGGAATGCCTCGAGAATTTAATTCGAGGGTTCGCCCCAGCCGAGGTGCTTTACCCGAGAGAAGGGAATGCCGTCTTTGCCAGGATACCGGACCACGCGGTGGATAAGCTCCATGAACGAGGTTGGCGATTTTATAACGATGTCGGCCCGGACCGGGCTGCTCGATTGATGTGTTCGTGGGATACGACTGAGGAAGACGTCAACGAGTTTGCAGAAGATCTGAAAGCGGCCCTGAGTTAGACACCATAAACCTCCAAGGACCTCGAACTTCCTTTTCTCCCGGCGATTCAATTTCTTCGCCGCATTAGGGCAGAACGTAAAAGCTATTCATGAACGCGCGGATATCATTATCCTGTAGCGGGTTGTCGAAAGATTGGCTGAGTCCGGCAACTTGATAAACAAGTCCGTGGTAGAAAAACATATCAACCACGATGGCATAGTTGCGGCCGTTGTAGCGGTGTCTTCCGAATAAACGATAGCCATTGAGCCCATGCTCAGTGATCGGTTGAGTCTTGTCGAGAAATCCTAAGCCGCGGCCGAAGAACGACTTATCGAGTTCCTCTATGCTCTTCTCGTCGAGTGCAAAACGAGGCTTGTCCTTCACGTCGATGACCCCAAGATAGACCAGCGCAACGAAATCCTGGCGTCGTGCTCCGGCCAATACGCCGCCTTCATTCGCGGGAACCATGGCATACCACGGCAACACATAGGAGCCGTCAGGCAGGTTAACTTGGCAGTAGTACTCCGACGATCTCCAAATGGCGGCGCGGCCTGAGGACGCCAAGCCGCAGAACGTGGCCAACAAGCACACAATCGTAAAAAGACGGCGCATGATTTAATCCTAGGGGGGAGGGGATATTGAACCACAGAGACACAAGGAACACGGAGGGGGAGGGAAGAGGTGATCGGTGATTTGTGATTGGCTTTATGCTCTGTGTACTCTGTGTCTCTGTGGTGAATTAGTCGGGTTTAGATGATAACGCCCGTCTTGTCATGAGTTGCAGAACCAATTTGGCAAAGCGTATCGAGCGTTTCGCCAAACAGTTCGTATAAGTGCTTTAGTCGCGCAAGATTTCTGATCTCGCCGCGGGCCTGGAATAGCAGCTCGCCGACGCCCTGCGGGAAATCAGCCGAATACCAACCGCTATGTTTGCTGGCATTGAAGAAAACTTCCGGCTGATCGCATAGCAGCTCGCGGATCTTCGCACGCGAAAATAGTTTCTTGGCTTGGTCGAGATTGTTGCTCTTGATCACAAAAGCGTCATCGAAATCAGTAACCCCCACTTGCACGTCCGAGTCATCCGCCGCGTGTTCATCTTCGAAGCTGCCCACCCGGTAGACGGTGAAAATGAACCCGTCTTTGTTGATAAACGGGGCGCGAAGCCGGGTATAAACGGCGTTACGGTGATCCTTGTAAGTGTCTAACGTGACAATCCAGTCGCCCACTTTGGCTCTTACCTTGCTTTCGCCGAGCCAGAAACCGCCGTCATAAAAATCTCCGCCCACTTCATCAGCGAGCTTTTCCCAAATTTCATCGCGGGTTGGTCCGAAGAAACGTTCAAGTATGGCCATATGGAGTCCTATTAGTCAGAAGCTTTTAACATTTAATCAAGTTTCGTGCCTGACAAAAGGTCTTTTTACGCCCGCGCGGCGGGTAAATGCGCATGCATTTGCCCGCCGCGCAGGCTAATAGCCCGGAGCCTCTACAAATCTCTAAGGATTTGTAGAAGCTTCGGGCTTGGCCAGAAAGAAATTCCGCTGCCGCTGGGTGATTGGTAAATCAAGCCGTTCCAGGACTTGCAACATATCTTCCCAGACTTTCCTTTTCTCGGTAAGCGCTTGGTTTCTCAATAGATACGACGGATGAAACGTTGCCATGACCGGGATATTTCCGAAGGTGTGCCAGCGGCCCCGAAGCGATTTCATCGGCTCCGATGTCCCAAACAAACCCCGCATCGCCACACCGCCCAGGGCAACCATGACCTTTGGCTGAATAATCTCGATCTGGTCTCGGAGATAGGGCAGGCAAGTCTGCATTTCTTCCGGGGTTGGCTGCCGATTTCCTGAACTTCCCTTTGGCATATCAGGCCGGCACTTCAGGACGTTGGCGATATAGACGTCGCTGCGCTTAAACCCCATCGTCTCGATGATCCGGGTCAGGAGTTCGCCAGCCCTCCCGACGAAAGGTTCTCCACGTAGATCTTCATCTGCTCCTGGGGCCTCTCCGACGAACATAAGGTCGGCACTGGGATTTCCGACACCAAACACGACCGTATGCCGGAACTCAGCCAGATGAGAACACTTTGTACAGACTAAGACTTTTTCCCTGAGCGTCGCCATCCGTTGTTCGCGGTCATCGGCAGGGACGACCTCCTGGTCGTCCGCTGGAGTCGCTGCGGCAGAGTTCAGCTCCTGCTCAGCCACGACATCAGCGGCATTGCTGGGCTCCTGATAGGCCGCGACGGGCGAGCGGGAGCTCGTCTCTACCGGGTCCTCGGCTTTCAATTTTTCGATCCGGTCAATTATCGCCTGATCAACTCTAGGGCGATTTGCAGCATCAAGGCTTCGAAGTTGCCGCAAGAGAATGTCCAAGCCTTGTATGAAGGAGCTCATCAGGATCGATTCCGAATTCGATAAATTCTTGCGGTACTTCTGCCCTGAATGCCATCCAATTTTGCGTCATCGGGTGCTGAAAACCCAGCCACCAGGCGTGAAGCATTAAGCGGCTGGCCGAAGTGCTCTTCCCGTAAAGGCCGTCGCCAAGAATCGGGTGCTTGAGATGCAGGAGATGAACTCGAATTTGATGGGTGCGGCCGGTCAAGAGCCGGCAAAGCACCACGCTATTGGGGTTGACCTCTTTAACAACCTCATACTGAGTGTGAGCAGAGCGGCCCTTTTCAATAACCGCCATCTTCTTTCGATGGAACGGATTCCGCCCAATCGGTTCTCGAATGTCACCGATTTTTTGGCGAAATAGGCCACTGCAAATCGCTAAATAGATTTTCTCGACTTCCCGGTTCGCAAATTGCCGGCTTAATCGGTGGTGAACTTCATCGTTTTTTGCGATCACCAGACAACCGCTGGTTTCTTTGTCCAGACGATGAACAATCCCCGGCCGGAATTCGCCACCAATCCCACTGAGAGTCGTGCAATGATGAAGCAAGGCGTTCACCAAGGTTCCATCGGTTTGTCCCGCTCCGGGATGAACCACTAAGCCGGCCGGTTTATTGATCACAGCCAAGAATTCGTCTTCAAAAAGGAATGTGATCGGGATCGGCTCAGGCCGTAAGTCGGTTGGGGCCACGACGGGTTCCTCGACGGTCACAAGGTCACCAGTTTGAACCACGTGCCGCGGCTTTACGGATTGCCCGTTTAATTGAATATGGCCGGATTCTATTAGGGTTTGAACCCGAGAGCGTGAGAACCTGGAGTACTTTTCCGCTACGACTACGTCCAGACGACGCCTGGCATCGTCTTTTTCTACCCGGAACGATTCCGTCACAGGAAAGACTTCACCACAGAGACACAGAGTTCACAGAGAAAAATTTTCACAACAAGGCCACAAAGGCCGCAAAGGTAAAAATTAGGCAGGACAGAATATTGTCGAGGGCCAGCAGCGACGGCTCTTCATCTTCGTGGCCTTTGAGGCCTTCCTGTGAATATTTTCTCTGTGTACTCTGTGTTGAGATTTGCTGCCTTATTGATTGATGGGTTTAACGACATGCCGAGCCGCGTCTTGAAGTTCGCGGAGCAGTTTTTGAGGCTCGGGTGCTCGCATTAATGCCTCCCCGACTAAAACGCCGTCGATCCCGGCATTCGCGACCCGTTGCACGTCTGCAACCGTGCGGATACCGCTTTCGCTAACCGCAGTACAACGGTCGGGGATTTTCGGAGCCAGCAGTTCTGTGGTAGCCAAATCCACCTCGAAGGTAGCCAGATTACGATTATTGATCCCGATGAAATCGGCCCCGGCGTGAAGGGCCCGGTCGAGTTCGCTCTCGTCGTGGACTTCGACCAGTGCATCGATACCCATGTGCGAGGAAACCCGCAGTAGGCGATCCAGTTCCCCATCGTTGAGTGCCGCTACGATCAAGAGAACGGCATCTGCTCCAGCAAGAATCGCCTGATAAATCTGGACCTCGTGCAGGGTAAAATCTTTCCGGAGCGTTGGTAGTGGGATGTGCTGGTGGATCAATGCCAAATAGTCCAGATGGCCGTGGAAAAAACGCTCATCGGTCAGGACGGAAATACAATGGGCGCCAGCTTCGTAGTAACGAGTTGCAACCGCCAAAGGATCGAAGTCTTCCGCTATTATTCCGGCGGAAGGAGAAGCGCGTTTAACCTCGGCGATAAACCCGAATGGCGCCATTTCGAGCGCCAGCCGGAAATTCCGATAATTCCGGTGGCTATGGGCTCGTTTTTCCCAATCTTCCGTGTGATTTAACCAGGGGGCGATCTCCTGGCGTTTGTGATCGATAATCTCGGCGAGCCTGCTCATGATTTAAAAGGGAGTAAAGGAGTAGGGGGAGGGGAGGAGTATGATCTCGGTTCGAACTGTCACTGACAGAACAACGCCGACGGTGGGGGGAATCTCAACCAGAACCATGGGGCTTTCGGCTGGGACGTTGCCGTAGCCTACAACATATGCCCGGCAAGAGCAGGTTGAAAAAGAACTTGAAACCCGTCTAAGCCGGAGCAAAATAAGGATCTTTCATTTCAGCGCGGGTGTAGCTCAGTTGGTAGAGCACTTCCTTGCCAAGGAAGATGTCGGGCGTTCGAGTCGCCTCACCCGCTTTTTTTCTCCCAAAGCGAAATGCGGAAGAAGCGGCTGCAGTACTCGGACTGGCAGCCTGTCAGGCAAACAGCCTAAGTGAGGCCGTCAATTTTTTACGCGGAGAAACGCCACTCGGCACGGTCGCCGATCAACCTGGTTTCGTCCCAGACAAGATCGACGACGATCTCGCCGAGCCGCTCCAGACCCGGATCGTGACTAAGGCCATAGCGTGGAGATCATACGATTGATAAGTAGCAGTTTTAATCGATGCAAGTCAGATGGAACGGTGAAACCGTCGAGCTCAAAGTTCTGTGCAGACGCTTGGGCTTAGATCCTCATGCTGTGCTTTCCCGCGTGGTGGGTGGGGAGGAGCCACTGAGTGTTATTCGGTCAGCTCTGGGGCGCGGACGGCGTTCGCATCCTTACATTCACTGTGATCCCCACTCCATTCATGAGAACCAGCCGCCGCGTGGGCGCAGGTTTGGGCGCTCACTTTGAGGGTTCACAAAGAGGTCATCAATCTATGACATGCCTATGTATCGGATACAGGTCAATCAGATGGCATGCCCATGATCCGGTTGTAACTCTACAACACGAAGGCCGGGAAGCGTCGTGCCTAAGCCCGGAGCGAAACCTCGCTGCCGGGCCTGGGACCTAAAACTCCTTAAGCTAAACCGGTGGTCGACGGCCGCCACGAAAAACGAGCGATACGATAAAAAGCACCAGGAAAATCACGAACAAGACATGAGCAATCCAAGCGGATTCTCCCGCCACTCCGCCTAGCCCGAGGGCCTCGGCGATAATGGCAATGACCAAGAATATGAGGGCATATCGAAGCATAGAGCTCTCGTAAAATTAGGGTTTGATTGATGGGCGCACTTAGGATCCGCCCTTACGCCAACAGTTCGCATCTCGTCGCTGGGGTGATTCCCCCCAACCGGCATTTCGCTACACGCTAAACAGGATCAGGAAGCCTGTTGATCCTGCGGGCTTGGCGAGTGGTTGCCCAATGCCACCCGAATACCACCGACCAAGTCGCTGATGAGGTCCGCAATCCGCCTAAGCTCCTCCGGATTTTGCTCCACACCTTGTCGTACCCGTTCTGCCAGGCTTTCGGTCGCGAAAGCCGCCGCCATAATCTGCGGCGCAACGTCGTCATGAAACTTCTGACGAATCCGATCTTGCTCTTCTGTCTTACCGGTGATTAAACCGCGGATAAAGTCTTCGTTGCTTTGTTCGGCTGCGGTTGCGTCGAGGATCACCAGCGAATAACCGTCTTCCCGTTCGAAGAGTTTAGCCGTGATCGGCTGACCATCAGAGGTCGCCTTCAAAATACATTTTTCTGGATGCACGGGCGCAGGAGAGGTTTCACATTCGCTAGCGTCGGCTGTCGGCGTTTCCATTCGCAGAACCTCTGAAACCGGTACAACCTTCATCTCGTCCGCCGAAATCGCCGTTGCTTCGATAAAACTCTTGTTCCAACCCACAAACCGACCGGTGGAACGCGCGAACAGCGCGGCCGGCAGACAAAACTGATCGAGTCCCGCACAGATAAGACGAGAATCCTCGGGAAGCTTCATATCTCGTCCGAAACTACCCGTTCGTTAGACCCGGGTCTAGCGGGACTTAAGCGGGTTCTATCGAAAAGCAACGTCATCGTCTCAAAACGCGAGCTAGCCAAAACGGCACGGTCCTGCAGGCGCGGGACAGCCGCTGGCCCATTTTCATCTTCGCAACCAGCACCACTGCACCAGTCACTGACTTGGTGCACTAGTCCGTTATGTTTCCGTTCGGCCGTTCCGCGTACTTACCGAGCATTTGCATTAACCGCAGCGCATTGAGCGGCGCCCGGGTATTAACATCATTGTTAAAATACACAAACCCGCTCGTTCCTTGGCGTGCATAACGCCGTAAATGTTCCGCCCAAGGCTCCAATTCTTCGTCGGTATAGTCATGCGCCGCTCCGTCTTGCAGGCCGTGAAAACGCAAGTACACAAAATTGCCAGTCACCTCGAAGTCCATCGGCATAGCTAAAGAACTTACCCAGACTTTGGCGACTCCGAATCGCTTAAGAATCTCTCCTACGCCGTCCTCCAACCAAGTCGGGTGCCGAAATTCGATAGCATGCGAAATTCTTCGCGGCAGCTGTTGGAGAAAATGGGTGAGCCGTTCGGTATTCTTAGGGAGGCTAGGAGGGAGTTGCCACAGGACCGGACCTAGCCGTGGACCGAGATGTTGGCACCGCTCAAGGAGCAACGGGAAGGATTTGGCCCCCGGCTTGAGACGCTTCAGATGCGTAACGGCTCGGCTCCCTTTGACCGCATAGAGAAAACCTGGAGGACCGGCGTCCCGCCACGCATCAAATATCTCTTTGGCCGGTAATCGGTAAAAAGTGGCATTGATTTCCACTGTCGGGAACCGAGTCGCGTAGAACTCGAGGTACCGTTTCTTTGGGATTTCCTTTGGGTAAAAGCGTTTGGCCCAGTCTTTATAAACCCATCCGCTAGTCCCGACGAAGATTTTTCCAGGACCCACTGCTCTCACCGGCACTGTTCGTTGCTGAACGAGTAAAGGGATTTACGTTTGGCGTTTGGCGTTTGGCGTTTGGCGTTTGGCGTTTGGCGTGCGGCGTGCGGCGTGCGGCGTGCGGCGGTCTGGGCTGTTCTGTTTGGCTTTCATAGCCATTCGCGCCAGACGCCGATCTGATGGCGCTGGAACCTCCTAGTCAGCATCCGCATGGGATCTCGGACGAGCGATTCACCCAATCTTCTGCCGAGCGTTGAATCGGCCTACGCGCCTGGAGGGGAGCCGCTTTGGTGCGTAGCAAAACCCACCCGCAAGATTCGTCTCGGCACAAATGCCGCCTCAAATCGCATTAAACAGGCGGCTCCCGCAAATTACCCCGAGTATGGCTGCGCTACTGGCGCTCTAATGAAACGCTTGGTTAAAGCACCGCCCTGCATGATTCGTGGGAGCCGCCTGCTCTAACATTTCCAGGACGCACAAACAATAGCCGGGAATTGCGCCAGGTATTGGCCATGCTTTGGAGCGGCTCCCCTCCAG
>JAFAZK010000213.1 GCA_019239825.1 Verrucomicrobiota bacterium | reverse complement strand
CTGGAGGGGAGCCGCTTTATCGCGTGGCAGGTCTATCGCGTTGCTGCAAGCGGCTCCCGGGAGCGTCTGCTGGTGTCGCCATGTCCCGACCGTTCTCTATTTTGTAGCCAATGGACCGATTCACGAATTATTACACAACTTGATCGATTGATGTTGATATTTCCTAACCCCAGATGACCGGCGGCATCTTGAATCTATGAACATTTGTCCTGCTAGGCGCGGTCCGAATTAGTGTTGGGGCATGGCGACACCATCGAACGTTCGCGGGAGCCGCCTGCTGCCGAGCCATAGAGCTGCCACCTTGCAAAGCGGCTCCCCTCCAGGCCCGGCTCTTCCCAATTCACGCGCCCACATCTCCCTTGGTGAGTTCACCGTTCACTATGCGCCAAATGTTCCGCACATTCTTGTTCTTCAGCTCCGTGGGCAGTAACTCTTCAGGAAAATTTTGGTAACAGGTCGGATGCACGAAACGTTGAATCGCAGCGGTGCCAACCGATGTGAATCTGGCGTCGCTAGTCGCCGGATAAGGCCCGCCATGATGCATAGCCGGACAAACTTCGACTCCAGTCGGATAACCGTTCCAAATAATCCGACCTACCTTCGTTCGCAGGATCTCTGCCAATTTGCCAGCCAGCTCCATGTCTTCTTCGTCCGCATGCAACGTTGCCGTGAGCTGGCCTTTCAATTGTTTCGCAAACGCAATCAAATCATCCTCAGAAGAACACTTCAGCAGGAGGGTAGCCGGACCGAATATTTCCTCATGCAACTCCGGCTCTCGTAGAAACGTCTTCAGATCGGTTTCCAGGAAGATCCCTCCCCCTTCTCCCGATACAAAGCTTCGACGTTCTTCAATCAGCTTCTTGAAACGTGCAGAGATTCCCTCGGTCAACATCTGGCCAGCCGGTTTCTTTGACAGCAGGTCGCCAACTTCACTGGCAAGAGTTTTGAGGCCATCACCCGCAACGCCAGCAACAAATCCCGGTTTAGTGCAAAACTGGCCGACTCCCAGTGTTACTGAATCCGCCAGACCTTGAGCGATCTTGTCGCGCCGGGTTGCCAGCGCATGGGGAAGAATAAAGAGCGGATTTAAACTTCCCATCTCGGCAAACACAGGGATCGGTTCCTCTCTGGCGCCCGCTGCGTCCATCAGTGCCTTCCCGCCGCCGAACGAACCAGTGAATCCGATAGCCTTCACCGCAGGATGTTGAACGAGAGCCACCCCAATCTCGATGCTCTGACTACTGAGCAATCCGAAAACCCCCTTATCGATCCCAGACGCTGTAATCGCCCGTTTGATTGCGTCTCCCACCATCGCAGACGTCCGCGGGTGACCAGGATGCGCCTTTACCACCACCGGACATCCCGCCGCCAATGCCGATGCGGTGTCGCCACCAGCCACCGAAAACGCCAGCGGAAAATTGCTAGCGGCAAAGACACCAACCGGCCCAAGTGGTTCTAAGATCCTCCGCACATCCGGCTTAGGAACCGGTTTCCGATCAGGTTGCGCCGTATCAATGCGGGCGTCAATCCACGAACCTTCTTCGATCAGATTAGCGAACATGCGCAACTGATTGACTGTACGAGCGCGTTCACCCGCCAAGCGATCGCGGCCCAACCCCGTCTCCTCCGCACACACCGTCAACAGTTCCTCGTCCAGCGCATCAATCTCCTCGCCAATCTTTCTCAAAAACGCCGCGCGTTCCGTCGCCGCAGGCGCTTGATATTTCGCCGCCGCCGCCGCCAGCTCATCCAACTCCGCCGTCATCGCTTTCTGATCCATAGAGGAACCAAGCTAAACCACGAATGGACACGAATGAACGTGAATTTAGGTGTCTTTATTCGTGTCTATTCGCGTCTACTCGCGTCTACTCGCGTCCATTCGGGGTTGGTTTTCAAGCTTTCCGAACCGTCACCAGTCCCTCTTCTTTGGCCCAGGTAAGAGGATTGCGCAGAGGACGACCGAAGGGTTTGCTCTCGATTTCCACCACATCGTCCGGCTCAGGTTTGAAGCCATCCTGACAGCTGAGCAAGCTTGCTCCAAAGAAGTGGACATGAACATCTCCCGGCCTTCGGAACATTCTATACTTGAAGTGATGATGCTCGAGATTCCCGATGGTGTGACACATATTTGCTTCACCACTCAGGATATTGCCGCTCCAGACCTGCTTACCATTTCGTAAAATTTGTACTGTTCCTGACAACTCGTCCGGCAGATCTCCCAAGTACAGTTCTGGGCCCACGGAACATTCCCTCAACTTCGAATGCGCCAGATAAAGATAGTTCTGACGCTCGGTAACGTGATCAGAAAGTTCGTTTCCTAACGCGAACCCGACGCGGACTGGTGCGCCTTGCAGATCGATCACGTAGAGACCCGCTATTTCCGCTTCTTCTCCACCATCGCCGGCGAAGGCGGGTGAAGAGATAGGTTGTTCCGGAGCGACCAAACACTGGCCGTCCCCTTTGAAAGCCCATTCCGGCGCAACACCAACCTGACCTGGAGCCGGCTTGCCGCCTTCATAGCCGAGGCGAAACATCTTCATCGAATCTGTCAACTGATCCGGATCAGAAGCCAACTTGGCGTGCATCGAGTCTCGAGATTTGGCGCTCCCGAGATGAGTCAGGCCGGTCAACGAAACCCAGCATCGACTTGGATCGGGATGATCCAACGGAACCAGCAAACGGCGCTCGCTGATAACCTTGTCATACGATTCAGTCTTTTCGGAGAGCTGAGCGCCAGCCAACTCTGCCAGAGGGCGGCCAGCCTTCAACGCTGCGAACACCAAATCATAAACAGAGCTGAATCCATTCAGTATTCGGAGCTCGCTTCCATCCTTATCGGGAATACCGACGCAGCGATCGCCGCGCGTATCTTTGAATTGAACCAAATTCATAAAAATCAGCGTCGGTAGGGCGAGGCTCCCCTGCAACCAAAAAGCTTTAACGAAGCTTACGGCTGGTGCGGAGGGAGCATTCTGCTAGCCTTAGCGCGCCGAGCCGAAAGTCCGAGCGGCCACAAATGCCAGCAGCACCACCGATACCCGGCTCGGCGAGCGCATTTGCGTTTCATACGGCGACGCGGGCCACAGCAGTCTGCGTTGCGAAGACACCTCGGCGTTCGGGAGTTTCGCCCTACCAATTCTTCCTACATCACCGCCCCGAGCATCCAGGGCGCAAACTCTTCATCGCCGAATCCATGTTCTTCTGAGTGCGATTTTTCGCCGGAGGCGATCTCCAGCATACGCTGGAAAATCCGGCCACCCA
>JAFAZK010000153.1 GCA_019239825.1 Verrucomicrobiota bacterium | reverse complement strand
ATTTAAGAGACCTGGAAACGATGTATAACCAGGATTTAACCGATTATCGCGTGGCACTCGCCGACCTGGAGTCGCTGGTCGGAACTGAACTAAGCGCAGGCAACACCCATTCTCAAAGCGCTAACCGCGGCAGCAAATGAAAACTTGCTTTTGTTTCCTTATTATAACCCTCAGCACCACGCTCCTGACATCCGCGCCACTGCTGCTGAGCGGTTGCTCCAAGCCTTCGGCGCAAACTAGAGCAGATGCTGATATCGACTATTGGACCTGCACGATGCACCCGTCCGTCCATTCCAAAACTCCGGGTAAATGCCCGATTTGTTCAATGGATCTGGTGCCGGTAAAAAAGGATAAGACGGAACAAAGCAAAGCCCAGGCAGTAAGCACTAACCCAGGCAGTCAATCGAAGGAAGGGGCCAATTTGAGCTCCCCCGAATCCGAACAACCTCGATCCACTGAGTTTACGGTCCCGGTTGAACGGCAACAGCAGATTGGTGTGACCTATGCAACGGTTAAAAGGCGTCCGATTGAGTTATCTATTCGCTCCGTGGGAATACTGGAACCAGACATTTCCAAGATTTTTGACTACGTAGCTCGGGTCGACGGCTATGTGCAAGAGTTGAAGGTTAACTCATCGGGAGAGCAAGTCTCACCAGATCAACCGCTGCTAACGATTTATAGCCCGGACCTGCGCAGCTCTGAGCAAGAACTAGTCAATCTCTTAAACGAGCACAACAGCGCGAGCCGGGTTCAGCAAGACCAACTTGTCGCAGCGGCCAAAGAACGGCTTAGGCTTTGGAATGTCAGCGATCAGGAAATTGTCGAGCTCGAAAAAAGCCGTAAACCGTCTGATCAATTGCTGCTCCGGTCACCGTTCGCCGGGGTAGTAAACGAGGTTATGACCAGGCCCGGGATGAGCGTGAAGACAGGTGATAAGCTGGTAAGCGTCGTCGATCTCTCTAATCTGTGGGTTTGGGCGGAGTTCTACGAAAACGAAATCGGTCTTTTGCGCGCGGGACAGTCTGTCGAGGTTGGTCTCTCTGCTTTTCCAAACCAAGATTTCCAGGGACAAATTGCCGTCATTAGTCCCAGTATCGATACCATCAAGCGAACGGCACGAGTCCGAGTTGATATACCGAACCCCAAATTCCAGTTACGTCCTGGGATGTACGCAAATGTCGAATTAAAGATCGGCATTGGCGAAGGACTAACCATCCCTGTAGAAGCTGCTTTACCAACCGGCGAGCGGATGTTGGTATTTCTAGATCGTGGCGGAGGTAGGCTATTGCCCCGTTACGTACGGGTGGGGAGTTCTTTTACAGCATTTGATGGTCAAGCGGAAAATAGTTACTACCAGGTACTAAGCGGTTTACAAGAAGGTGACCGAATGGTTGCCAGCGCAAATTTCCTGATCGACGCGGAATCTCAAGTGCAAGGCGCACTGAAAGATTTCCAGGAAGATGACCGCGGGTCGGCTGGGAGCACCCGATAGACATGTCTCGCCCTGAAACCATCATCGATCGATTCATCGAGAAGAGTGCGCGCAACCCGTTCCTGGTTGTGGTGTTCGTGGTCCTGGGTATCGCTGCCGGAGTCTATGCTCTCTACCAGACCCCGCTAGATGCCATTCCCGACCTCAGCGATGTCCAGGTAATTGTTTATACCGACTGGCAAGGCCGTTCACCCGATCTGGTTGAAGACCAAATCACTTATCCAATTTCGACTAAATTTATCGCAGCCCCAAAGGTCAAGTTTGTCCGCGGTGAATCGATGTTCGGTAAGTCGTTTGTCTACGTCATTTTCCAGGATGGTACCGACATTTACTGGGCCAGGTCTCGAGTAATAGAGTACCTTAATTCAGTACGCGGCTCTCTGCCTGAGGGGGTCAACCCGGTTATCGGGCCGGACGCGACCGGAGTCGGCTGGGTCTACGAGTACGCTTTGGTCGACAAAAGCGGCAAAGAAGATTTGGCAGCTTTGCGCTCCCTGCAGGATTGGAATATCCGGTACGCCTTGGAATCCGTCGAAGGTGTCGCTGAAGTCGCGCCGGCAGGCGGATTTGTTAAGCAGTACCAAGTCGACATCGATCCAAATAAACTTTTAGCTTACAACATCCCCATCGGAGACGTGGTTAACGCCATCCGGATGAGTAACCAGGATGTCGGCGGTAAAACCTTAGAAGTATCCACCACCGAATTCTTTGTCCGCGGCCGCGGCTACATTAAGAGTCTCGACGATTTCAATAACATCGTCCTAAAGGTTCAGAATGGTACACCCATTTATTTAAGTCAGGTGGCGACCGTTCATCTCGGACCCGATCTTCGATATGGTGTCGCGGAACTTAACGGAGTCGGGGAAACCGTCGGCGGCGTCGTAGTGATGCGATACGGCCAAAATGCCCTCAATGTCATTGACGGAGTGAAGCGAAAATTTGAGGAGATAAAGAAGGCTTTACCCGAAGGAGTCGAGATCGTGCCGGTCTATGATCGCAGCGAACTCATCCATCGAGCGATCGATACCCTTCGTGAAAAACTCATCGAAGAAAGCATCATCGTAGCGCTGGTATCAATTCTCTTCCTCTGGCACGTCCGCTCGGCCCTTGTCGCAATCCTTACGTTACCGATCGCGATCCTTCTGTCGTTCGTCCCCATGTTCTGGCTGGGATTAACCTCGAACATTATGTCGCTTGGTGGGATTGCCATCGCCATTGGTGCTATGATCGACGCCGCCATTATCATGGTCGAGAATGCACACAAAGCGTTGGAGCATTTTCGCGATGAACATGGACACGAGGCCCGCGGCCGTGCCCGCTTCGAGGTTATTGTAGCCGCGGCCAAGAGTGTTGGGCGCCCGTTGTTTTACTCACTCCTGGTCATCACCGTTAGTTTCGTACCCGTATTTTCGTTGGAAGCACAGGAAGGCCGGTTGTTTCGACCGTTGGCCTTTACCAAGACATTCGCCATGCTCTTCGCTTCCATCCTCGGCGTTATTCTTGTGCCAGTGCTGATGACCTGGCTCATACGCGGCAGGATCACACCGGAGCGTCGGAACCCGGTTAATAGGATGCTAATCGCGCTGTACGACCCGATGGTGAAGCTAGTTCTACGCTTCCGCTGGGCAACATTGATTCTCGCCCTGATTATACTCGCTCTCACCTACATTCCTTTCAGCCGGTTAGGTAAAGAGTTTATGCCTCCACTTAACGAAGGCACTATCCTTTACATGTCGACGGCCGTCCCGGGCATGTCGATTACGGAAGCAACGAAGATACTACAAATTCAGGACCGCATTCTGCGGGAGTTTCCCGAAGTGGAAAGCGTCTTCGGTAAAGCCGGGCAGGCCGACACCCCGACAGATCCCGCCCCGCTGTCGATGTTCGAGACTGTCCTACAACTGAAGCCACCCGAGCAATGGCCTCGCGGCGTGACTTGGGAAAAGCTGATCGCCCAGATGAACGAGGTCACCAAGACGCCCGGCATGGCTCAGATCTTCTGGATGCCGATCCAAACTCGGACGGAAATGCTGACTACCGGCTTTCGTTCGGTGCTAGGGATCAAAGTCTTTGGTCCCGATTTAAAGGGAATTCAGAAGGTGGCGACAGGCATCGAAAAGGCACTAGCAAATTTTCCGAACACCCGCAGTGCGTTCGCCGAGCGCACTACCGGTGGCTACTTCCTCGATTTTACCCCAAACCGGCAAGCGGCGGCTCGCTACGGCCTGCGCGTGGACGATATCAACCAGATCGTCGAAACCGCCATCGGGGGAAACACGATCGGGATGACAGTCGAAGGCCGAGAACGCTATCCCATCAGTGTTCGCTATGCGCGCGACTTCCGGAATGATATTAACCAGTTGAAACGAGTGTTAGTAGCCACTCCCACTGGGAATCAGGTGCCAGTTTCGCTGCTTGCTGATATTCAGTATCGCACCGGTGCACCCGAAGTTCGGACCGAAAATGGCCAACCGGTCGGCTTTGTGTTTGTTGACATCACCAGTAGCGACATCAACGGTTACGTTAAGGCTGCCAGCCAACGAATCAATCAAGAGGTACAGTTCCCACCCGGCTACTACATTCAATGGGGAGGCCAATTCCAATACCTGCAAGCCGCGGAGAAGAAGCTAGCTATTCTGATCCCATTTACCTTGCTCATCATTTTCGTGCTCATCTACATGAACACGCGTTCGATCAGCCGGACATTCATTGTTCTTCTATCAGTGCCATTCTCTTTAGTGGGAGCCTTCTGGCTACTGTACCTACTCGGATATAACATGAGCGTGGCGGTCTGGATCGGGCTCATTGCATTGGCCGGCTTGGATGCGGAGACCGGAGTGGTCATGCTACTCTACCTGGATCAGGCTTGGGACAAATATCACGCCGCCGGGCGAATGAACAGCCTGAGGGATCTTTACGACGCAGTCAGGGAAGGCGCCGTCCAACGTATTCGGCCAAAAATGATGGCGGTCTGCGCGATCCTGTTGGGCCTCCTTCCGATCATGTGGTCTCCCGCTTTACAGGCAGGTGCAGACGTCATGAAACGGATCGCAACCCCGATGATCGGGGGGGTAATCACTTCAGCCGTGCTTAATTTGTTAATCTATCCGGTGATTTACGTCATCTGGCGCCGCCGCGAACTGCCGCCTGAAGTCGGCATCCAAATGGCGCCGCTGGTTCCGGCGAGGCACACAAACAGAAAATCGAGAGGCTTCCTTCGCTTCTCGATCGCAGCGCTCGTCGCCACCGCCGTCTTGGCTGGCGGATACATCGGGTGGAATTGGTGGAATTCCCACTCTTCTAACGTCGCCCACATCGAGGGCGCACCAATCGCGACGCGGACCGCCGGCGATCTAACCATCAGCTTGTACGGCGATCTGCACAACGGGCCGAGCGAAGTCTTGGTACGCTTCACCGATTCTACCGGGCAGCCAAAAGATGTCGGTGAAGTAAGAACGAACCTTGCCATGGATATGCCAGGTATGGTCATGAATTCTGGGGGCGAGGTTACCAAGACAGATACACCTGGACTATATCGAGCAAAACTCCGGCCCGAGATGGGTGGTGATTGGGTGGCCAAGCTTTCCTGGAGAAGTCCGACCGGCGAAGGCCAGGTGGAAATCCCTGTTAGCGTGAAACAATAGCCCCGGCTTCGTAAAAAAAAGCGGAGCCTAATAGAGCCGCGTAGCCGTGAAATATTTACAGCCCCACGGCTGATTTGGCCGCGATCGGAGCGGCATTGCATTTCAAATCGAGGATCCACAATACACAAAGGACGCAGAGACCACGAAGACCGAAACTATAGATCAGATTCATGCGTTCAGTCTTAGTGTCCTTTGCGATCTTTCCGTATTGTGGACCCTCTGTTGTCCGGTTTTGTCAAAGCGACTCTCTAGGAATCTCATCTTTATAGCGCGAAACGCAATAAACGGGTCAGATCCGTGGAAGCGATATATATTTGTGGATTACTGGACTGCAGACTGAAGCGAACCATCACCGAACACGCAATAAGCGGATATCGCGCGAACATAGATCATGAGCGTGCAGGTTTATGGCTGTAATCACGTCGCCATTGAAGTGGGCGACATTGACAAGGCAGTCGCCTTCTATCAGGACCTATTCGGTCTAAAAAAACTGGATGAAGGCGAGGGCGACGCGTTTTTCAAACTCGGGGAGCATCAATTTCTCGCAATGTTCGAGCACAAGAACATGGCAGGCGATGCGAGCAATCGGCATTTCGGTATCATGGTGCGCGACGCAAATCAGGTCGCGGAAGTCCGCGAGAAGTTAACCAACAAATATAAGATCAAACTAAGCCCACACTTCGGATGTGATTTCCGAGATCCATGGGGCAACAGAATTCAGGTGGTTGATCTGCACGACGAGTCTTTGATTTGGTTGTTGCCGTACCGAGAAGTGCAGAAATCCGGAATCTCGTTTGAATCGCGCTAAGCTCCTGAAACCTGAACACGTTTCGTAGGAGAGACGTCGAACCGAGAATCAACAATACGAAAAGATCACAAAGGACACGAAGACTGAAACTAAAAAATCAAATTGAAGCTTCCGTCTTTGTGGTCTTTGTGCTCTTTCCTTATTGTTGATTCTCGGTTTCCGCTCTCGTCAAAGCGGGTTCTTCTCCGCACACATTCGGTAGCGATGAGCTCCCGCTCATCCGGGAGTTACTGAAAGCTGAGTACTCTCAGGTCATTGCGCTGGCGTAACCATGCGCATCTGAACATCGATGTCGTCGCTGATGCCGCTGGTAGCTTCGATTAGGGAGCTCCATCTCAGACCGAATGCGCTTCGACGTAAATGGGTGCTAACCGTCCAAGTAAGACTATCACCGCCATTCTTAGTCGGAGCCTGCAGTTCGACCAGGATCACCTCGGGCAACGTCTTGCCATGGATGGTTAGCTCGCCATGGACATCAGCGGCTCGTTCCCCCTTCAACTGCACAGAAGTACTCTTGAAAGTCATGGTCGGATATTTTTCCGCGTCGAAAAAATCGGGCGCCAACAAGTGATGATCCCGCGCCGCAATGCCGGTGTCGATACTCTTAACCGAAATCGTTGCCTCAACGTGCGATCGTTCCCAGTGCGCCGGATCAAAAGTCACCGTCCCAGAAAAGTCCGTGAACTTTCCCGTTACCACTGAAACGTACTGCCGGACTCGAAAGGTCATCTGAGAATGGGCAGGGTCTAGGGTGTACTCCGCCGCCGCGAGGCCGGTGGTATTGAAGACCAATAGTAAAAAACAGAGCACACCGACGCGCGACACCGATCTTCGTGCTCTCTGTTTGCCGGTCGTATATCTTGACATCCACCGCAACCTTGGCATCAAATCCTGAAACCGCCAGCCAAGGTTATTGGGCCGTACCGCGACCGAGCCAAAAACTGTTCGATCGCAGATGAATCCTCTGGCTCCAGCTTACTTTTTCTTAGAGGTTGCCGGCGCCGCCTTCACCGAGGCTCCCTTATTCGCCACCGGTCTGAACCCGGTACCCCATGCGCGCGTTCTCCAGAGACCACATGAGTTTTCGCTATGCCGATTTCCTTCGAGTATTTGCCAGGGTTCTTAAGGTGATCCTGAACTCTCTCCGAAAGATGAGGCGCAATCTTTCCCTTCTTGACGTCAGCCACGTCCTCCTTGCTTAGCTCCCCAACGACTTCCCGGCCGATGTAGGATCCGTCGATATTGTAGTACACTTTGTACAAGGCCCGAGAATCGGTATCAACTTCTGGCCGATTGTTCCCGATGACAGCAAACGGCACACCGCTATCTGCGTCCGTGAAGTTAAATAAGCCAAACGCAAGATTTTCGACCGGAACAGACTCTGACTTTAACGAGGGACAGATGAGCAAACCTACGGCAATTAGAAAACCTAACTCATATTAGCGCCGTGTCTTATAAATCCGCTAGCTCGAAACTAGCAATACGTAAAACTACGTATCATTGATCCGTCAAAGGATGTCACTGTTTCGCTGGCTTCTTGATAGCTGGAGTCTTGTTTGGATCACACTAAGCCCTCACGAGAGGGCCACGCTTCCTAGAAACAGATCAAACAGAAGGTCTACAATACGGAAAGGTTACGAAACCAAAAAGACTGAAGCTATAAATGTACTTATTAGTCTCTGTCTTTGTGTCCTTCGTGATCTTTCCGTATTGTACAATTTCGATAATCCGGCCAATGAGATGAAATCTAATTTCCGGAGATAATTATGGTGGCTAGTTAATAGGAGCGCCAGCCAACGTTCAAGCCGCCAGAAGGGAGTGTTAACTCTTGGTTTTCACAACAAGAATTCCAACACTGCTTTCATAAATGTTTCCGGAGACTCGAGATTCGACAGCATAAGAATCGGCTTGTCTGCGGTTCCATCAAATCGTTAGGCCAGACGGCAACCGTCACCGGTGGTAACAGCTAGTTCGTTCA
>JAFAZK010000214.1 GCA_019239825.1 Verrucomicrobiota bacterium | reverse complement strand
GCAGGGCTAACTTTTTTCCTATCTTACGCCGTATGGCAGCAATCGAATTAACGGACGATTTTGTACAAGTAAATAACTGACACCAAATGAACTACACGACTAAGTCACTAGTGAATAACAAGCGCTGCCTCTACGCGACAATGATTGTGGCCATCATTGGCATCGCGGCTTTTACCGGATGCTCTCACATCGACGGCACAGCTGGAAATCAGCCGTTAATGAAAAACCGGATGGTCATGTACTCCGAACAGAGCCAAGAGAAACCAGAGCCGTCTGATTCGAATTCGGATACCGGGTACGAATGGTTTTATTAAAAATCTAGATCAGGCTTTTGCAAAAAGAATCCCACACCTAAAAGTACGTTGATAGTGTACCGCCGTGATGGCAGTACACTTTCATGAGTAGTTTGGATGGCGCTTCCGGCAGCTGGAGCAAAAAAGGATAGGTCCTAACCAACATAGCGGCGTGAACCTGGTCTTTAGACCGGAGGTGCGCGGAAGAGCACATTCAATCCTTCCGCGATCGTCGGATGAGTATAAATCGCGTCGCGCATCACGGTGTACGGCATCTCACCCAACATCGCCGTCTGCGCCACTGAGATAACCTCACCGGCTTCAACACCGAACATCGTGAAGCCGAGAATTTGATCACTTTCCTTTGCGATCGGTGCCTTCATAAACCCGCGAGTTTCGGAAAGTGTCTGTTCCCGCAGATTAGCTGTCATTGGCAACTTGCACAGTCGATAGGCAAGACCCCGACTCCGCGCCTCTTTTTCGTTTAACCCGACGCGGGCCAATTCCGGATCGGTAAACATGCAGAACGGCACCAAGCGGTTTTTTGTCGTTCGCTTCTTTCCCGCCAAAGTATCACGCACGACTCGAAAGTCGTCGAACGAGACATGCGTAAACTGCGGACTTCCGGCACACTCTCCCAGCGCCCAAACGCCGGAAGCGGTCGTTTGTAGCTCCTCATTCACTTTAATGTAACCGCGCGCATCAATCTCGACTCCAGCTAGTTCTAAGCCGATTCCATCTGTATTGGGAATTCGTCCGATGGCGACTAACAAATCGCTTGCGTGCAAAGTCATCTTCTTTTCGGACGTCTGAACAGTGACATTGATTTCCGTACCGGACGTTCCCGCCACATCCAACACATGGGTGTTCAACAAAACTTCGATCCCTTCTTCTTGGAACAGTTGAAGTAACGCCTGACCCACATCCTCCCGGCTAGCGATTTGTCCGCCACGCTGGATCACCGTGACACGGCTGCCGAACCTCCGCATTGCTTGAGAAAGTTCTAACCCGATGTAACCGCCCCCGAGAACGATTAGGTGGTCTGGGATCCGATCCAACCCGAGCGCTTCGATATGGGTCATTGGATTGGCATCCCTCAAGCCGGGAATATCTGGTATTGCCGCGTGTGTCCCCACGTTGAGAAACACGCGGTCACCTTCTACCAACCGGACTGTTCCGTCGTTTCTCTTCACCTCCAACCGCTTCGGCCCGACAAATCGTCCCTCTCCCATGATCAACTCAACGTTACTCTCGAGCTTGTAGCGGTCCAGATGTACATTCACCATGTCTTCCACCATCTTGCGTTTTCGCCAGCGGACCGCGGCCATGTCGACCCTCGAACCAGATGGGAGACCCAACTGAGGGCCTCTCCCGGATAGACTGGCAACTTTTGCGCTCCAGATGACGTTTTTGCTTGGCATACAGGCAATATTCGGACAGGAACCACCGATCCATCGGCGTTCCACCACTGCGGTTCGGTGACCTGCATTCGCCATCGTCCATGCGAGGTATTTTCCTGCCTCGCCACTGCCCAGCACAAGAAATTCAAACCTATCGATTTCAGTCATGTTTCTCTCCTGATTTTTCTGACAATCCCGGAAAATCTATCACCGGCGATGCTCCTCCACGATCGCAAACCTCCGGTCAGATTAGCGTCAAGGGATTGGATGTTGGGGAGTAACGGAGCAGAAAACCGCTTCGATGGTTTCGGCCGGGTGTCGAACGGCATGCATACCGCCGATGACGTTGGTTAGTCGTTCGAATCCTTTCGATTCAAGCAGGCTGGCCGCAATCGAACTTCGGTATCCGCTGCCGCACAGGACGGTTAAAGGCACCTTTCTGGACAATTCTTCGATGCGGTCGAGCAGCTGGGGCAAGGGAACATGAATCGCCCCTTCCAGATGATCCTGAGTCCATTCCTGGTCTGATCGCACATCCACGATGACTGGACGCTGCGGGCTCTCAATGGAAGCGAGGAGATCTCGTGCTCCGATTTGAGTAATTTGATGCTTTTCGTCGAGATCATCAGCGGTGATAAATCCCGCTACCTGATCAAACCCAATGCGAGCCAATTCCAGCTGAGCCTGCTGTACTTGCATTTCGTGCTCCGCAACCAATACGATCGGCAGATCGGCGTTAATAAAAAAGCCCGACCAGACCGAGAAAGAGGGGCTGGCAATTCCAATGTTCAAGCTATTCGCGGCGTGCCCGTCACCGAAAAGTGGCCCTGGCCGTATGTCCAATATCGTACCTCCTTTTTCCTTTAGCTGGTTGTACTCGGCAAGCTGCAGAGGGGCGAGTGCTGGAAAATCCGATAGGAACGGCGCACCGCGCAAATTAATCGCGACTGAACGTGCGAAGTACGGGGGACGTTCTGGCAAATTCGCTACCATAGCCTCAACGAAGGAAACTCGATCATTCAGCCGAAGTGCCCAGTTGGTCTGCGCCTCCTCGCCGATCGTCGTGAATGGCGTTGAAGAAATCTTCCGCCCACACAACGACCCCGCACCGTGCGCGGGATAAACTTTTACCTCCGCAGGAAGCCGGAGCAGTTTATGGAAAAGCGAATCGTATAACATGCCGGCGAGTTCCTGCGCGCCAACTTCCAGGTCACGCAGGTCCGGTCTTCCGACATCACCGGCAAAAAGTGTATCGCCGGAAAACAGAGCCACCGGAGCGCCAGACTTGAACAGGCACAGACAAGTGCCGTCAGGCGAATGACCTGGCGTTGCGATCACCTCGATCTCAACACTCCCCACGGCGATTCGATCACCGTCTTTGAGGTCGCGGTGGGGAAAGGTCGCCGGTGCAGACTCAGA
>JAFAZK010000017.1 GCA_019239825.1 Verrucomicrobiota bacterium | reverse complement strand
GCTCCTACGGAGCTGGGCTCGTTTTTTCCGCTCAAAGCCGTAAAGATGTTGCTCCTACGGAAGCTGTTTTTCCGATCCGCCTGAGGTGACATGCTCACGCTCAACACTGAGCACCGCTTTGCTATCCGCGAAGCGAGGCGCTCGTGGTCATTAGCGCATTCCGACGGTCTGCTGCCGGCATCCTTAGCGTTTGATAGAAGACGACCAGGTGTACAAAACTAAGGGACGGCACCAGAAAACATGGGATAAGAATGTAGGGTACACTGCTCATTAAAGCGCTGCCCGGTTCATCAAAAAACACCCGGCTAGAGCCAGGCGCAGACAGCGCGCCCAGCGTTACCGCCGTCACCAGGTCGGCTAAACCGAAGCTGTTCCAAAAGAGAACCGGGCTACGGGTGTCTGGTCGCCTGGCTACCCAGAGCGCAAGCGGGAGGGCTACGGCGCCAGCGGCGATATCGCCCCAACCGGCCACAGGTGCAAACGGCGCTGGTAGCCGTTTAGCTGCGTAGAGTAGAACAAACAGGACACCCAGAAGTCGCGTGACGTTTAGCGCGATCAACGCCGGTAAGGGTACTGATCGCAGCCGGTCGCGTCCTGCCGACCAACCGAATCCAACCACGCTCAGAACGGCGATTGGAATCAGCACGGCAGCACCCAGTAACGGTGTAGCGATGTTACCGTGCGCCCCGAGCCCAAGGACTCCGATGAACCAGAGCGCCATGGCCGCGCCTATTGATATACGGCTGGTTAGTGACGAACCAAACAAGGTGACAAACGTCGCGACTACCACCGTTGCACCGGCGGTGAGTACGATCGTGGAGAGAAGATCAAATGTCATTTTTCGATTTCTAGTTAGGTGTTTTTGTCATGGAAAAATCATGCGAGTGCTTGCCGCAGCGCGTTACCCGGCACTCCGAAATGCTCAGCCCCATGGCTTGCCATCCAACCGGCATCTTCGATGGCGGGTCGAGGCGTAGGGGGTGCAGGCTGCTCTTGCATCCTCTCGTAGGCCACCGGATCAAATCCAGGTAACAACGGCAGCATCAGGAAACGCCCCAACACCGTCAGCCGAGTGCGGAAGCTCTGGCGCGATGCGGGCAACGCCGCATAACGCCGAACGATGGTTTCGAAGTCCTCGGCCTCTTTGCCGGTCAGCTCGCGCACCGTATCGTTAGGCGCGCCTACCGCGAATGCACCCCGGTCATTATCTTCGCCCCAATACCTTAGGCCGCTGAGCAGAAAAGGCGGCGCACCTAGCGCTTTGGCGCCTTTATAGAACAGCCAGAGAGGACTCTTCACATGCCGCACCGTATGACCGACAACCCGGCCGATGATCCCAGCCATTTCGGTAACCGTGAGGAGTTCCGGCCCAGTTGGCCGGTAGCTTTTATCGGCGTGACGTTCTGGATCAGCTAGGGCAGCGACCGCAACCCGAGCGATGTCGTCGACCGAGGGCGGCGCGTTACGGCTTTCACCCGCTATTGGCAACGGAAGGACCCCGAGATGTGCCGCGAACGGCATCATCTCCAGATAAGGACTATCGGCGAAGAAGCCTGGATTAACCACGGTGTGGGCGATGCCTGGAAGCGCGGCGAACATCCGATCGATCAACCAATGCTGGCGCGACATCAGAGCCGGATGGTTGGGTCCGGCGAGCCATTGAGAAAGGCCAACGATCTGTTCGAGGCCGGTCTCCCGCGCAGCGTCCGCAAACGCCACCGCACTCTGGATCACTAAAGGATGATAGGGCGGACAGTAATAAGCTCGCTGTACGCCACGCATCGCGTCCGTCAGCTGACCGGGATCAAAAATGTCTGTCACCACGACCTCAGCGCCGCGCCGCTGAAGGAGATCGCTGCGCGTATCTTGGACACGGACGGCAGCCCGTACTGGCCACCCCTTGGCCAGCAATTGTGCGACGACGGCGCCACCGGTTCTTCCGGTCGCGCCGTTAACAAGAATTTTAGGGTTAGTCATAAGAAAAGAAACCGAGTAACATTGCATCAGTGGTACGCTAGCGTACCTTGAAGTTATCAATTAATGGTACGATATCGTACCGTGCGCAAGTAAAAATGTCCGTCATCAAAAAAACTAACCGACGCTCCCCCTCACCACCCCCAACCCGGGTTCAAGCCAAAGCCGTCTCGAACTCCATCCGGAACCGCGCGCTCGATGCGGCATTTTCTCTGTTCCGGGAAAACGGTTTCTCCGGCACCAGCATGCTGGATATCGTCACCAAAGCCCGAATATCGAAACGCGATCTCTACGCTCTATTCGACAACAAGCACGCAGTATTAGCCGCTTGCATTAGCGAACACACCGAACAGATGCGACGGACGTTGGATATAACAACTCCGGTGCCGCAGACCCGAAGCGCTCTGACCAAGTTGCTGGTCGACTTCGGTGTATCCGTCTTGAAGACCGTGTGCCATCCGGATGCGTTGACCGTTTTTCGTCTCGCGATTGCAGAATCGGACCGCGCCCCCGAGATCGCGCGGACTCTCGATAGCACCGGGCGTGAGGCTAACCAAAAAGCACTCGTTGAGCTTATCAGAAACGCTCAATCCATCGGATTGATCAGTGCCGGTGATCCGGCGGTTCTGACCGCTCGCTATATTACCGAGCTCTGGGGAGATCTCCTGCTTCGGTTATTAATGCGTGTGCGCACGGCGCCAACGGAACGTGAAATCGTCGCTCGCGCACGTGCGGCTGCTGAGGCGTTGTTGGCTGATCGCTAGCGCTGCCAGGGAAGAGGCCATGTACTGTGCTATCGCTAACACCTATCTTCCGCCCCTTCAGGGCGGCGCATTTTTGGACGTGTTCCCGGGGTTAAAACCCCGGGCTAAGTCCTGTAGTCCCTTCGGGACAAAAACGGGAGCTTTCTGCAAAATCGAACACATCGGGAGAGATGGCGTATCGGGTCTTGGAGTACCGTCATGACTCCGAATTGCACCGTCCTTTTCCGGAAAATCTCTTGTTACTTTTTTGCGTTTTTTGCGCCGCTTTTCTCCTTCGTATTTGCGCCTTTGCGAGAGATTTTTCTGTAATTACGAACCTTGCAGGTATGGGCTGAAATTCGTTGTCCAATTGCCGTCCGCACATTCGTCGATTTCTGTGAGTGACCGAAGCTATGAAAACCACCAGTCTCCCTCCGATCGTATCCGCAGAAGAATGGGCTGTTGCCCGGGAAAAACTGCTCGTTAAGGAAAAAGCTGCTACTCGAGCCCACGACGCACTGGCCGCCGAACGTCGCCGGTTGCCAATGGTTTTAATCGATAAAAAATACGCTTTCGATGGTCCCAACGGCAGAGCTAGCCTGCTCGACCTTTTTAACGGGAAACGGCAACTCCTCCTTTACCACTTCATGTTTGCTCCCGGAGTCCATGGCTGGCCGAATGCCGGATGTCCCGGTTGTACCATGTTTGTCGATCAGATTGGTCACCAGGCGCACTTTCATGCCAGAGACACCAATTTTGTTCTGGTGTCGCACGCACCGCTTCCCCAAGTCCAAGCTTACGAAAAACGAATGGGATGGACCCTCCCCTGGTTCTCCTCTTATGGAAGCGATTTCAATTGCGACTTCGGTCTCACCACCAGCGAAGGGGAAGGATTTGGTCTTAGCATCTTTCTGAGAGCCGAGGGAAACGTCTATCGCACTTATTTTATTGCCGGACGCGGCGTGGATGCGCTGGGAAGCGTTTGGAGTTTTCTCGATCTCACCCCATTCGGCCGTCAGGAAACCTGGGAGGACTCACCGGGTGGCTGGCCGCAGACACCGCCGTACACCTGGTGGCGCCGGCATGACGAGTACTAAGCCCGAATCTCAACCGCTGATTGATCCTCCTTCACTAAACCGGAGACAAAGTATTTGCTGGGCGAAAGCTTCGGAGGACAAGCAGCAGACTTACGCAGATTTAGGTAATCCGCGGGCCGACTTCGCTCTTGGATAGGATTTCCGTTGTAGACCAGAAAAGACGCCTACCCCGACATTCTTATCGACCGCGGCAAGACCCCACCCTGAGCTAAGATCTGCGTCTATCTGCGTTCATCTTCGGTTAAGGTTGGGGTTTCTATAGCGTCCATTCGCGATTCGTCTCCGCGGTTTAGATCCAGACATCATTTTTTGCGGTACGCTCGCCACCGGCGTCACCGGTATTCAGGACGCCCCGCGGTTCGATTAACATCAGCTTTACTTCTTTACCCGCATAAGGCTTATGCTCGACGCCTTTCGGAACGACAAAGAGTTCTCCAGCTCCAATCTGCACGGCGCCGTCCCGGAAATCGATTCGCAGATCGCCCTCGAGCACCAGGAATGTCTCATCGGTTTCTTTGTGTGAATGCCAGATAAAATCGCCTTCTAGCTTCACGACCTTGAACTGATAATCGTTCATCTCGGCAACTACCCTGGGCGCCCATTGCTCCGTTACTAGTCCGAGCTTCTCCGTAAGATTGATCGATTTATATTTCATCGGATAAAGAGATTGCATCTACAGCCGCTCTCGACTGTCAAGTCGCCGCCGATTCGAAGGAGTGACTGTTTTGTCAAATCGGTTAGTTGCGGGTTCGGCAAACGAATGGGAGCCCTCCTCGACCAAGCCTACCGCGCGGCGGGCTTAACGAGGCCGGTGCATATGCGCCCGCCTGGCGCCTAGATTCTAACGCCGAAACTGGTCGCTGTCTCCCAGAGCCGGAAACCGCCGGCAAACGCGTTGTTGTTTTCCACGATCCGGCATCCGGGAGGAACATCTTTTAGATATTTCACGTTACCCCCGCCGAGCACTACGTCTTCCGGCTCAAGCGCAGCGATAAACCGGGCGACTACATCTTCTACATAACGGCGCCATTTCTTTTTACCGAAACGTTCCAAGCCGCGCGTACCGACGTAATCTTCGAAAGTGGCCTTTTTATAAGGGAGCCGGCAGAGCTCGGTTGGTACCACGATTCCTTCCACGATCATGCTCGAACCGAGACCGGTGCCAAGTCCGAGGAAAAGCATTTTCCCCCGCTGATAACATCCCAGTGCCTGCATGGCAGCGTCGTTTATCATTTTAACGGGGTGGCCGAATGCGCCATGATAATCAAATCCGACCCAACCTCGACCGAGATTGAACGGCTCTTCCACCGGTCGATCCTGATGAACCGGTGCGGGGAATCCGATGGAAATTACATCGTATTTCCAATCTCGGCTTAGTTCTTTGACACCGACCACCATCTCTCCCGGTGTAAACTTGGGCCCCGTAGCCAATTTCCGGGGCTCACTTTGCCCCGTCACCAGGATCTTTACGTTGTGCCCGCCGACATCAACCACGAGCACACTTGTCGCTGTGTTCTGGGAACTCTCTGTCACGCCGAATAAATATTACACCACATAGACACAAAGAACACAAAGCCGAACCGCGGATTGGAAACATTAATGGGCATGAACAAAAGATTAAATAATCCGCAGACTACACGTAGAAAGCGCTGAATTGGCCCGGCGTTATTTGGCAGGCGGCTCCCCTTCAGGCCTGCCAAGCGTCCTCAGCATCAGCAACAGGGATTAGCGTGATACAGAACATCGAACGGATCAGCGACGGTCCGCGTTCTCGCTACGAACTGCTGACCTCCCGAGTTAACCAACTGCTGTCGTAGTCGGGTACCGAGGTAATATGCCGGATCCTGGTAGCCACCACGGAACAGCATTCGTTGATGCGGAATCGAAACGCAAGAATGGGTCAACGCCCAGCGCGCAATCCGACGCACTGGTGCTAACTTTCTTGAAATTCGCGTTTCGATCATCATGACAAATCTCATCCAATGATGCTCTCCGTGAAGCGTTTCGTGGACCATCTGACGCTATGCGATTTCCCCTGCATCCTGCAATCCGTTTTCCGCAAGATTACGGGAATCTAATTTTCACGGCGGCCACGTAGGCTAACCGGAGTGGCCGCGAGAAGGCACAACAAATGCGCATCTGGATTCCGACCGCTAAGCGCACCGCGGATGACCCCTGTTACGCGTGAACTTTGAGCTTGTCCGCCGTGGCTTCGCACAAAGCTGGTCCATTTTAACCCGGAGAATTTCGGGGCTGCGGTTAACGTTTTCTTTGCGCTAGTTCGCGTCCATTCGCGGTTCCCATTCGCCGTTGGGTTTTAGTTTGTCTATT
>JAFAZK010000012.1 GCA_019239825.1 Verrucomicrobiota bacterium | reverse complement strand
GCTATAAAGATGTCGCTCCTCCGGAGCTATGACGCCGTTTGTGCGGCGATGGCTATAAAGATGTCGCTGCTACGGAGCTGTTCCATACCGCTCCTTGGGAGCGGCTTTCATACGGTTCCTCCGAAGCTGTTCCCGCGTCTCGCTTGCATGCATCGGGCTCGTAACGTAGTTCTTTGACGAACCCGATTTCGCTGGACCGGCGCTTCTAGCTGGAGCACTTGGGTTGAAGTTACTTTTTAATGAAATCGGCTACTGACGCATCGTTTGCCCGTCTCACTCGCAAGCTCGCTGAATTCATCTCGCACACGGTTGCTCATCGGACTAAATTGCTGGTTCTGTTAGCGATCGGGATTGGCGTACTGGCGATCCTCACCATTTTTGTGCGCCGTAATCTTGATTCGGATTACCTCAACCTGTTGCCCCAGCAATTTGAGTCGGTTCAAGGATTGAAAATCATGAACACCGAATTTGCCGATTCGCGTCAAGTTGTGTTCGGATTCCTTGGAGAAGCCGGGCACGCGGACGACGTTGAGGCATTTCGTAGTCATTTCATGGCCGAACTGGCCAAAGAGCCTTGGGTGGTGCGGGTATTTGATCGTGCGCCGATCGAAAGCCAAGAGGGCATGGACGAGATCCAGTCGGTCGTTCCGTCGCTTCTTTTGAATCTCCCTCAAGACCAGTTCAAAGACGCTCTTGCACTATTGGAGCCGGCGAAAATCGAACAGCGGCTGACCGAGATGCGAGACACCATTAACGAGGATTTTTCGATCCGGACCCAGATGGAGGCCACTATGGATCCAATCGGGTTATTTGCGCGGGCGATGAGACCCTTCGCCTCGAATGCCTCGCTGACTCAGAGCGTCTCCTTGGCATCGGAAGACAACCTTTACCAGTTGGGTTTGGCCATTGTCCAGCAAACGGACAGCAGCCCGCAAGGTTGCCAGGCGACCATGCGGTTGATCGATGATTTTCAGCAGCGAATGACCAAGGACTGGAAGGGTTATCAGCCGAAGATTTATACCACCGGGCGTATTGCCTTTGTGGCGCAAATTTCCAAGAGCATGGAATACGACGCCTTTTTGAGCGCAGTGCTGTCAATTGCGATTGTCAGCGCGCTCTTCTACGTGGCGTTTCGCCGGTTTATCCCCTTGTTGGGCATCTGCGCGACCCTGATTCTGTCAGCTCTCGTGTCGCTGGCGCTGGGCATGCTCTTTTTCAAGAGCATAAACGTAATTGCTATCGGCTTCTTTTCGATCCTGGTGGGCCTCGGGGTTGATTTCAGTCTGCTGTTGTTTGGCAGATATCAGCAGGCGCGAAGAGCGGGTGAAGGACACGCTCAGGCGGTTTTTTGTTCAGTCCGCGATATCGGCGCCGCGATTTTTTATGTCGTCTGCACCACCGCGATCGGATTTTTCGCGCTGAACTTCAGCAAAAGCGCAGGCTTCGCTCAGCTCGGTACTCTGGTGGCGCTAGGAGTCACCATGGCCGGTTTGTTCATGGTACTGTTTCTCTTCCTCTTTTTTAAGCGGGTTAAGCCGGTAGAGAAGGCGGATTTTCTTCTGTTGGGAGCGACAAGATTTGTTAACGCAACCTTTCGTGAACCACGGATTCTGCTCGGGATTGCAGTTGCGGTTCTGCTCGCCGGCGTAGTGATTGCGCTTGGCTCGTTTATTCCGCTGAATTTCGATACCAGCCCGCTTTCTCTGCAGCCGAAGACGATTCCCGCCGCCATTGCGTTGCAGGTGATGAGCACGGAGCTGAAACAGGAATCCGATCCGATTCGGGTCCTGGTTACTCCGCACAACCAGCAAGAGGCATATGAACGCTGGCACCGCCTGGACGATACTTTCAAAGAAGGTCTGAAGTCGGGTTACTTGAAGTTCGCCACGACACCGGCCGCTTTCATGTTGAACCCGCAACGGATCGACGAAAATCGGGCTCTCCTAAAGGGAGTCGACTTCAATCAAGTGAGGCAAAGCGTGCGGGACACTCTGGAGAAGAACGGCTTCGCGGTTGATGCCTTCCAGTCTGTATTTGTCCTGCTGGACAAATTGCAGGCCGAACAAACGAGCTCTGGCTTGCCTGACTGGACTAAGATCTTTCCGGAGAAATCGAGTTGGTGGTTCTTGATCAACGAATTTTTCTCGGACGACCAGCGCACAGAATCGGGGATGCTGCGAACCGCCCAAGCGATCCGTTCGCCCGATGAAAAGGCAAAACTCGGCGAATTCATTCATCGGGCAGATCCACAAGCCATCATTACGGGCTGGCAGTACACATTGTGGGATCTGATCCCGTGGGCAAAAGGCGAATTGGTGACTTTCACTACGGTGGTCGGCCTCCTGATCCTGTTATTGCTTTGGATCGTCTATCGCCGCATTTCCCTCTGGCTAATTCACACTTCCGCACTGCTGCTTTCGATGTTGGGACTGGTCGCCGCCCTCAAAATCTTACATTTGAGCATCAACCTTTTAAACACACTGGCCTTTCCCTTGGTGCTGGCGATTGGCGTCGATTACGGCATCCAATTCTTGGTTGTCAGCCGTCGGGAAGGCGACCTTAAAGAAAACTTAGCCAACGTGCTTAAGCCGCTGTCGATCTGCGGATTGGCTACGTTCGCGGGTTTCGGGGTCCTGATTCCGGCTCAGAATCCCGCTTTGAGCGGTCTCGGTACGGTCTGTGCCTTAGGAGTGTTGCTGTGTTTATTAACAACGTTTTTCTTCATGGTGCCGGCGTTCGCGCTGCTGCAAAAGCGATCCGGCGGGAACCGCACATGTAGTGAACCGGCATCGCCCGTGGTGAGCCGTCTCTCTTAAACGACAATCGATAACCCAGCGGCGGAAAAGATTAATCGTAGAATCGATCCGATGACATGCAGGCGCACGACATCCGTTCGACCCGCTCCCCAGGCTGATAGACAGCGGTTTCGCTGGGTTCAGCTCGAAGACAGCTTTTAAGTCGGGTTGAACCTTGGGCTTAAGAATGGATCGGATTGACGTTTGGAGTCGTTCTCTCAAGGGACCGGACTTGCGGCTTTTCAGCAGTTCCGAAAGTCGTTGGTTGACGGCCTAAAGGGAAAATCGACGTGGATCTGAGCGATCGAAAAGCGCTAGTCTTTTGGACTTATTACCAAGTTATTCACAGGCTCAACTAACTATCAATTCGGCTGATGAACGGTTAACGAGCGATGTCTGGCCGCAATTTGAGCCGCTCGGAGAGGAGAGCAAAATCATGGAGGGGAGTTGGTTAGAAAGCGCACTTGAGTCGTAGAAGTGAACAACTGAACTCAGGGGAGCGACCAATGTGATTGGCCTCAGAAACTGATGATTTCCATACCCTCTAAAAATCTTAGAATTTCCCGCGATTAAAGGAGTCGGCGGCTCGCCGGGCTTCGTCTTTGGCCGCCTTTTCTTTCAGGTCTTCGCGCTTGTCTGCGTGAGTTTTGCCTTTGCCGATACCGATCTCGACCTTGACTCGGTGATCCTTCCAGTAAAGGCGCAGGGCGACCAGGGTCTGTCCTTTAACGGCGCTCGCATCAAAGAGCTTGGTGATTTCTGCTCTATGCAACAGCAGCTTGCGCGGGCGCTTCGCATCGTGTTGTTCGTGACTGGCCCGTTCGTACGGTTGGATGTCCGCGTCGTAAAGGTATACCTCTTGGTTTTCGATCCGCGCGAAGGCGTTGCTCAAGTTGGCCAAGCCGGCGCGGATAGATTTTACCTCTGTACCGGTAAGGCTGATACCGGCTTCGATCTTCTCCAGGATCTGAAAGTTATGAAATGCTCGCCGATTTGAGGCGATCTCGGCTGGCATAGCGATAGGAATGGCCTAGGCGCCGTTAGGGCTCGGCTCTATCGCTTCGGGCACTAATTTGTGCTCGATGATCTCTTGCAGGGCAATATCGGCGTTGGACATCCGAGGGCCTATTTCGACCAGCGGCCTTTGGCCGTTGCTTAATTGTCGGACCCGCTTGGAAACCAAGTTGATGAGGACCGCAGTGTTTGGAATGACTTTAGAGGCTTCCTCGAGGAGATTACTGGACATAGTTCAGTGCTGACAGCTCGCTTTTATGGCCCTCGGGCCGAAGGAACTCGGAAGCTGGGCCAATGAGTCTACTTTGTCAACTGAAAATCGGGCGCGGAGGGAAGAGGGGGAGCCGCTTTCGCCCGTTGTAACGTGAGCGCGCGTCTCTAGTTATTGGATTCGGAATGTCTCAAATGGCTGGTCAGCAGGCGGCTTCCGGGAACGGCCCCTGATTTTGTTCCGAGGCGGCGCGATTCTATACAAACTCCGCACCTTTCTGTCACGGGTTTGAGTCTTGAGCTTCGGTACAGCGTTGGGTTGTTCACGGGAGCCGCCTGTTTACGACCCGTCGAAACTTACCGAACCCAATGACTAAGAAAGGGCGGACGCCTTGCAACAGGCGTAAGCGGCTCCCCTCCAGTAGTTGCCGACGCGGCCTCAGGAGCTCCGATGCCGGCTCGTGCGTCTGGGGCTGGGGCTTGGCGTTGGGGTTTCGGAAGAAGCTGGTTTGGCCGGAGTAGTGGCGGCCTCGGGTTGTGGGGTAGGAGCGTTTTGCTTCAGGTCGTTAAAAATACGCATGTAGTCGTAGGTGGGATAAAACTCAGTTCGGAATGCGCTCCACACCCCTTTTTCGAACGCGACATTCACCTCCCTTAGCTTATCGGGTGGCAGCCTTAGTGTGATGACGTGACCGACCCCCATCACGATGTAATAGGAAACGATCTCGACCCCTTCCGGCGGGAAATTCTTGATGAAGCCGGTCTTGGCGAGATGATCGTCGATTTCATCGAGCGTTTTGGTTTCGTCATAACGCAAGATGACAGTCAGCATGATTTTCCCGTCATTGGCTTCCTGAGCTTTGAGCACGAACGGGACGAAAAGAAACCAGCAAAGCAGGATCCATTTCATTGATCTACCTCTAGCGTGCGTTAGGGAAAAACCCAGCGGGAAAGAAGGCCCAAGAGCAGAAGAAAAATCTCACGCAAAGACGAAGGCGCAAAGGTTCGAACGGAGAAGGGAACGTCGCGGGATTTCGGCTTGGCTGCGACGTTTGGGTGACAGCCTTAAAAGGGTTCAAGAGGCGCTGGGCGAAAGCTGACTGCTGGGTCGTTCGCGGGAGCCGCCTCCTAACACGCTACTTGGACGTTGAAGCCAAACAGCAAACGTGTCTGTTCGTCGGGTCCTGCCCCAAAGCGGCTCCCCTCCAGGACTCCGTTCGAACCTTTGCGCCTTTGCGTCTTTGCATGATTATTTTCTTCGGTTTCTTAAGGTGCTCCCTACCCAGATCTACTCCTCCGATTCCGCTTCGCGACCGGCGACCTGAGGCTCGTGCTTAGCGTAATTGGCGACGAAATTTTCGCGGAATTGAGCAAAGGTCCCGTCGTCGAGGGCAGCCCGCATCTGAGTCATCAGGTTCAAATAAAAGTGCAGGTTATGAATGGTGATGAGACGCAGACCGAGGATTTCTTCTGCTTTGATCAGGTGACGGATGTACGACCGGGTAAATGAACGGCAGGTCGAACAGGTGCAGTCTTCTTCGATCGGACGAAGATCGGTTCGATAGGTCGCGTTTTTTAGGTTGAGCGTGCCGGCGCCGGTAAAAGCAGTTCCGTTGCGTGCAAGCCGGGTGGGTAGGACGCAATCGAACATGTCTACTCCTCGAGCCACCATTTCCGCTAGCTGAGGTGGAGTCCCCAATCCCATGGCGTAACGAGGTTTATCTTTGGGGAGAAATGGTTCGCTATTGTCGATAGCTCGCATCATCTCCACCTCGGGCTCACCAACGCTCACGCCGCCTATGGCATAACCATCGAAATCCAGGTCGACCAAACCGCGGGCGCTTTTTTCTCTGAGGTCCTGATAGATTCCTCCTTGGACGATTCCGAATACCAGCGGGGTTGCACCGTTGCCCCTTAGTTCAGCCCAAGCTCGACAGCGATGCGCCCAGCGCAAGGTTCGGTCGAGACTATTGGCAGCATATTCGTACTCGCAGGGATAAGGAGGGCATTCGTCGAAGGCCATCACGATGTCCGAACCAAGCGTCTGCTGGACCTGCATGGAGATTTCCGGATTGAGGAAACAGGGTGAGCCGTCGATGTGGCTGTTAAAATGGACTCCTTCTTCCGTGATCCGCCGCAACTTGGAGAGCGAAAAGACCTGAAACCCACCGCTGTCCGTTAAGATCGGACGGTCCCAGCCCATGAATTTGTGAAGTCCGCCGGAATGCTGAATGACTTCCAAACCAGGCCGTAAAAAAAGGTGGTAGGTATTTCCCAGGATAACTTGAGCGCCTACCTCCAATAATTCGCTTGGTGTGGTGGCCTTGACGGTTCCTTGGGTTCCTACCGGCATGAATACCGGCGTTTCGATTATTCCATGAGCCGTTTTCAGGCGACCCCGGCGGGCACGGGATACGAGGTCGGTACAGAGGACTTCAAAATGCATTTACTTCTCGCTGAGAAGCTCCTGTTTCGCTTTCTCTAGCTCTTCCGCCTTACTTGTTGGGACTGTCGGATAGCGGAGTTCCAGGGATTTGAGGGCTGCCACGATCATTTGCGAAACACAGAGCCGGGTAAACCATTTGTGATCGGCGGGAATGACGAACCAAGGCGCCCAAGGAGTGCTGGTGTGGGTGAAGACTTGTTCGTAGGCGCTGATGTATTGAGGCCAGAACTGACGCTCGCGAATGTCGGATGCAGAAAATTTCCAGTTCTTCTCTTTTTCTTCAATCCGCTTCAGAAAACGCTTCTTTTGTTCGTCCTTGGAAACATTCAGGAAGAACTTCAGAATCACTGTTCCATTATTGGTCAGGTAACGCTCGAAGTTGTTGATATCATCGAAACGTTGTTTCCAGATGTTCTTTTTGTCGAGTTTCGCCGGCAAGTGCTCGTGTCCGAGAATCTCGGGATGGACTCGAGTCACTAAGACTTCCTCATAATAAGAGCGGTTAAAAATACCGATCTGACCGCGCCGAGGCAGACTGCGGGTAGTTCTCCACAAGTAGTCATGATCGAGCTCTTCAGCGGACGGTACCTTGAAGCTCTGCACCTGACAGCCTTGGGGATTAATACCGGACATGACGTGTTTGATGGTGCCGTCTTTGCCGGCGGCGTCCATCGCTTGAAACAGGATCAAGACCGAGTAGGTGTCACTCGCATATAAAAGGTCCTGCTGGTCCGCGAGCCGTTGCACGTTCGTTGCCAGATCGGCTTCTGCGTCTTTCTTGGCTTGATAGGTGCCGGTGTAATCGGTCTCGAAATCCTTTGCCAAAGCAACGGACCGCCCCGGGGTAACCACAATTTTCTTAGGATCGAATGCGCACTTTTTTGGCAAATGTTTTTCCAGGTCGATCATGATCAGGCGATTAAACACTAGCGAGAGGCCAACCGATAACCCGTCAATCTTACCAAGGCATCCTGGTATTTTTGAGCTGTTTTCTCTACTACCTCAGCAGGTAAATTCGGGGCGGGCGGTTGTTTATTCCAGTCGACAGACTCCAGATAGTCGCGCACGAATTGTTTGTCAAAGCTTGGCGGATTAGTTCCTTCCTCGTAACCGGCAACGGGCCAGAACCGGGATGAATCCGGAGTCAGGCATTCATCGATAAGCACCAATTGGTCGTCGATCGTTCCGAACTCGAACTTGGTGTCGGCTACGATGATGCCGCGGGAGTAGGCGAAGTCGCTACCCTCAGTGAACAGCGAGAGACTGATGTCGCGAATTTGCGGGGCCAATCGAGGGCCTGCCAACTCAGCAAATTGGCTCCAGGAAATGGGTTCGTCATGACCGGTGTGTGCCTTAGTCGAGGGAGTGAACAAGACTTCAGGGAGGCGAGAGGCGAGTTGCAAACCAGCCGGCAGGGGTTGCCCGTTCACTTCTCCGGATGCTTGATACTCTTTCCAAGCCGATCCTGCCAAGTACCCGCGAACGACGCATTCTACGGGCAACGGTCGCGCTTTACGGACTAGCATGGAACGACCGGCCAGTTCTGCGGAGTACCGTTGAAATTCTTTCGGGAACTCGTCAACGGCGGTTGATACGAAGTGGTTCGCAGTATTCGAAAACTTTTGGAACCAGTAGGCTGAGAGTTGGTTCAGGACCATGCCTTTTCCCGGAATCGGTTCCGGTAGAATGCAATCGAAAGCGGAGATGCGATCGGTGGAAACGATGACCGCATGGTCTCCGGCGTCGAAAATCTCTCTTACCTTGCCACTACCGATCTTTCGAATACCGGGGAGATTAAATTCAAGGCTCATTGGCTAGGCGATCCAAGAGGTGAAGAATCTGGCTTTCGATAGAGGGCAAAGCTACTTCGGGCAGAGCCGCTGGCATGTCTGGAACTTCCCAGTATTCGATTCGTCGAGTCCAGTTCGGGAATTGCTCTTCCATCATATCAAGGTGTTCTGCGCGATCCAAGGCGATTCGAAGGTCGGCAGATTCTAAGTCCTTCTCTGTGAGCTGGATCCGACCTGGACCAGTGTGGCTGACAGGGATCTGACGCTGGGATAGCGCAGCTTCTGTGAACGGCGACAGAAAGCCGTCGGCCCAATGGATTGCCAGCCCTCGCGAGTAAGCTCGCCAAGGAAGGTTCCGTTGGTCTGCGTGGAAGTTGAAGACGGCCTCGGCGAAACGGCTCCGGTAAAAGTTTCCGGTGCAGATGAATAAGACCTTTTTCGTCACTCCCTCGAATAGCGTGAAGGGGGGGAGAAAGCAAAGCGTTCGGCGTTTGGCGTTTGGCGTTCGGCGTTCGGCGCGGCGGTGAGGCGAATGAGCGATGCGGCATTGTTCACGACGGTAGGGCGAAAAACTCGGCGCGCTCGGGGCATGGCAGCACTATGGCGTATTCGCCGGTTTTGAGCCGCGCCCTTGGATGTAGTTCGTCATTTACATGTCGCACAAAGAGAGTGTGTTGCCGAAGATCGCAGGTCATTAGCAAGGCTAAACCTCACGCCGCCCATTTGCCCTGGCGCCGTTTCGCCCCTTCGCCCATAGGCAAAACCCGTTCCTCCTGCTATCATTTGCCATTTCAGGCGAATGCCTGATAGTTCAGGCCCGGAATGAGCTTTCAGAATCTTGGTCTTTCAGACGCGGTGGTGCACGGAGTGCAGTCACTGGGCTATGTCGAACCGACGCCAATTCAGGAGCGCTGCATTCCTTTAATTCTCGAGAAAAAAGACCTGATCGGATCAGCTCAAACCGGTACGGGCAAGACGGCGGCTTTTGCTCTGCCGATCCTGACTCTACTCGGTGAGCGCAAGGGCCCTCGTTGTTTGGTTTTAGAACCAACCCGAGAGCTGGCGTTGCAGGTCGAAGACGCGTTCCAGTATTACGGCCGCTTTAGCGAAGCTGAGATCGGGGTTTTCTATGGTGGGGTCGGGTACGACCGCCAGAAAAAGCTTCTCAATTTTGGGGTCGATATAATTATTGCAACGCCGGGCCGATTGCTGGACCTGCAGCAACAAGGATTGATGGATTTGAGGTCGATCGAGATTCTCGTCCTGGATGAAGTCGATCGCATGTTGGACATGGGTTTTTTGCCGGATGTCCGTAAGATCGTCGAACTCTGTCCGAAACAGCGACAAACGCTTCTGTTTTCGGCAACGATCCCCCCTGAGATCGATGGCCTGGCATCGTGGGTCTTACAGAACCCTGTCGTGATTAACATCGGCGTCAGGAGAGCCGCCGCTGAAACGGTCACCCACGCGTTCTATCCGGTGGCTTCGGCTCAAAAGTTTGATCTGCTCGTTCAATTGTTGGAGCAAACTCACTACGAAAGTGTGATCATTTTTACGCGAACGAAGCAGGCTGCCGATGAAATTTCTGACCGGCTGAAGACGCTAAAACATTCGGTTGCTGTACTTCACTCAGACCGGAACCAGCGGGAGCGAATCGCAGCGCTTGAGGGGTTCAAGAAGGGAACCTATGAAGTCTTGGTGGCGACGGATATTGCCGCACGCGGACTTGATATCGCCGGCGTCACCCATGTGGTGAACTACGATATCCCTCTTCATCCGGAAGATTACGTTCATCGTATTGGTCGTACAGGCCGGGCTGAACAAGCTGGAGACGCCTTTACCTTGGTCACAGCGGAGGAGCTGAAAGCCATGCTCGATATCGAGCGTTTGATTGACCAAAAGGTGCCCCGAGTCAAGCTGAAGGATTTTCCCTACGTTTATACCGCTCTGTTTGATGAAGCCAAGCAGACCCTAAAACCGGTTAAGGGATACCGGACGAGCCGTGGCGTTTCGTATGGCAGGCAACGGAGATAAGGCTGACAACGAGCGGCAACGCCGTGAGCGCCGGGAACGCAGCGCGGAAGGTGAAAAGTGAAAAAGCGGCTTACGATCGGTGCTCCCTTAGGCAGCTTCGCACTGCTGTCCTATAAGCCACTTAAGTCCTGTAGGTCCTATCCGTTTGGCGCTCCCGCAGGCAGCTGATCGCTCGCCCTTAGTTTTCGTCGAGCAATATCCTATGCAGTGCTGCCGAGATACGCGACTCAGCGGTAAGCTTGGAGCGCCAATCTTTTGGGATGGCCTCGATGCCGAGATGTGCGCCCAGCCAGGCGCCGAGCATCGCGGCGCGTCCCGCGTTGTCGCCGCCAGCACGTAGAGTTGCAAGGATCGCAGTTTCGAAATCGTCGCTGTGCTTTAAGAAGGCATGGAGTGCCGATGGAAAGCTTTGAGGTAGCGGGCAAGCCTGTCCGAACGTCAAGGTCGCTTCCGTTACTTCTTCAAATGTTTCACCGAGCGCTTGTTGTATTTTCTGGCGGATCTCCTGGCTGAGAGCAGGAGCCACGAAATCTAGTCTGAATTGAGCATTGTTCAGCGCCCGATGAATGTCCCTGCCGAACAAAAGCTCTACCAAGAACAGACCGTTAAATTTCATGTACCCGATCGCGGTCGGGTTGTTCTGACAAACCTTGGTCGCTACTTCCACCAGGTCCGGCAGGTTGGGCTCCCGCCAGTAACGCGTCACCAGGCTGGCGAGCCGCGACGCATTCGCGAGTTGGTCGTCGTCAGCGCCTTCTTGGAAACCATAACGGTCGGGAGGGTTAATTTCACAGAACCGTCGATAATTCTCCAAAGTGCCCTGAGTCGCTTTGTCCAGATAACCTCGGTAATTGGGTGACCCGAACGTGTCGACATATCGCTTCCCGTAAGCACGAGCATCGAAGCCTCCAACGTCGGCTATCGATTCGAGCAGGACCAAGGCGCCGTCCCCATAATGGGTCTGGTCACCAGGTTTCCGACCTTCGTGATAGTGTCCGCCTCGAGGACTTTCGAAACCAACAACTCCGCCTGGAAATTGAGCTGATAGCTCTTGCAGATCGTAAATCCAATGTGTGCCCAGGGCGGCAGCGTCACCAACGAATTGGCCCCAAACTGCGCCGCGAAGACGATCTTGAACCGTTACGTCGCGGCTTGAAGTTCCCGCAATCATAGTGAGGAGATTTGGTACAATATGCAGGCGAAAAAGAAAAAACCAAAAAATCGTGACGTCTGCTTAGGTCTGCGGCAGATTTCTCGGGCGTTTAGTCGATTAGAGCGATAACAAAACTCTCTCAGAGGCAGGTTGTAAAACTTCGAGATCGGGGTGAGAGATTTACGGATTCAAAGCTGGAAAAGTGAGATTTGTTTCTAGAATTACAGGATTTTTTTTGCTGACGATGTGCCTTCTGAGCGCAGTCTCGGAGGCGTCGGCTTCATCGAGTACCCAAAAATCGAAAAAGAGCCAGGCCGCGAAGATGCATCGCTTATCGAAGCATCGGATCGCGCGGAAAGGCCAGGGACCTGCTCCCAATCAAAGCTTTGACGAGATTTTTCCGCCGGGCCATAAATTCACGCCTGAGGAAAGAGCGGAGGCGAGTGAGTTCGGAGTGTACTGCGAAAATGGTCTGTGGAAAGACGCGTACAATTTTGCAACCAAGGCTGTAAAACAGCATCCGGAACGTTGGTGGTTATACGCGGCGCGCGCAGCCGCGGCGGCGAACTTGAATCGGCATAAAGATGTGATTGACGCAGTTGACCATGCGTTGCAGACCAACAACGGAGATGCCAACCGGTTGAATGTTTGTCAGCTGCAGATTCTGAAAGCGAATGCCCAGAGCCGGCTGGGTAAAAAGGCGGACGCGGTTAATACGTTTCTCGAGGCGGCCAAAAGCGACTCGAAAGATCCTTATAGCCGAGCCGGTGCGGCCTGGCTGTACGCTACAACAAAAGATCCGAGGATCCATAATCCCGCGGCAGCAATGCAGCTGGCAACCGAAGCATCCAAACTAGCGCACGAAAAAGATGCGAGCGTTCTGGACGTTTTAGCAGCGGCATACGCAGCCCAAGGCGATTTCGCTTCTGCGCAGCGCTGGGAAGGCAAAGCGATTCTGGCCGGCGAGGCAGATGACATCCCGCAGTTTCAACGGCGCTTGGTGTATTACCAGGCTAGCAAGCCGTGGACGGAAGATTCCAAATGATGCGTTGAAGCATCGCTGGGAATGACAGATGACTGATTGGTGGTGTGAGCTCACCCAAAGCCGCCTGGAGGGGAGACGCTTTTGACCGTCCTAGTTTTAAATTCGCGTTTTTGAAACGTTGCGTTTGCCAGTGGTCAGCGCGTTTGGCGGGCGGCTCCCGTTAACGTCTCTTGATGTCGCCACTATCTGCAGTGTCTTGATTTGATCCGAACGGTCGAACGCAGCTTGGCCAAATTCACACGTGCAGACGTTTCCGGGAGCCGCCTGCTGCACGACGTTGGGTAGCACAATGATTTTTGGCGATATCATGTCAGGAGCCTCTCGGCGGTTAAAAGCGGCTCTCCTCCAGGCGCTGGGCGAGATCGCGCGCGATTTGCGGTGTGTTGATTTGATCCGAACAGTCGAACGCAGCTTGGCCAAATTCACGCGTAGAGACGTTTCCGGGAGCCGCCTGCTGCGCGACGCTGGGTAGCACTATGATTTTTGGCGATATCATGTCAGGAGCCTCTCGGCGGTCAAAAGCGGCTCCCCTCCAGGCGCTGGGTGAGATCGCGCGCGATTTGCGGTGTGTTGATTTGATCCGAACGGTCGAACGCAGGTTGGCCAAATTCACACGTAGAGACGTTCCCGGGAGCCGCTTGCTACACCACGTTGGGTAGCACTATGATTTTTGGCGAGATCGTGCCAGGTGCCTCTCAGCGGTCAAAAGCGGCTCCCCTCCAGGCGCTGGGCGAGCTCACCCGAATCTGTAATTTGTCATCTGTCATAGCGCGCTGCCTATGACGGCAGCGGCGCTAGCGCCATTCGTGCTTTGGATATTTGCGCTGCAACTCCAGTTTCAATTTGGGATACGCCTCCCGCCAAAACGTCGTGAGTTCCTGGGTGATTTGAATGGGACGATTGTTCGGAGCGAGCACGTGGATAAGTACTGAAACTCGTCCGGAACACACTTTTAGAGATTCTTCGACGCCGTAAAGGTCCTGGATTCTGGCTGACAAAACCGGCGGTTGACCTCGCGTATAGGACAGCTTGAGGCGTTTGCCGCCGGGAAGCTCGAATCTCGCCGGCGCCAAACGATCAACTAAAGGTAGTTTTGACGCTGCTAACCAGGCTTTGAGCACCGGCCAAACCGGGCGGTCTTTGATTTCGCGATAGCTGATAGCGCCCTCGCAAATCTGAGTAATCAAATAGCTGCGAGCTTCCTGATCGATCTCTGGCAATTCCAATTCCGGACACCAATCGTGCAGGCAATTAACCCGCGTTATCCACTGCTCAACCTCATGATCCCAATGGTCCAACGGACAACGCCCGTTGATAACCTCCGCCGCGAGGGCTGACAGAGTCAGGTCGCCGCCGCGAGGGTCGGTCTTGCGGCTGTGGAGCACGAGATCGCGGAAAATCTGGTCGGTGCGACCCACTACTCGACGTAGAGCCGGGTCGTAATACTCGGTGTGAGTTTCCTGAAAATCTTCCGGATAAAGTTCGCGCAACCATTCTTCTCTCACCGCCGTTGCCAGAGACAGCAGAATCAGAAACTCTTCATCTCGCGCTTGGATCTCTCGGATTTCAGCCGCTACAAAAAGCGGGCTCTTGTGAACCACGCTTTCGCGGGCAAGAACGCCCCGCCGGTTGTGGACCAGGTCGCATCGTAATGTCCCGGCATCGACCCGCCGGCTTAGATGATCAGAGAAACCGACCAACAGGCACTTACCCAGTGACTCTGCATTGAAGTCATCGGGGGGCCTTGAAATGTCCAAACGCTCTGCCTTGGCAATATCGAGAAATTGATCGAAGAGCCGTCCTACCTGCTGAGAGATCGAGTAGCGGATCCCAAGTCGTTTGGCTTGTTCGGCCCCATGTTGATTCGCGTAGAGCCATGCGCGTATCAATACGAAGAAATCCGATTCGGCCTCACCGCCCAACAACAGCTCGCGGTCGTGCTCCATCTGTTTGTTCTCCGCCCGGCGTAGAAGATAACGTTCTTGAGTGAGAGCGGCGATTAAAGCAACGGTAGAAACGCAGCCCAGCTCATCGGCCATGAGCAGCATTCGGGAGTAGCGCGGATGTACTGGAAAGGAGAGCATGCGCGAGCCCAAAGGGGTAATTTCTTCGGTGTGGCGGTCAATCGCGCCCAGATCGGCGAGCAGTTCTATCGCTCGCGCCAACGATCGCGCATCGGGGTGTTCCAGCCAGCGGAACCGGTCGATGTCCGATACACCGGCTGCCTTTAGATTGAGAATCACTTCCGCTAAATCCAGCCGTTTCACCTCCGGCAGGTCCTGCGGCCGTCGGTTGAGCTGATCCCGTTCAGACCACAGCCGGATACAACGGCCCGGGGCGGTTCGTCCCGCTCGGCCCGCGCGTTGATCGGCCGATGCCCGGCTAATTTTCTCCGGAATCAAAGTGTTGATGCCGCGATGGGGGTCGTACTTGGCGATCTTCGCTAGGCCGCTGTCGATGACCAAAGTAACCCCGTCGATGGTGAGGGAGGTTTCGGCAACATTGGTTGAAACGACGACCTTACGCTTCTCGTAGGTAGCGACCGCTGCGTCTTGGGAGCGAGGCGATAGATCACCGTGCAATGGCAACACCACGCCGTCGAATCGAGAGCGCTTGATCTCCTCGATCGTTCGAGCGATCTCGTACGCCCCTGGCATAAAGACGAGCACGTCGCCGTCATCCTGATCCGCTTGTTGGAGCGCGTCGACAGCAAGTTCCCACGGCGGTTCGTCCACCACTTGACGCTTGAGGTATTCAATCTCGACCGGGAATGTGCGTCCCGCTGAGGTCAAAAGTGTGCTCGGATTTAGGTAAGCTTGCAGCTGTACGGTCTCGAGGGTGGCCGACATCACCACCAACTTTAGATCCGGGCGATAGCTCTCCTGAATCTCAAGAGCCCGAGCGAGCGCAATATCGCTATAAAGATGGCGCTCGTGAAACTCATCAAAGATGATGATCGAGATTCCGGCCAGGCGGCGATTACTCACCATTTGCCGGAGTAAGACGCCCTCTGTAACAAAACGGATCCTGGTAGCTGGTGAAGCAACATTATCCAAACGAATCTGATAGCCCACCTCTTCACCCAAGATCGCTCCGCGTTCTTCGGCGATTCGAGCGGCAAGCAATCGAGTCGGCAACCGTCTCGGCTGAAGTACGACGATTTGGCCATCGCCAGCTAAGCCGTGGTCGAGCAGGATCTGCGGCACCTGAGTCGATTTGCCCGAGCCGGTAGGCGCCTGTAGGATCAACCGAGGAGTTTTCGCTAGAGCTTCGACGATCCTGTCTTCGAGCTCGAAAATTGGTAATGCAATGTCCATTTGGAGGCCCGGAATGGCCCATATTTCAGTAACCAGTGATTAGTAATCAGTAAAACGGTAATCAGTAATCAGTATTTCTTCATCCGAGGTTTGCTAATGCGGGTCAAGATACGGGCCAAGGCAATGCCATCACCGAGGTGCTTACCGCTCCCAAGCTTGCCGGCTGGGTGACTGATAGATTTCATTCTCGGACTCCTCGAACTCCTTTCATCCGTGTTGATCGCCTTCCACAAGCCTTTTGGCGTAATCTCACAATTTACCTCGGACGGTTCAAATCGCCCCACCTTGGCCAGTTTCGGGTTTCCTTCGGCTGTTTACCCGATCGGAAGACTGGATGCAGACTCAGAGGGACTCTTGTTGCTGAGTGACGAGGCTCGGTGGAACGCGCGGATTTTGGACCCTGAGCACGGTCATGAGCGGGAATATTGGGTGCAAGTGGAGGGCTTGCCGGGCACGAAAGAGCTTCGGCGGTTAGAAGCGGGAGTTTTGATTCAAGGGCGAAGGACGTTGCCGTGCCGGGTTAGCCGGCTGAATCCAGCGCCGCCGATCTGGCCGAGGGATCCCCCCATCCGATTCCGGAAGACCGTGCCGGACAGTTGGCTGAGTATCGTGCTGACGGAAGGGAAGAACCGGCAGGTTCGCCGAATGACCGCTGCTGTCGGCTATCCCACGCTCCGTCTGATCCGGGTTCGAATCGCCAGCCTAGTCATGAGGGATTTGAACCCAGGAGAGTGGCGAACCGTCGAGGAGCCAGAGGAGAGATTAGTTCTGGGCCGATAAAGCTAATTTCACCACAGAGAACACAGAGGTAGGGATGCTAAGACTTTAGCTGATGCTGGTGACACTTCGGATCGCTTTCTGATTGTTGCAACAATCGGCTACTTTTTGTGCGGCTTTTATTCAATTGGAACCAAACATGAACGAATCTGAACTTAGTGTTCTCTGTGTCTCTGTGGTGAAACCGTCCGATGGGTTGAACGGGAAACGCGTTTCCGGTTGCTCGAATCTCAGATCCGGTTAGTAGAAAATAGTTCGAATGCCGACGATCTTTCGTGTTTTCCGTTATTTGCGCCGATACCCGTGGTTGGGGTTAGGGAACCTTGGGTTTGCGATCCTGGCGACGATCACCGTCGTGGTCTTTCCTGGCGTGACGCAGCGGATCATCGATGACGGCGTGCGTGGGAATCATCCCGAATTGATCCTACCTTTGGCTCTGGTGGCATTGGGTGCTTTCGTGCTGCAGAACCTGGCCAATGGTCTGCGGATTCTTCTCAATAATACATTCGAACAACGCGTGATCTTCGATCTGAGAAGCGATCTTTATAACCACATTCAAAGACTGCCTCTCTCTTGGTTCGATCAACAAGCCACTGGGGACATCATGACTCGGGTGCTCGAAGATGTTAACGCGGTCGAAAGAGTCCTTATCGACGGAATTGAGCAAGGCAGCGTAGCCCTGCTGCAAATCATCATTGTGTCCGCCATGCTGATTGCGACGGAGCCGTGGTTGGGTCTGTTGGCGCTGACGCCGGTGCCTTTTCTGGTTGCGGGAGCTGTCTGGTACACGGTGACGGCCAAGTCCCGTTATGCCGGTCAAAGGAAAGCGGCCTCGGCCATGAATGCCCTATTACATGACAACTTGGCCGGCGTTCGCCAAATCAAGGCTTACGCCCGAGAAGCAGCGGAGCACGAACGATTCGACCGCGCCGGCCGTAAGCTCAAAGATGCGACGCTCGTGGTGATGAAAGCCTGGGCAATTTATGATCCCAGCATGGAGTTTTTGGCTGGATGCGGACTTGTGATCGTGACTGCGTTCGGCGGAAACGCCGTTTTACATGGGCAGATGGGCGTAGGGGAATTGGTAGGCAGCCTGATTCTTGTGCGTTTCCTTTATGAGCCTGTCAGCCGGCTTCATAGTTTGAATCAAATGTTGCAGGCCAGCAGAGCGGCCGCCGATCGCTTGTACGAAATATTGGATCAGCCTCAGGAGGAGACATCCGGGCCGGATCCGGATTTTAGCCCATTGGGTTCCGTTGAATACAGAAACGTCAACTTTGGTTACGAACCGGGACGGTTGGCTCTTCGAAACATCTCGTTATCGGCCTCGCCTGGGCAAATGATCGCCTTGGTGGGTCACACCGGAGCGGGGAAATCGACTTTAGTTAGTCTCCTGCTTCGTTTCTACGAACTTGATGCCGAAGGAGGCGAGATCCTGGTGGACCAGCGCTCGATCCGGCAATTGTCGAAAGCGACTCTGCGTCAGGTCGTTGGTTTTGTTACGCAGGAGACTTTCTTGTTTAACGGCACGATCCGCGAGAACCTTCTTTTTGGCAATCCGAAAGCCTCTGAAGCAGAGCTGGAAGAAGCTCTATCTGCAGCGTTTGCGATCGATTTTGTGAGGAAACTGCCAGGAGGACTAGACTCGAAAGTTGGCGAACGCGGAGTCAAACTTAGTGTAGGCGAGAAGCAGAGGCTTTCTATCGCGCGGGCGCTCTTGAAGGATCCGCCGATTCTGGTTCTGGACGAGGCGACTGCCAGCGTGGATACGGAAACGGAGCGGGAGATTCAGGCGGCTTTGCAACGCCTGCTATTGGGCCGGACTAGTTTTGTGATCGCCCATCGGTTGTCGACGATCCGTCAGGCAGACCAGATCCTGGTGCTGGACGAAGGCGAGATTGCGGAGCGAGGAACTCATGATGAGCTACTGTTCGCCAACGGAATCTATCGCCGGCTGTATCAGACAGGATTGTTCGCCGGAGAAGGCGCTGAAGTGGAAGATGTGATTGGTGATTAGTGATTGGTGGGGCCCGCGCACGCCTGGAGGGGAGCCGCTTTGGACCGACCCTAAAGATTTTGTGATCTTTGTTCCTGAGCGATGAAGGCCGAACAGCGTGTTAAACAGGCGGCTCCCGGAAACTACCGCACGCGACGTTCTGTCCATCATTTCGTTCGGGATTCCTCACTCGGTTAACTCGCCGATAGACCTGACATGCGTTGAAACGTTGCCGGGAGCCGCCTGTTTAACGAGAATTGCGGTCAGGCACGGGCAGCGACAAATAACCAGGGATCCTGGGGGCGATCCAAAGCGGCTCCCTCCCGGGTCTCGAATCACCTTGATTCCGAGCGCGGGAGGTCTAATAAGTACCGTTTGCTTTATCGGATCGGTTTCTTGACGAGGAATGCCCTGGTTAACCTGGGCAGCATCGTTTGGCTTCTTCTAAATACTACGGAAGAGATGGCGGACAGCATCCGCAGGGGACGCTTGCCATTTCGGCCCTCGGCTCTCTTTATACAAACGGACCGCACCGCGGTCGGGTCGGTGCCTTTGGTTTTGATGGTCTCATTTTTCCTTGGTCTGACCATGGCGCTGCTGACCGGATATCAGCTGGAGAAGTTTGGCGTGGAGCGACTGATTCCATCGCTGATTGCGATTGCGTTTACCCGGGAACTGGGACCGCTGATTACGGGAATCGTTTTGGCAGCACGAATCGGCGCTGCTTTCACGGCTGAGCTCGGTACCATGCAAGTCGCTGAAGAAGTAGAAGCTATTGAGGCTATGGGGATAGGTCCGCTCCGATTCTTGGTGGCGCCGCGCCTGGTGGCGATTGTGGCGGCGATGCCTTGCCTAGCGGTTTGCTCGGTAATAGCGGCCTTGATTGGGTCGTGTTTGATTTCCTGGGTTACTCTGAACATCGTACCCGCTTTCTTCTTCGACTCGGTATTGAGCAGTTTGCTCGTGAATGACATCGTGACTGGCTTTTTCAAAGCCGCTTTTTTCGGACTAGTTATCGGGCTAATCGCGTGCTTTAAAGGGCTCACCGTCCAAGGTGGAGCGGAAGGTGTCGGGCGTGCTACAACGGGGAGTGTCGTAATGGCCATCACGAGCGTGATTGGTTTCGACAGCCTTTTTAACATAATCGTTACTCAGTACACCAAATGACGGAGACGCCGTTGGTCCACTTGAATCAGGTTATTCTCGCCTTTTCCGGGAAACCTGTCCTCAACGGGATCGAATTAAAGATCTTTCCTCGGGATCGATTGGTTATCCTCGGCCAGAGCGGCGGCGGAAAAAGTACGATGTTGCGATTGATTTTGGGGATATTGAAGCCGACCGCCGGCGAAATAAAGTACAAGCATCTACGGGTCAATCGCTTAAGTCGAAGCAAACTGAATTTGCTTCGAAGTAGAATAGGGATGGTGTACCAGTATTCGGCGTTAATCAGCTCTTTGAATGTCAGGGATAACCTGGCTTTGCCGGCGCGAGAATTGGGACGCAAACCCGAGAGTGAGATCGATACGTTAGTGGAAGAAAAACTGGCTTTGGTGGGAATGAGTGGAACGGAGGGCAAGATGCCGTCCGAGCTGAGCGGCGGTATGCGTAAGCGGGTCAGCCTGGCTCGAGCTTTGATGATGGATCCGGAACTCATGCTGTTCGATGAGCCGTCTGCCGGACTCGATCCTGTCATGAGCTCGGTGATCGACGAGTTGATCATTAACCTCACCGAGAAGACAAATACGACCTCGGTTATCGTTACCCATGAAATGGACAGCGCCTTCAGGATCGCCACGCGTATGGCCATGCTGTATCAGGGCGCGATTATCCAGGACGGCTCGCCGGAGGAGTTTAAGACCTCAGAAGACCCTGTCGTTCGTCAATTTGTTACCGGTGGAGTTGAAGGCCCTATGACTGAGCAATTGTCCGATGCAAATAATTCGTAGCGAGATTCGGACGGGTATATTGGTGATCCTGACCGTTGGGCTATTGGTCGGAATCGTGCTTTATCTGTCGGCACCAGGGTTATTTCGGCCGATCATCCACTATCGAATATTTTTTGATGATGCTGCGGCGATCAAGCCGGGTGCGGACGTGACTCTAGCCGGCAGAAAAATCGGAACGGTCGATTTTATCCGATCGCCGGTCCCAGTGTCCGAAAGGCCGCCCGGCAAGCCCGAGTACGAGGCCGTAATCACGGTGCAAGTCTCTGCCGACGCAGAGGTCTTCAAAGAAAACAACGTAACCATGCGCTCATTCGGGCTCTTGGCGGAGTCGGTCATCGATTTTACTCAGGGTAATCCCAAGTCAGGCAGAGCGGTAAATGGGGACTCTTTTGTCGGGGTGCGTTCACCGGATTTGGGAGAGGTTGGACCTGCTCTTGTACAGCAATTGAACCCCATGCTGAAACAGGCCACCGATACCCTGCTGGAACTCCATCGGACCGCCGAGAATCTCACGCGATTGACGGGGAAGGATTCAGAGTTTTTAACAACATTGAATCGAACTATCGACAGTTTTGGGGTGGTCGCCCGAAATCTACAGCAGTTGACTGCAAAAGGGGGCACGGTGGATGAAACGCTGGTTGGGGTGCAAACAACGCTCAAAGATGTGCAAGGATTGGTGGGCCAAGTCGAAAAGGATGACCACCTGCCGAAGACGTTAGCAAACCTCGATTCCGCCTCCGTCCGATTAAAAAGCGTGCTGAGCCAGTTTCAGGGAGAGTTAGACGTCTTTTTCCCTAAAGTGAACATCTTCGCTGCGGATATGACTGAACTGTCGGGGAAGGTGAAAGAACAGCCCTGGCGGCTTATTTGGCCTTCAACGATTAAGTATCAGGACGGAAGTACGCCGACGCCGTTGCGGGTTAAGCGAAGGACAGCAAGCGAAGCGAACAATTAATAAAGCAGGAGCCAGAATTAAGGAGTCAGGAGGGGTTGAGCCGTGTGAGCACGCGTGACCGTGGAGGGGAGCCGCTTTGGGTCGTGCCCGATGAATTAGCGTTCTTAGACTCGGCGCGGTGCACGTCCGCAAACGTTGTTAAACAGGCGGCTCCCGCGAACGGCTCAACGCGTGATATGTTTGTCGGCGTCTGATGCGGATAAACGATCCACGACCATAGCCCTGGGCAAGACATCACGTGCGGTAGCTTCCGGGAGCCGCCTGTTTAACACTATTTTTTGGCCTTCTTCGGGTTGGAAATAAAATCGCGAGATCTTGAGGCACGACCAAAAGCGACTCCCCTCCAGTGTCACGCGTGGTGGCACGATCCACCCCCCTCCAGGCTCCTGGATTCTGGCTCCTTCTGGCGGTGCGCAGGCACTCGACCTAAAACAGCTCTTTCTGTCCGTGCGACGTGCGTTCTAACCCGAGTTTTTTGTAAGCTTTGGGCAAGGCGACACGTCCTTGAGCGGTCCGCTGGAGATATCCTTCTTGGATTAGATAAGGCTCGTTCACTTCCTCAATGGTGCCTGGATCCTCTCCTAGCGACACCGCGAGTGAATTTAGACCAACCGGACCACCATGGAAGCGGGAGATCAAGGCAGCCAGCAACCGCTTGTCCATCTCGTCTAGTCCGTCGTTGTCGATATCGAGCATTTTCAACGCGAGATCGGCTACTTTTTTATTAATGGCGCCGCTGGCTTTGACTTGAGCGTAATCACGGACCCAGCGCAGCAGATTATTTGCGATTCTGGGAGTGCCACGTGAACGAGCGGCGATTTCGCCGGCTCCGTCTCTATCGATTTCGATCGCGATAAGGCCTGCGCTCCGGTCGATAACGTTTGTCAGTTCTTCGGCGCTGTAATAGTCCAGTCTGCTTGTCATCCCGAAGCGGGACCTTAAAGGGGAGCTAATCAAACCCGCGCGAGTGGTGGCGCCGACTAGAGTAAACTTGGGTAAGTTGAGCCGCACACTCCGCGCATTCGGTCCTTGATCGATGATAATATCTAAACGGAAATCTTCCATAGCCGGGTAGAGATACTCTTCTATGGCTGGCTGGAGCCGGTGGATTTCGTCGATAAATAGGATGTCTCCGCGCTCAAGCGTCGTCAGGATGCCAGCCAAATCGCCTGCCTTCTCGATCATCGGACCGCTCGTCGATTTAATGTTGACGCCCATCGAGTTGGCCAAGATGAAAGCCAGACTGGTTTTTCCCAGACCCGGAGGTCCGCTCAACAAGATATGTTCGAGCACATCGCCCCGTTGTTTGGCCGCAGCTACCATGAGTTCGAGCCGCTCTTTGACGCGAGCCTGGCCCTGGAATTCCGAGAAGAGCGGAGGCCGGAGCGATAGGTCAAATGGGCTTTTGGGTGACTGGATGGTTTCTTGGTAAAAATTCTCGGCCACGCTTTAGCTCCAATGTGACTGTTTCTAGCGCAGGTTTCCACAGTGTTTGTGAATGGCTCCAGAAATGGTGGTCTACACGCACTCCTAATCGGTCTCGTACTCATCGTCGTACTCGTCCTCGAATGTCTTGCTGCACCACAAAGCAGGTTCTGTCGTTAAATTGATCGCACGGTCGTTCTGAATCGAGGGGAATCCCATGCTAGAAGTCGAGGACGAGAACGACGACGAGGGCGATTCTGAGGTCCAGAGAACGCACTGGAACGCGACAAAGGACTGGTTTAATACTAGCCCTGCTAATGAATGCTCTGATTTCCGGCGCGGATGTTATTGATAAGGTGCTCGACGGCGAACGCATCAATAAAGAAGAAGCGTTGGAATTATATAGGCTCCCGATCGAAGAGCTTGGCGCGTTGGCTGACCATCGCCGCAAGTTGGCGAAAGCAGCCGCCTATGCTGGAAGGGGGAACGAGATCGTCACCTACATCGTTGAGCGCAACATTAACTACACGAACGTTTGCAATGTTTATTGCAAGTTTTGCGCCTTCTATCGGACGGAAAAAGATCCTGATTTTTATGTGCTGAGCCACGAGCAGATCGACCAGAAGATCGAAGAATTGGCCGGTATCGGGGGAGTACAGATCTTAATGCAGGGCGGCCATAACCCAAAATTGGGGATCGATTACTATCTGGATCTGCTTAGCCATATCCGGGAAAAATTTCCCCAGATTAATATCCACGCGTTCAGTCCCCCTGAGTTTAACCATTTCGCTGAAGTATTCGGTATGTCGATCCGAGAGGTCATCTTGAGGTTTCGAGAGGCCGGACTTGGCTCAATTCCAGGAGGAGGAGGCGAGATTCTGGTTGACCGGGTGCGCAACCGGATCGCTCCGCTGAAATGCAACACCGAGCAGTGGTTGCGAGTCATGGAAATCGCACATGCGGAAGGTCTGCGAAGCAGTGCTACCATGATGTTTGGACATGTGGAGACCATCGAAGACCGAATCGAGCATCTGGATCGGATTCGGGAGCTTCAGGACCAGACCGGTGGGTTTACAGCTTTCATTTGCTGGACATTTCAGCCGGAAAATGTGGTGCTAAAGGCGAAGCCCGTGGGTTCGGCTGAATATTTACGAACCCAAGCCTTGGCCAGGATCTACTTGGATAATGTAGAGAATCTCCAGAGCTCGTGGGTAACGCAGGGGCCCAAGATCGGCCAGCTAGCATTGAGCTACGGTGCGAACGACTACGGATCCGTTATGATGGAAGAAAATGTCGTGAGCAGCGCGGGGACGACCTTTCGGTTGTCGCGGGAGGAGATCGAGCGGCTAATTACTGAGGCTGGATATGAACCGCACCCCCGGAACAATGTTTACAGCTTGTTGAATTGAAAGCGTGACCGTTCGCGGTTTTTCTGGTTGACGTTTTGGACGTCATCATCGTGAATTAGCGCCATTCGCTCTGATCGTTGGCTCCCCATACCTATGAAGCAAAAGCGTACGCCCGAACGCAGATGGCTATTGTGGTGCTTGGTGTTGCTCGGTTTTGCCGCGCCTTCGATTTATGGGCAACAGCAACCGGCTCCGCAAAACACGCCACCGCAACAGGCTCCGGCAACGCAGGCACAAGCAACGCCGCCTGGTCCCCAGCGCGCGGCAGGTCCAATTGTTCGCCAAATTGAGATCCAGTATGCCGGACCGGCTACGTTGAGCCGGCAGCGAATTTTGACCAACATGAAGACAACGGTTGGTCAGCCCTATTCGGAAACCGTTGTCGAGGATGACGTGCGCGCGCTTTATGCGACTGGCTTGGTGACTAACGTCCGAATTTATGGTGAGCCCTTGCCGGACGGCGTAAAAGTTATCGTTGTCGTTCAGACGAGAGTCACCTTAGCGAGTGTTTATGTGGTCGGGAACGAGAAGGTTAAGACCTCCAGGATTCGTAAGGAAATGGCGCTGAAGATCAATTCGCCGCTGGATGAACAGACCTTAGAGACAGCGCGTCAGAAGGTTGTCGATCTCTATCAAAAGAGAGGTTACCCGGATGTCGACGTCCAATACAAGGTCGAGACCAATGAAGATCGGGGAACGGCGTCGGTTACTTACTCGATCAGTGAAGGCACCAAATCCATCGTAAAAAGGATCCGGTTTTCGGGAAACACTGCGATTAGCTCGAAACGGCTAAAGAAGGAGATGAAGACGAAGGAGAATAACATTCTCGCCTTTTTAACCGGAGCCGGCAAACTGAATAGCGCGCAGCTGGACGAGGACGTCCAAAAGATCAAGGAACTCTTCCAGGACGACGGGTACGAAGATGTTCAGGTGACCGACGTGAAGATAAACCGGGAAGGTCCGAAGTATGTTGACATTGATATCTACATCGATCAGGGCGTCCAGTACCACATTAACGTGGTGACGATCGAGGGACTTCAGGTCGTCACAGAGGCGAACTTCCGGAAGGTTATCAAACAAAAGGAAGGCCAGATTTTCTCGCCGCAAAAGCTCGAGAAAGACATTAAAGCGGTTGAGGACGCATACGGGGTTGCTGGTTACGCTGACGCTAAAGTAGCAGTGCAAACAACGCCGGCCGGTCCAGGCCTGGTTGATCTTCATTACAAGATCGAGGAAGGGATCAAATCGTACGTCGAACGCATCAATATCAGCGGCAACACCCGTACTAAGGACAAGGTGATCCGCCGTGAACTCGTGCTCGCACCAGGTGACGTCTTTGACACGGTGCGTGTGGATATCAGTAAGAAGCGGCTTGAAGGGTTGCAGTATTTCGAAAAGGTCGACAGCTATGCCTCCGATACGTTGGTGCCCGGACGAAAAGACCTGAATATCGTGGTCCAGGAAAAGCGCACCGGGTCTTTGAACTTCGGTATGGGCTTCAGTTCGGATGAGGGCTTGCTCGGCTTCGCCGAACTAAGCCAAGGAAACTTTGACATTCTGAATTGGAAAACTTTCACTGGCGCCGGTGAAAAGTTCAGAGTCCGCGTCCAGATCGGAACGCAAGAGAAGCAGGTGACTGCGAATTTTACGGAACCATACTTCCTGGACAAAAGATTGGCTGTTGGGACGGATGCCTTCTTTCTGGACTCGTCTTTCTTTAGTAACGTTTACAACGAGAGATACTACGGGTTCGACCTCTTCTTGAGGCAGCCGATCACAAACTTCTTGGCCCAGAAATTCACCTATCGATTGCAAGAGACAGACATCTACGACGTTACGACCACTGACCCGTTGATCGTCGATCAGGCTGGGTCAACGTTGGAAAGCCGGTTGACCTACACGCTTACGTACGATAAACGCGACAACGCTTTCCTAACTCGTACTGGAAATCGCTTCGATTTCTCGGTCTATGTGGCCGGCGGTTTTTTGGGCGGCGACGTGCAGGTTTATGGGTTTGACCTGGAGGGCGAACAATATTTCCACTTGCCTTTTGACACGATTCTGCTTTTTGACGCAGAGATAGCAACGGTTGCGAACTGGGGTGGAGGTACCTCGGTGCCGATCTACGATCGACTCTTTTTGGGAGGCGCAAACAATTTGCGTGGTTTTGACTTCGATCGGGTCGGTCCCAAGGATGCCGAAGGTGATGATATCGGTGGTAATACGATGGCTCGGTTAACCGTCGAATACACTATTCCGATCATCGACCGGGTTCGTTTCGCTGTGTTCTATGATACTGGTTTCGTGAACGCGGGTTCTTGGAACTTCGGCACGGGGGATGTAAACTCCGACTTTGGCTTTGGTCTGCGCTTGAATTTGCCAATCGGACCGATTCGACTGGACTACGGTATTCCGATCCAGACGGATAAGTTTAACAACTCCTCAGGGCGTTTCCAATTCAGCGTGGGTTACCAATTTTGAACGGGATTGGCCCGGGGGCGTCTCACTCAAACCGGAGAGTCCATCCATTGTTAGTAATGAATATAATGAATAAATCCTCATTCGTCGTGGGGGCTTGCGTCGCTGCCAGCTTGGGCTTTGGCGTATTGTCTCAAGCAAAAGCGGAGTTAAAAATCGGTACCATCGACATGTCTAAAGTCATGGCGGGCTACTACAAAACTCAAGAGGCGCAACAAAAGCTAGAGGAGGCTCAAAGGTCTGCCCAAGACGAGCTGAACCAGCGGATGGATAGCTACAAGAAGAATCTTGATTCCATCAATAAGCTAAATGAGGAATTAAATAAGCCCGACCTGAGTGGCGCCAGCAAAGATCAGAAGGCCCAAGAGCGCGATTCAAAGATCGCGGAGACCAATGGGCTAGAACGGGAAATTCAGGACTTTCGGTCGACTCGCCAAAAACAGCTGCAAGACGAGAAGTCTCACATGATTTCGGCCTTGGTAGAAGAGATCATGAAGGTTGTGACCGACCAGGTTAAGGCACAGAACTTCGACTTGGTTTTTGATAAATCGGGGCAAAGCGCAGCTCTAGGCACACCTGTGTTGCTGTTTGCCAGATCTGATATCGATTTCAGCGACATGGTGATCGCGAAGTTGAACGCGAATCGGCCGGCGGCTGCGCCTTCAGCTGGTAAGAAGGAAAGTCCGGGCGCATCGAATACTCCGGCGGTAAATACGAAGCCGGGTGGATTCCCGAGCCCGAGTAAGAAGCCGTAAAGGCGATCCGATTATTTGGTGTTTTTGGACGGCGCTGGGCTCCACGACCTCAGCGCCGACGGGCGAGATCAAAGGGTCGACACTATTTCTTCTCCCTCGTACTTGCCTCCACCCAGGCGAGGTAGTCCGGTGAGCCATCGGTCACTGGCCAAGCCACAAATTCCGGCACTTCGTACGGGTGTTGTTTCAGAACAAAGTTCTGAAGAGCCTCGAACTGGTTCTCAGTGGTCTTGAAGAGGACCGCTGTTTCGTTGGCTGTCTCGATTTCGCCTTTCCAACGGTAGATTGATTTGGCTGCCGGTATCAGGGTTGCGCAAGCGGCGAACCCTTTTTCCACCACATCGCGGCAGATTCTCCAGGCGATCTCGTGCTCTGGAAAGGTGCACGTTGCCACCAAGACCCTCATAATCCGTCTCTTCCTACCTCAGAAATCGATCCAGATTATCGTCCTCCCAGCGACGAGCCCTCTGGTAGCAATGGAACCGTTGCTCCCGACGATAGAATTCGTCGGTGTGAATCCGGCGACGACCGGTGGCATCTTCCTCCTCCGGTACAACCGCGTGAAGCATCTCGTGATAGATGACGTATTCGAGAAACCAGGTAGGAACAAACGGTGCATCGAGCAGCGGATGAATCCGAATGATACGGTCCTCTTCCTGGATCGTTCCGAAAACAAAATATTCTTTCGGAGGCAGTCTTCGCTTGCGTCCCCAAGTGATGGTGTAGCCGCGAAGCGCGCCATTAAAATATTCAGCGTTTAGCTTATCGAACAGCGCTCGCAGGTCGAAATATTGCCCCTCGTGGGAAAGCTCAAGCTGGCGTTGGACCGGGAGCCTTTTGACTGACAGTTTTCGCTTTCGCGTTCCCATAACAGAAGTGCCTAAACTCTAAAGAGCAAACGAGCGTCGGCAACCGCAAAAGAATTTTTAGTTTTGTAAAAAGCAGAAAGAGCTCGAATATGCGTCTTAATGGCGCTATTATGACTGTTAAACGCCAGATCGCACAATTGTTGGCTATATTTATACATGTCGCCATCTAGGTGCGCGTCTGATTGGCGCGAAAGTTTCGAAAAACCGATCTGGCCTGGGGTGCCCTGGCAACGGTAAATGGAATTCTGCGTTTGCTCATTACAAGGCCGAAACGCAGCCTCCGCATTAGAGGGTCGGAAGCCAGCTCCTTAGGGAGGGACCTATCGAAGGGGATGATGGTATTGCGCGGCTCCTACGTCCGTGAAGCCATTATGGTGATCTAGCCGGGAATCCGGCTGGCCAGTCTTCCCCATACGCTAGGCGCCGAACACATCCCGGTAGATGCCGTTCCTACGGAGCTAGACCTAATTTTGAGGCAGCGTGGCTACAAAGATTGCGCTCCTGCGGAGCTGGGTCTGCCTCGTACGGTGCTGAATTCCGGCTCCAGACATCCAATGCGCAAACACGGGAGGTCGTCTATTGCCAGGCCTTCTAGGCCTCCTCGCCCTCCGATTCCAAATCCTCTTGGGAAACGATGGGGGCAATATCCTGCAGCTTCTCACCCTCAATGAGATTGATGAGTTTTACGCCCATCGTGTTCCTACCGGTCTCCCGGATTTCGCTGACGCGCAGGCGAACCATTTGACCGCCGGTAGTGATAAGCATCACTTCGTCGGCCTCGTGAACGGACAACGCACCAATCACTTCGCCGGTTCGGTCGCCGGTCTTCATCGTGATGATTCCCTTTCCGCCTCGAGACTGAATACGATACTCCTCGAAGTCGGTTCTTTTCCCGATACCGTTGGCTCCGGCAACAAGCAATGTGGCGTCGGCAACCACCTTTGCGATACCTACAACTTCGTCTCCCGCCTCGGGCCGGATACCCCAGACACCAATCGCGTTCCGTCCCATATCTCGAGCGTCGTCTTCGCCGAACCGGATGCTCATCCCTTGCTTGGTTATGAGCACGACTTCTTCGCTGCCATTGGTGAGCAAAGCGTCGATTAACTCGTCGTCCTCCTCGATTTGAATCGCAATAATCCCTCCCTTGCGGACGTTAGCGAACTCAGAAAGGTTGGTCTTTTTGACAAGACCGTGCCGGGTCGCGAACATGATATGCAGGCTCGGATTCCAAGTCGTTTCTTCGGTCGAGCCTTCTTCTTTTTTTGCTTCGATGCGCAACGTCGCTGCGATTTTCTCCTCAGGGCGCAACTCCAGCAGGTTCGCAATCGAACGTCCTTTTGAGGACCGGCTCATTTCGGGAATCTCGTAGACCTTTTCTACGTAGCAGCGGCCGCTCTGGGTAAAGAACATCAGAGAATCGTGAGTGCTCGCGGTGAAAAGGTGTTCAACGAAATCGCCTTCCTCGCCCTCCATCTGTGCCTCGCGCGTGGCCATTCCAATCACTCCACGACCGCCCCGGCGTTGAGCTCGGAACTCGCTTTCCGCTGTCCGCTTAATATAGCCGCCGTGAGTGATCGTGATGATGCAGCCCTCGTTGGCGATAAGATCTTCGATGTTGATGTCGCCCTCGGCCGGGACGATTTGCGTCACCCTGGCTGAATCATATTTGTCCTTAACCTTTATGAGCTCTTCCTTGATGATGTTCATCACCCGGTCAGCTCGATTCAAAATATCGAGCAGATCATCAATGCGGGTAAGAAGCTCGCCGTATTCGTCAGTGAGCTTCTCGCGTTCCAATCCCGTCAGTTGATAGAGCCGCAGCTCAAGGATTTGATCTGCTTGCTGTTCGCTAAAACTATATCGGCCGTCCACCAAACGCGCCGCGCTGCGGATGCGAATACCGATCTGCTCGACTTGGCTTTGACTGAATTCGTAGGCCAACAATTTTACCCGCGCTTCTTCGCGGTTGGCGGAGTTCCGTACGATATCGATAAAATCATCGAGATTGGCGAGAGCGATCAAATAGCCTTCCAAGGTCTCGGCTCGTTGCTCTGCTTGCCTGAGTAAATAGCGAGTTCTTCTGAGGACGACGTCCCGCCGATGTTCGACGTAACAGTGCAGAGCCTCGATGACCGACAGTAGCTTCGGCCGCCCATGATCGATGGCGAGCATGTTAACCGCGAAAGTGCTCTCTAAGGCGGTATGCTTGTAGAGGTTATTCAGGACCACATTCGCGTTGGCGTCGCGTTTGAGCTCGATCTCGATCCGGGTGTTCTCATCGGATAGATCGCGAATATCGCTGATGTCCGTGATCACCTTTTCCTGAATCAGCGCGGCAATCCGCTTGATCAACTCAGCTCGATTGACGTTATAAGGGATCTCGCTGATCACCAGGGTTTCCCGGTTCTGCCTTCCTTCCTCGATGGTGGCCTTGCCTCGGACTCGGACGATTCCCCGGCCGGTCTCGAAGTACTGACGAATGCCACTAACTCCGTAGATGGTACAACCGGTGGGAAAATCGGGTCCTTTGATAATCTCGAGCAGCTGGTCGACGGTCAGCGCGGGATTATCGATCAATGCGCAGACGCCGGTGATAACTTCTCCCAGATTGTGAGGAGGAATATTCGTAGCCATCCCCACGGCGATGCCAGTACCGCCATTTACCAACAAGTTCGGGAACGCCGCGGGGAAGACGGTCGGCTCCTCCGTGGTCTCGTCATAATTAGGAACGAAATCCACGGTTTCCCGGTCCATATCCTCCATAAGGACCGCCCCAAGGTGCGTTAGCCGGGCTTCGGTGTACCGCATCGACGCCGGTGGATCTCCGTCCATCGAGCCGAAATTGCCTTGGCCTTCAATCAATACGTCGCGCATCGCCCAGGGTTGGGCCATATGAACGAGCGTCGGATAAATCGCCATGTCGCCATGAGGATGGTAGTTACCCATCGTCTCACCGACGATCTTTGCGCACTTGGTATGCTTGCGATTGGGCAGCACGCCGAGGCCCTGCATGGCATAGAGGATCCGGCGTTGAGAAGGTTTTAAACCGTCGCGAGCATCGGGCAGGGCGCGAGAGATAATGACGGACATCGAATAGTCGAGGAACGATTTCGACATCTCCTCCGCGACATTGACGGCTTCGACTTTTTCGTTGGGATCAGGCATTTGAATAATTCGCCGTCCGCCGTTCACGGTTTGCGGTTCGCATCATCAAACGGTGCACTGCGAACTGCGAACGGTGAACCTCGAACGCGTTAGATATCGAGGTTTCTTACGTTCAACGCGTTGTCTTCGATGAACGCTCTGCGCGGCTCCACCACGTCACCCATCAGGATCGTAAACATCTTGTCAGCCTCGACCGCGTTGTTCTCATTGAGCTCGACCTGAAGCAGCTTCCGCTTAGCGGGATCCATCGTGGTATTGAACAGCTCTTTGGCGTTCATTTCTCCTAAACCTTTGAACCTTTTGATCTGAACACCGCGACGGCCAATCTCTTTGACGGTCTCTAGGATTTTCGGGATCGAAGAAACCGGGATCGAGGTCGCCCGCTCCCCTTCGCCATCGATCAGCTCAAAGATCGGTTGTTCGTTGGTGGAGTAGTGCTCTACCTCCAGGCCGCGCCTGCTCAGCTCCTGGAAAATCTTGAGCACAGCGTTTGCCTCATGCAGTTCGACGCGTCGAGCGCGGCGGCGCATATGGGCAGGCGTTTGGCCGTTACCGCCGCCGAACAAGGGCAGCTCGCCGTCCTCACTCAGCGGTTCATCGTAAAGCTGTAGATCCGGATTCTCGTCAGCGAACTGCTTTAACGCCGTCTCGTCCGGGAAATACTTGACGTACTCTTGGTTTCCGTCGCGAATGGAAACCAGATACTCGGGAAGCATCCCAGTCTCGGCATTCCGCTGGGCAATATACTCTTCGAAGTCGCCGCCGTGTTTGCGGATAGAATCACTCAGCTTGGAGAGACGCTCCAGGAGCTCCAAAATCTCGTTGAGTTGTTCCTCAGAAAACTCCCGATCGTCCTTCAGATTTCGCAAGCGGACCTCTTCCGCGCCCAATGAAATCAGAATGCGGTTGAGTCGGGAGTCGTCTTCTACGTATTCCTCCCGTTTTTTCCTCTTGATTTGATAAAGCGGTGGCTGGGCAATGTAGATGTGCCCTCGACGCACTAACTCTGGCATCTGGCGATAGAAAAAGGTTAGAAGCAATGTTCTGATGTGTGAGCCGTCAACATCGGCATCGGTCATAATGATGATCTTGCCGTAGCGAAGTTTCTCCAGATTGAAGGAGCCCTCTCCCTCTCCATCCCCAATGCCAGTTCCGATGGCCGTGATCATCGTCTGGATTTCTTGATTCTGTAGCACACGATCGAGACGGGCTTTCTCAACATTCAACAGCTTGCCGCGAATCGGGAGGATAGCCTGGAACCGCCGATCTCGGCCCTGCTTTGCTGATCCGCCGGCGGAATCACCCTCGACAATATAAAGCTCGGTCTTTTCGTAATCCCGTTCTGAACAGTCTGAGAGTTTACCCGGCAGACCGCCCCCAGTTAGGGCTGTCTTTCTAACGGCTTCCCGAGCTTTGCGGGCTGCCTCTCTCGCCCGCGCAGCCATTAAGCACTTATCGATAATCTTTTTGGCGATCCCCGGGTTCTCCTCGCAAAACCGGCCTAGCCCTTCATAGGTGACAGATTGCACCACCGGCTTGACCTCATTGTTGACCAGTTTGCTTTTGGTCTGAGAGCTAAACCGCGGGTTGGTTAGCTTAATGCTTAACACGCAGACCAAACCCTCCCGTAAATCTTCGCCAGTGATATCCGGGTCCTTATCTTTAACCAGGTTGTTGGATTTTGCGTAATTCTTAAGCGCGTTAGTGAGACCGGCCTTAAGCCCTTCCAAGTGCATGCCCCCATCGGCATTGGGAATTGAGTTAGCGAAACACTGAATCTGCTCGGTGTAGGAGTCGGTGTATTGGAGCACCAGATCTACGAAGGCGACCTCGTTTTTGTCGTCAACCTCGATCTCACGCATGCCGCTGATCACAATCGGATCAGGATGGATTAACTGCTTCGTCTCCCCGAGTTGTCTTACGAATTGAGGAATTCCCTCCTTATAAAGAAACACCTCGCGACGAACGGGATCCGTTCGTTCGTCCGTTAGAACGATTTCCAATCCTTTATTTAGGAAAGCTAACTCACGTAGCCGCGTAGCCAGGATCTCAAACTTAAACTCTGTGGTGATCGTGAAGATCTCGTCATCCGGCAAAAACGTAATCAGGGTTCCGGTAAGCTGCTTGTTTTGGATTTCCCCAATGACCTCGAGCTTGCGAGTTGTTTTGCCTCGGGCAAAGGCGATGTAATAAATCTTTCCGTTTCGGGTGACCTCCGCCTTAAACCATTCGGAGAGGGCGTTAACACATTTAGCGCCGACCCCGTGCAATCCGCCGGAGAACTTATAAGCACCTTGCCCGAACTTACCGCCGGCGTGCAGGTTGGTGAGAACTAGCTCAATCGCCGGGATATTAAACTTGGGATGGATATCAACCGGGATGCCCCGGCCGTTGTCTCGGACCGAAACCGATCCGTCAATGTGGATGGTGACATCAATGCGAGTACAAAACCCAGCTAGATGCTCGTCGATAGAGTTGTCCAGGACTTCAAAAACACAGTGGTGAAGGCCGCGTTCATCGGGATCACCGATGTACATTCCGGGACGCTTTCGGACGGCTTCTAGACCCTCTAATTTATCAATTTGGGCCGCGTCGTAATTCGAGATTTCAGACATACTTACCGCAGAACGAGGTCCGAGTGGAACACGGACCGATCAGGGCGAAACTTGAGCCTTTAGTGTACGCGGAGCAACCTCTTTTTGCAAGCTGGGATCTATGCAACAGATTGTAGTTCGGAGGAGTGGCACCGCAAGATTTTGAATGATTGACGCTCCCATTGGGCCAGTTGACATTATCGCATTCTGACAAATGACGGAATATGATTTTGCGGTAATTGGAGGGGGCAGCGCTGGTTATGGCGCGGCCGCCACGGCCAGCCGGCTTGGCTTGCGAACCATCTGTGTCGAGGGGGGCGCTGAAGTTGGTGGACTTTGTATCCTGCGGGGTTGCATGCCAAGCAAGACTATCCTGGAATCGGCGAATCGGTTTCTCACCTTGCGACGAGCGAAAGAGTTCGGTTTGATGGCTGGCCAGATTGGTTACGATGCCGGTGTTATTCGGGAACGTAAGCGCAGACTGATTGCAGAGTTTGCCGGTTACCGGCGTTCGCAGCTTGAGGACGGAAAATTTGAGTTTGTTCGCGCCCACGCCTCATTCTTGTCTCCGCACGAGCTGCGATTGGTAACCTCTGACGGTAAAGAGACCCACGTCCGGTTCCGTTTTGGGCTGATTGCAACTGGCTCTGAGTTGAACGTCCTCGAAATTCCAGGGCTGGTTGAGACCGGTTTCCTGCATAGCGATTTGGCTCTTGATTCGGACGTCGTTCCTTCTTCGGTGGTTATTTTAGGGGGAGGCGCGATCGCACTCGAATTTGCGACCTTCTATAGCTCTCTCGGTTCCAAAGTGACGGTGATCCAAAGGAGCCGCCAATTTCTTAAAGAGGCAGATACCGATGTCTCCGGGGCCTTAACGGAAGCCTTGCGGCACCAAGGTGTGGAGATGATTTGTGACACAAAGTTGTTGAGGGTTGCAGCCGAGAAAGGAGAAAAGGCGGTCTATTTCCTTCACGATGGTGTCGAGCGACGAGTTGCAGCCAATGAACTTTTCTATGCGCTAGGTCGACGGCCAGCGGTTGCAGGTTTGGATTTGAAAGCCGCCGGAGTCGAACTCTCGCCGAGCGGGGCGATCCAGGTGAATGACCGCATGCAATCTTCTCAACCCCATCTATTCGCCGCGGGCGATGTAACTGGGCTCTACGAGGTTGTGCATATCGCGATTGAGCAAGCGGTCGTGGCGGCAAAGAATGCTCAAAGATTACTCGAAGGAAAAGAGTTGGGCAGGATTGACTATCGGCTCCATCTGTTTGCCGTCTTTTCGCATCCTCAGCTCGCGTTTGTGGGATTGACTCAGCGCGAAGCAGTTAACCTAAACATTCCGGTTCGGACTGCGAGTTATCCATTTGCTGATCACGGCAAGAGTTTAGTGCTCGGAGAACCAGAAGGTTTCGTGAAACTCATCGTGGATGCAAAAAGCGGCGAGATTCTAGGTGGAGCGGCGGTAGGTCCTGAAGTAGCCGAACTAATACACGAAATTGTAGTCGCGATGCATTTCCGGGCAACGGCGTCAGACTTGGCTTCGATTCCGCACTATCACCCGACATTAAGCGAGATCTGGACATATCCTGCGGAGGAGCTCGCAGAAGCGTGAAAAGTGGACGGTGACAACCGAAAACCTATCGAACGGCGACAGCGCTTATCGCTTCTCGATTTTCACCTTTCACTTTTCACAAGTCCAAGCCGCGCACCAGGTTAACTAACTTCGATGGTACATTCTTGTGAGAAAGTTCCGCGTTGCTCTAAAACAGCGATCTGGCGGCAATTTCGTTGCCGTTCGGCGTTGACAATCCAATCGACAAATCCATAGTTGCGACCGTGCTCAAGAAGTTTATCCCCCAAAAACCAGGATCAGGCCCGAGTAATGAGGAGACTGAATCCGGGGAATCAACTCCGCAACCTCTCAAGGCCTCAGAACCAAAACCTCTAACACCAAAAAACTCCGTTATGGCAGATCAAGCAAATAAGAACTCCTTAGCAAACGACGTCGAAATAAAGGGCTCCATAAAATTCGCTAATGAGTTTACCTTTGATGGTAAGCTCGAGGGGGAGATTAGTTCGAACGATGGGATCTTAACGGTGGGAGAGAGCGGGGATGTGCACGGTGAAGTCAAAGCTAAATCGGTGATTGTCATGGGTAAAGTGCATGGCAATATCACTGTTAATGAACGTTGCGAGCTGCGGTCTCGGTCGCAATTGATCGGTGATTTGCGTGCGGCTCGTCTAATCATTGAGGAAGGTGCGACCTTCGTTGGTAAGTCGGAAGTGAGCCCGAACAAAGGGATGCTGAAAGAGCTGGGGACGAAGGAAAAACCGCAAGAAGTCGGCGCCCCGCGATAAAGAGGTACTGAGTGGCTGCAAAAGGACGAGTAGAAGTTCAATGTCCTCACTGCGGTAACATTCAGCTAGAGCCCGAGCTGGCGAAGTCGACTTACTGCCGCAAGTGCAGTGGGTACATCCAAATCGCAAAAAGCGGCCGGCTGCCTGGCCCGGTGCCGGCTGGCCCTAAAGAGCCGACACTTTTTGAGAAGGTTGAAGGTCTGCTGGGTGTTCAACGGACGTTTGTCGCCCGCTGCTTTGAATGTAACGGTCGGCGAGAGGTTGGCCGTAACGCAACTTCTACCATTTGTCCGCTTTGCGGAGCATATATTGACCTGCAGGATTACAAGATCGTTGGATCTTATAGTCGTTCGATCAGGACTCGCGGCTCGTTGGTGATTACCTCGAAGGGGGATCTTAATAGTAATCGTGCGATTTGCGAGGTCGCTGAGATCCAGGGACACATGCGTGGCAGTTTGATCTGCGCAACCGTCTTGCGCATCAAGCTTAAGGGCAAGCTCAGCGGTAGCCTCGAAAGTAAACACGTCGTAATAGATAAAAAATCTGAAGTGGAGCTAGTGCGCCCGCTTCGAGGCGAGTTGATAGAAGTAGAGGGAACGATGTCCGGTCGGATTCTTTCCAGCGGCAAAGTAGTAGTGAAAAAAGGAGGCGTGCTGCGTGGGACGGTTAACGCCAAAAGTTTTTTGGTAGATCGCGGAGGTGAGTTCTCCGGTGAATTGACAATCGGTCAACCGACGATGGTTCAAGGCGACCTGTTGAAGGCAGCCCCGGATAACCACGAGTCTGATCATGATCATGATTCGGACGCCGGGACAGATTTCACGCTCGCGCCTGTTTAGTGTCTTGTGTTTATAAGGCCGAAGGTCAGCTCGGTAGCAGCGTAATCTTTCTAGCTCATCAGCAAGAAATTAGGCCAAGCTCCGTAGGAGCAGGCATATCTTCGGTGGCTAGATACGCGGGACGCAACAATCGAATAATTGACGAAGCCAATCGCCTGAAGACGAACGGGTCTTCAAATCGGATAGCGAGTTGCCTCACTGTACTGACACATCTCCCCGGTTCCGGTTTTAGGTCGCTCCCACGGATGCGCGCGATTTTTAGCCG
>JAFAZK010000250.1 GCA_019239825.1 Verrucomicrobiota bacterium | reverse complement strand
TCAGCGGCTAGAACCTCGGCGGGTCGCGCGGTCATTAGGCCGCCGATCTCGAAAGAAACCCTCGCCACAATGGCGCCGTTGTTTACCAGCACCCAACCACCCTGCATGTGTGCAAGTTCGTTGATCGCCATTGCCATCGCCGAGTCGGAGCTGCCTAGCACCCAGAGATTGTGATGATCGTGAGCTACTGAACAAGCGAGGGCCGAGTTAGGCGTTTTGGGTCCAACGTTTTTCCAAAACATTTTACCGAGGTTTTTCTCGCCATGGTAGCGATCGATAATCGCGAGTTTAGTCGCATCTTCGCCACGTTCTACCACCCCGTCCATCACTGGTAGCTCCAGGGTCATAAAGTCAGGCTCCCAATGATAAGGCTGTAGTACGGCCGCCGTGACCTTGTCATTTGTGGTTGATGCCGGAGCCTTGATTTCGAAGTCTTCAGCCGTAAATGGTTCGCCGACTCGAATGGTATTTGTAGCCCAGTCCGGCCAATCGATCTTAGGGACTGAGAGCAGATATTTACCCTTCTCCGCGGCCCTGGTTCCGTCGGCGAAAACTTCCTCGATAACGACTTGTTTCGGATCGGAGAGGAGGACGACATCGGCGAATCGTCCGGGAGCCAAGGAGCCGACCAAATGCTCGAGATGCCAGTGGCGAGCAGGATAGTAGCTGGCCATGGCGTACGCAGCTTCCACGGGTGCGCCGGCCTCTATGGCGATGCGCAGGTTATAGTCAGAGCTGCCTTTTTCGAGGGTTTCCGCAGCATCGCGGTCGTCCGTGGTCAATGAAAGATTAGACCAGTCGCGGAGTCCTCTCTTCACAAAATACGGGATGATGTTCTGAATTCCGTTGCGACGCGGTTTGAGCATGAGAAAGACGCCTCGGTTCATCTTTTCCCATGCCTCCTCCGGACTCATCGCCTCATGGTCGCTGGCCAGACCGGCAGCAGCGAACGCGTTGATCTCAGGCAATTGTTTGAGCCCGGTGCCGTGTCCGGCGATCACACCGCGGCCTTGGCGAGTCGCTTGCATTGATTGCCAGATTCGGCTGTGTCCCGGGTTTTCCGGATTCCATACGGCCGACCAATCCATGACCTCATCCAACCCGGCAACCCAGAGGTTTTCCGCCAGATCATCCTTTACTTCCTGGTAACCGTTATACCCGCCGGTCGATTCAAAAGCGGTGGGTGGAGTGGCGGAGCCCGGCACAGGGAATATCTTCAGCGGGCTGCCGTAACGCCTGGGAGTCAACCAAAACTCGCTATTCTTCTGGCTATTGACGTTTGAGAACTCATGCGAGGCTTCAACCGTCCAGGTGTTTCCATCCGGAACGACCAAGGCCGCCTCGTATTCCGGCGTCAGGTGAGTGCTTTCAATGTGCTTATGCGGCTCGCCAAAGCCAGGCGCCGCGAAAAGGCCGTTGCGATTAAAAACGTTAGCGGCTGCTCCCGTCCACTTCCCGGTTGGGCCAACCCAAGCGACCCGCCCGTTGCTGATGACAATGTCCTGGTTGGGTTGCCATTCGAGAGAATATACATTGAGCAGGGTGACGTCAGTGATGATGCTATCTGCTGGACTTTTCCCCAGCGCGACTAACGTCAATTGTTGCCTGAGCTTTGTCTCCTCATCAAAAATGAATTCGGTCAATATCACTGGCGAGGACACGAGCAGAAGTTGTGCCGGTGGTGCTAGAGCCAGATCAGCTATTCTTCCAGAGCGATAAACGAATCTGCCGACTGTTAACTTTTGTGGTCATTTGGTTGTTGCTGTACACAGTCTTCGAGGCGGTCAGCGTGGTCGGCCTATGGTTAACGATTACCGATTGTCTGCTCGGAATAGTGTTCGAAACAGGCGTTAGTGAAGCGTTAATTCCATCAGCCAGCTTGAACTCCGTGTGTCCATTATAATGTAGAAATGGAGTATTCTTACCAGTCTGTGTCTCATTGAGTGGATTTTTCGACGGAGATCGATGCGGCCTGCCTTCGTGCGGCTGCCGGGCGCATCTCCACAACGAAAATGTGGCCGAAGACGGAAAGACTAAAAGAGGTCACTGCATAGTTAACGTTCAGTTGTTATTTATTCTTGGCATATCAACTGCTGAGAGCGGCGGCTTAGTCTAACGGGGGAAGATCAATTGCGCACGGCCCTAAGCCGCCTGTCATAGCGACGGATTGTCGCTGGTCCGAGCGCGGATTTCGGCCCTGGTAGCGTCTGAAACACAGCAATTAGGGACAATGGATGCGAAATAGAAAGAGTCGTGTAAGGAATCAATTCACCTTTGGATTTGCTGGGGCCGCGATCCTCTTGATGCTCAGCCATACCGTTTGGGCGCAAGCAGCGTCGCCGACGCCAGTAACAAATGATCCCGCTCCGACCGACAGCTCACAGCTCAGCACGGTTACAGTCAGCGGCGTCTTACCGAACAACGTGCTGCCAACTGCAAACCCGGTTTCGTCCGTCTTTGGTGCCGACATGCCTATTCAAGATACGCCGCGAAGCGTTTCGGTTGTGTCTCAAGAACTGCTGCAGACAGCCAACATCCTTGGTCCAGAGGATTTTATGAAGGTCGCCCCCAGCACCTACAGCAATAACCAGTGGGGGGGTGCCAATATGCCGATGATCAGAGGTCAGATGGGGGAAGTATACCAGAATGGAATGGAACGAACCACGCGATCTGACGGCTTGCCCATGAGTTTTAATTCCGTCGAATCGATGGATATAATCACTGGGCCACCCTCTTCCGTGTATGGTCCCGACCAGTATACAGGTGGCTACATAAACTGGTCAACCAAGCAGCCCTATTTCGATGGTTGGCATGGCTCGAGCACCTTTCTTACCGGCTACTGGGACACCTATCGTTGGACCGAAGATATTGGTGGCCCGCTGATACCGAACGTGTTGGCTTTCCGGCTTAGTTATCAAGGGGAAAATTCCGGCAGCTACTACGATAACGTCATCGGGGCGCAGAGTACGGATGTGTATTTCGCGCTGACCTATACACCCAGCGAAAAGTTCACGCTTAAAATCAATACGGAATTCTTCGAGGATAAGTTTAATGAGCCGACCGGCTGGAATCGTCCCATTCAGCAATTAATCAGTGACGGACTGTATTACACCGGGGAACCAGCCGGGGGGGCCGAGTTTTCTAGGAGTCATTAATCCGACCGGCCTGGTCCCTCTGAGTCCTTCAAGAGACCTGGTTGCACCGGGGGACAGTGATTACGGAAAAGACTTCAACCTGCAGTTGGAGGCGACCTACAACGTGAACGATAATTTCTATATCGTAAATCGCATCCTCTATGAATACTACCACCAGCGTGATCGTGAGGACGCAGAGCGTTGGAATAACTATATCAACTCCAACGTTGTCCAGGATCGACTGGAGTTTCATATTGATTATGACCTCCCTTTCGGCTGGGCGTCTGGTGGCGAACCGGCTCCTGATGGCAAACAATTACCAGAGATTACACCCGGCGGGGTGACCAGGAATAGCATCATAGCGGGCGCGGCGTTCAAGTACGTCGAGGCCACCCAATATGAGGACTTCTTCAATGAATATTTGAATGGAACTGACCTAACCGAAAACCCCGCTAACTATCCGATTCTTAATCTTTTCGGGGTGATACCTATCCCCGGAATACCAGCTTTATACGGCACGCCGGCTGTGGCCTATAGTGCCAACTATCCGAACGGGATTCCCGGAACTTTGCGCGAACATGGTTATGAAGCGAGCTGGTTCGTACAGGACAATGTTTCCGTCACTAATCGACTGAACCTGCTCGTAGGAGGAAGATTGGATTTGATCGCGGACAAGGCGAGCGATCCTTTGGCGCCGGCTGGATTCACTCCGGCATCCGATAGCACCAGCCAGTTGCTGTATTCTGGGAATGTCAGCCTGACTTACAAAACCACCGACTGGATGACGAACTACTTTACCGCGGAATTCAATGAATCTTTTGAGGGTAGCTACAGCGGCGGCTTTGCTTATCTCAAGGGAGACGGCTACGGCAAGGGCATTTTACCCAGCAATGTCTACCACTACGAGAACGTGTTGTATGAGGCCGGAGCCAAGTTTGATCTGCTCAATCACAAGTTGTTCGTGAGCGTGGCCGGATACTACCAGGAACATAACTTTCTCAGCAGTTTTGGTACGGTCACTGCGGTTAGAACGGACGGAGCGGAGTTAATCGCGACGTATCAGCCTAACAAGAATTTCTACACCAATTTCAGTCTATCCTATATCAACGCGATTGAGATCAATCCGGGCACTCAACAGACATATAATGTCTACGATGCCTTTGCACCTCCTTATGGCACCGGAGTGGGTTCGCCGAACTTTATTTCCTATCCTCCAGGTCACTATCGGCAGCCAGGCTTGCCACACTGGTTGATCAACGGGATCGCTTCCTATACGTTGGATTGTGGGTTAGGCGCCAGCATCGGTTTCTGGGTCACTTCCCCTCAACCCACCAGCGAGCTGCAAAACGTTTGGATTCCGTGGCAATACGAGCTCGACGCCGGCGTGTTCTATAAGCACAAAAACTGGGAAGTCAGAGTGGATTTCTTGAACGTCACTAATCAGTTGAATTTTACCACGGGTGGTTCGTTTGCGGAAAATGGGAATGACCTGATTGTGCCGGGGTTACCGTTCCATATTCAGGGGAGCGTCACCATCAGATTTTAGTCGAACTCAGCCGCCGGTGAGGGACAGGCGCCGGGGAGGAGAAAGCTACGGGGATTTCTGTCCGGGACAGTGAATATCAACCACGACAATGTCAGAAGCAGCCTCCTCCACGTCCAGCGCAGGCACGGTGCGGTCGAATCGCTTGTTAAGCAGCATCGATCGGTTTTTCCGCATCTCGGAACGGGGCTCCAACTTTCGTTGTGAACTTCTAGCCGGGTTAACGACCTTCAGTACGTTGTCTTACATTCTGGTGGTCAATCCGATGATCATGTCCGCTTCGGGCATGGATTATGGAGCCTTGATCACGGCGACCGCGGTAGTGGGTGCGGTTTTTACTGTAATGATGGGGTTATGGACTAACTATCCGCTTGCCATGGCCCCGGGTATGGGAGTGAATGCTTTGCTCGCTTATCAAGTGTGTCAGGGGATGCACGTGCCTTGGCAGGGCGCACTTGGGCTGGTTTTTTACAGTGGTATCTTATTCTTTATTCTGTCGGTAACCGGACTCCGCAAGCTGATCATTGACAGTTTTCCGGGTTACTTTAAAAAGATTGTTTCTGTTGGGATCGGTTTCTTTCTGGCTTATCTCGGGTTAAAAAATTGCGGGCTTCTGGTGGCAAATCCGCGCACCATGATTGGGCTCGGTAGTTTAGCGTCGCCCGGCGTGTTGCTGCCTTTTATCGGTATCGCGATTACGGTCGTAATGACTTATCGACGCGTGCCTGCCGCGCTCGTCTTGTCGATCTTGCTGATCAGCATCACCGGTTTATTCCTGCCGGGTTCACATCCTCATACCACGTTGACCATGTTACCGGGGCGGTTTTTCGACTGGCCTGGCTCAATGGGGAAAGTATTTTTACAACTCGATTTTGGATATTTTTGGACTCACTTGAACCTTTGTCTGCCAATTGTGTTAGCCATCTTGTTTGGTGATTTGTTCTCTGCGATGGCGACCCTACTGGCCGTGTGTGGTCTCGCCAAATTGACCGATGAGAACGGTGATTTGCCAAAACTTAAACAAGCTCTCACCGCCGACGCCACGGCAGCGATGGGTGCTGCTCTGCTCGGTACCAACACACCGGTTATCTACATTGAATCAGCGGCGGGGGCGGAGGCAGGAGGCCGTACCGGTTTGGTGAGCATTGTCGTTGCGATCTGTTATCTGGCTGCTCTTTTCTTTACCCCGGTCATTGCAGCGGTGCCGGCCATAGCTACTGGCCCGGTATTGGTCGTCATTGGAATCTTTATGGCTCAGGGATTGGGCGAATTGAAGTTCGCGGATTTAACGGTAGCAGCGACCTTTCTTGTGACCATGCTCCTGATGGTCCTGACCTCAGCCAGTGACGGCCTGGCCCTTGGTTTTATCGTGTGCGTCCTGATACATCTGTTAACCGGACGAGCGAAAGAGATCAAACCGGCGGCCTACGCTTTGGTCGGGCTGTTCTTGCTGCATTACCTGTTTCCATAGGGGGCTGTCAAGGGAACGGCGCGTCTGAGACGTGCGACGGATAGGGCCTATGGGACTGATAGGACTATAGGACCGATGGGTTTCAAAAGCCGGTGGCGGACGGCCAACCGCAAACTGCTAACAGCAAACCCTCAACTATTCTGCTCCCGTCGGTCGCGAAAAAAATCCTGGAGAAGCTGACGGCATTCTTCTTCGCAGACACCGGAGGTGATTAAGCAGCGATGGTTTAGCTGGGGCATTTGTAAAAGATTGATCATGCTGCCGGCTGCGCCTCCTTTCGGGTCTGGGCAACCGAAAATCACTCGGCGTAACCGGACATGGACAATCGCGCCTGCGCACATGGGGCAAGGCTCTTTGGTGACATAAAGGTCGCATTCAGTGAGTCTCCAGTCACCGACGGCGCTTTCGGCCTGCGTTATCGCTAGCATTTCGGCGTGCGCAGTGGCGTCCTTGAGAGTCTCAACCTGGTTCCAAGCGCGAGCGATGATATTGCCGCCAGATACGATGACCGCCCCGACCGGAACCTCCTCGGCCGAGCGTGCTCTTCGCGCCTGGCGGAGGGCTTCCCCCATAAAATAGGTGTCACTCGCAAAATCCAACATACGAATAAAATTTCACCACAAAGACACAAAGCGCACGGAGGACGGAAGAAAATTCTGCAGGCAAAAACGCAAATGCGCAAAGCGAATGACGGAAAGTGCCGGGAACTATTGAGATCAGTACCGATAGGCACTGGTAGCCGATCCTTGTTGCTCGGCGGTCACGTTATTGAAGCAAGTCGTCTTGAGTCCCCCCTAGGTGCCTTTACGGTGCCAACGTCGAGCATCGTTCGCCTCTAGGCAGCTGTTCCGGTATTGTTTTGACCTTTGCGCCTTTGCGTCTTTGCGTGAGATTTTAACGTCTTTGGTTGCGGTCACGCCGCTTTGTGGTCTTTGTGACCTTGTTGTGATAATCAAGGTAGCATCGTGAGCAGCAAACCAATCATTATCGCGCCTTCAGTGTTTGCGTGCGATTTCTCGAGAATAGGTGAGGAAATCACTCGGATCGAAAAAGCTGGAGCCGACTGGTTTCACGTCGATATTATGGATGGCCATTTTGTGGATAACTTTACCATGGGACCGGCCGTAACGGAGGCGATCTACAAGGTAGCGAAGGTACCACTGGATGTGCATCTGATGATCGAAAGACCGGACCATTTTTTTCCGCGATTTCAGCCGTTCGTTCGGAACATTACCTTTCATGTGGAGGCGCCATGTGATACCAGGGCGACGGCTCGGGCGATACGAGATAGCGGCTGTACCGCGGGACTCGCAATTAGTCCGCCCACTCCGTTCAAAAAGGTTGAGCCGTTCTTAGACCAAATCGATCTTCTGCTGGTTATGACGGTGAACCCTGGGTTCGGCGGGCAGGCGTTTATTCCGGAGACGATGGAGAAAGTGAGGGCGGCAAAAAAAATCCGAGAACAACGGGGACTCGATTTTAACATAGAGGTTGATGGAGGTATTCGGCCGGATACGGCGCGGGTAGCGACCGAGGCCGGTGCGAATGTTTTGGTCGCCGGAACGGCTGTCTTCCGATCGGAAGATCCGGTTAAGGAGATAGCGGAATTGCGCGGAAGAGAATGAATCTTCGCTTAATCGCTGCTTTGTTTCTAAGCTTCGGTCTTTTGTTGACCGCTATTCCGACCACTGGGTATGCCCAGGTTGAGACCAGTGCAGATCAAGTAATTCTGACTCACTCGAGGTTGCAGCACATCATTGAACGCCATTGGTCGGATAGCACGGCCGCCGGTGCGGGTAAGTTCCAGGCCGGACTCACCGTGGACAGTCTCCGAGACATGATCAATGAAGCTGTTCGTAACGGGCGTGCCCGCCACAATACTCACGGCCGTCCAGGGACGCTCTATGAATACGATTTTCAGCGTCAGATCGGCACGACAATCGATGGGGGGCCGGCCACGCGACTGCGCGTAGTAGTAAGCAACCGGAACGAAGTAATTACCGCATTCCCGTTTTAGCCTATGCACTTGGATTATCGGCTCAACGAAGATAGGGAAACGGACTGGTCATCGGTGACTGAGGAGGATCTCCGCTATCGGGTGGCACTGGGTAATTTGGTTTTCCATATCGGCAACAAAGACTTCAGTGCGGATTGGGATTGGATTCCATTGGTAGATTTGGCGGCGAGTTTTGCTGAAATCATTCGAAAATTGGAAGCTGGTAGTCCGAGCGAGATCTTCGAGTTTACCGAATCAGATGCCTGGGTTCGTTTTCAGAGAAAGGGTGACAAGGTTTTGGTGTCGACCAGTTATGGTGAAGGCGTGGCAGAGGTAGCGCTACACTCGGCGTCTGCGGCCGTGAAGTCGTTCGTTGAACGTCTCCGATCGGAGCTCGATAGAAAGCATCCCCAGGCCGCGCATAATGCGGCGGTAAGGAAATTGTTGGGAGCGGGTTGAATGACTCCACGTTTGGCAGGGAGGTGAGCGGTTTGACCATGAAATGGTCCTACAGAATAGCCCAGGGCTTTAGCCCTGGGTAAACGGCGAAACCAAGGCGCCCTGAAAGTGGCGGCCGAGACGGTGTGCAGCCGGGAGACGGTCTGATCATCAAAGCGCGTCTACGGCTCGAATCGCTTGACCATAACATCAATGTATGTTGTTATTAATTCGTGGGCCAGTCCCTGACTCATCTCCTCGTTCACGCGATCTTTTCCACAAAAGATCGACGACCATACCTACGGTCGGACGAGATCCGGAACGAGATCTATTCCTACATGGCCGGCACTTTGAAAAACTTGGATTGTCACCCGATCAAAATCGGAGGCGTTGAAGACCACGTCCACGTTTTCTCTTCTCTATCGAAGAATATTGCATTCTCCGATTTAATCGGCCGCCTGAAGGGCGCCTCATCAAAACGCCTCAAGGAAAAAGGGCTCTCTAATTTCAGTTGGCAGAATGGATACGGCGCATTCTCCGTGAGCGAATCGAACCTGGACTCCGTTACAGCCTATATCCTAAACCAAACCGAGCATCACAAAAAGTTTAGTTACCAGGAAGAGATTCGCGAAATCATGAAACGCCACCGGGTTGCCTTCGACGAACGTTACATCTGGGATTGAACACCGCGCGCGTCGGGCGCCACTTTCAGGGCGCACTCGGTTACGCCGTTACCCAGGGCTAAAGCCCTGGGCTGTTCTGTTGGACCATTTCATGGTCAGAGTGCTCCTGGCACTGGCCGAGAGGAACGACGTCCCTGCTAATTGCTCCCGCAGCTGCACATACGCCACTACCCTAATTACGGTGTCTTCTCTAACTCCTCAGCCACCCTTAGCGCTTGCGCGGCAATCGTCAGCGCCGGATTACATGCAGCTGACGATGGGAAAAACGAACTATCGACGACATAAAGATTCTGCACATCATGGGTCCGACAAAATGGATCGAGCACGGAGCTACGCGGGTCGTTACCGAACCGGGCGGTCCCGCACTGGTGTGAGTTGGTTTCGATTCCCATCGTCTGAGTCAGGACGATCGGATAACCGGCCCGTTTCATCATGGTCCTGGCGGCGGATACTAGACGATAGTGCGCTCGGCGATTTGTCGGTGTCCAATGCACGGTGATGCGCCCGCTGCTACTAACCAGTACCCGATTGTCTGGGCTAGGTAAATCCTCAGACATCACCCACCAATCGACGCTGCGATCAGCAAACGCTTTTAACACAAACCGGGGGATCAGCGGTTTGTCGGCGGTTAGCATACCAGCCTGGAGTTTGCCTAAGAGCTGCAAGTTACCTAACGGATATTTCCAATTGGCCGGCCCACGAAAATAATAATCGTTAACCACCATGGTTTTCTGAAAGGTGGTCGGGTTGATGCGGCCAGGAGCCACCGCCATCAAGGCGGTATTATTGTGGACCATGTAGTTACGGCCGATCAATCCGGCTGAGTTCGCGAGGCCATAAGGATGTGCAGGAGAGGCAGATCGGAGCAGTAAAGCAGCGGAGTTCGCAGCCCCGCAAGAGACCGCAAATCTGTCGGCATGAATGAGACTGACGGCGCCATTCTGTTCTATTTCGATAGTTTCTACCTTTTTCCCGCTCGGATCCGTGAGTAGACGACGTGCGAAAGTCCGCGTCATCAACTTCACGTTCTCCGACAGGGTTGCGGGTCGCACACAACAGAGATCGGCCTCACTCTTCGCATGTACCTGGCAAGGGAAACCATCACAAGTCTTACAACGAATGCAGCGGCCACCTTCCCGCAGGTCGATTCCCATCGGTAAAAAACAAGGATGCAACCCTTGACGCTGAAGTCTCGATTTCAGGTCTTCGATATAAGGCTCATGCGGTACCGGCGGAAACGGGAACGGGTTTCGCCTAGGCGGATCAGTAGGATCGTCGCCCGTGGCGCCATGAACCGCCAGGAGCGCTTCGGCCCGCTCATAATAGGGCTCCAGCTCTTCATAGGTGATGGGCCAGGCGGGAGATACTCCTTCTTCGTGTTCGAGCGCGGAAAAATCTTCCTTTCGAAGGCGAGGAAGCGCAGCGCCATAAACTTTCGTGTTTCCACCCACAAAATAATGAACTCCCGGAGAGAAAGGTTTGCCGGTCGCATCGTACCAGGTCTCTGGCGGCTTGTAACGTTTATGATCGAAGACGGCTTCCGGGCTCCAGTTCTCTGGCTCTTGCGGAAGAAAGTCGCCGCGCTCGAGCAGTAAGATCTTCATCCCGGTATCCTTGAGAGCGTAAGCTAACATGCCGCCGCCCATGCCGGTACCGATGATGACCAGATCGTAGTGTGCTGAGCTCATGCGAAAATGATCGTCCTCGTACCCGTCGTTGTCCTCGAGGCTTTCTAGTCCGGTGGCGCCGACGAGTGTTGGAAGCCGCTTACTCCGAATCTAAGTCCTGTGGTCATGCTTAACGCTGCGAACATTTCGAGAACGAGTACGAGGACGATCAGCTCGCTTACGCGCTAGCCTTTGACCGAGCCGGCCAGCAATCCACGGATGAAAAACCGTCCCAGAAAGATATAGACCAGGGCCGTAGGAAGCGCGGCCGTGATGGCTCCTGCCATTACGACGTTCCAGTCCACGGAATAAGATCCCTGGAGATTGTTTAAGGCGACGGTTACCGGCTGCGCTTGCGGATTCGTTAAAATAGTGACCCCGAACAAGAAATCATTCCAAATGTTAGTAAACTGGAAGATACAGACCACGACGAATGCCGGCAAAGACAACGGCAGCATAACATTGGTAAAAATCCGGACGAGGCCAGCACCATCGATCCGGGCTGCTTCTACCATCTCATCGGGAATGTTAGTAAAATAATTTCTGAAGATTAAGGTGACAATGGGCAAGCCGTAGATCACATGAACGACTACCAGACCAGGAATGGTTCCGTATAGTCTTATCGTCTCCAGGAACTGGATGAGCGGGATCAAGATGCTCTGATAAGGGATAAACATTCCGAAAACGAGCAGGGCAAAAAGGACGTTAGATCCGCGGAATTTCCATTTGGAAAACAGGTAACCGTTCACTGAGCCCCAACAGGCGGAGATAATCGTGGCGGGTATCGCAATCAAAAGACTGTTGCCCATGCTTGGACCTAAACGCTGGAATGCCTCCCTGAATCCACCGCCGCTCAACTGGGTCGGCAAATTCCACATCGTGGAGACGCTGACGCTGGTCGCCTCTTTCAAGCCGTTGACGATCATCACGTAGAACGGCATCAAAAAGAAAAGCAGACACAGAATCAAAAACCCTAAAATTACGTAGTCGCGGAATTTCCTAGGCAACTCCGCTCGAATACCGGAAGGGAGAAAAGGCATAGTTAACGTTTCCTGAGGTTGGTCCAGAGATAGGGAACGATGATCAAGCAGACAAGTAACAGCATGATCACCGAAGCAGCGGCGCCCAAATTATAGCGAGTTGCCTTGAACGTATAGTCAAAGACAAAGATGCCGGGCACATCGGTTACAAAGCCCGGACCGGCACCGCCAGCCATTGCGAAAATTAGATCGAAGATTTTGAGCGAAACATGCCCAAGAATGATAGCGGTACTTACCGTAACCGGATTTAGTTGCGGGATTACCACCTTCGTATACACCTGCAGCTCTGAGGCACCATCGATCCGGGCAGCTTCGCGAAGCTCGTGTGGGACTGTGGCCAAGCCGGCGATGTACATGGACATGGCGAACCCAGTCAGTTGCCAACCAGCCGCAATTACCACGGGGATAAGCGCCATGGGAATGCCAAGTTGAATGCTGAGGCTTTTAAGTGGCGGGAAAATCGTTCCTAACCAAGTGTTCAACGAGAAGAGCACCGATGTGTCGGTGACCCATCCCGGATGCAAAGGCGGGCCTCCAAAGGCTTCAATTAGCTTATTGATACCCAGGGCATCAAAAAGGACGTTAACCCCTTTTTCAGGGTTAAAAATCCAGCGCCAGGCAACACCAGTGACGATGAAAGAGAGCGCGTAAGGAAATAGGAAGACGTTTCGGAAAATCGTGTAGCCGATCAGTTTTCTATCCAGCAACAAGGCAAGGACCAGCCCGAACGCGAGCGAGAATGTCAGGAAAAGGACAGTAAAGACAAAAACGTTGCGCAAATTAGCGTGCCAACGCGTCATCATGAACATTTGCTGATAGGTAACACCCAGCGGTTGGCGGATGCTCATATCTACCTTGAGGGTGCCCCAATTAGAAAGGGAGACCCAAACGGTGATCGCGATAAAAACGTACACAAATATCACGACCAAGGTCATCGCCGGGGACAAGATTAAGGGCGATAGTAGCCGATCGGAAAAACGGCGTTTAGGCGTGAGCGTTTTTCGGATCGAAGGCAGAGCGCTGTCAGCGACCGGGTCAGGAGATTTTGTGTCTGTCGATCTCGCGGTAGAAGACTTCATTAGTTAAAACGAGGCGATTGATCTGGTAGGGCGAGGCTCCCGAACGGTCGAAAGATTTTCGCGAAACGATTCGATTTCGCCCAGACAGAAGATGCTGCTACATCTGTACGCGCCGAGCCGTGGCCCAACGTGCATCTCCGGCTCGGCGCGTTCACAGGGGCAACAGAGTTTTTGAATTCGACAATGTCTATATCCCTTGCTAACCATCGGAGACATTGGGGAGCCTCACCCTACCAGATCCCTGCCGGGGTGAAGGCTCACCCCGGCATTTAATTGTTAGGGATTTTTATTTAGAAAAATCGGATTCTTTTGCCGCCTGTACCAAGGCTGAGCAGAAAGCATCTACATTCTTGTCTACCACGAACTGGGTAATCGCATCGTTCAAAGCCTGTTGGAATGCGGCCGGAGCGGCCTCACCATGAACGCAGCTGGGCAGGAGTGGATCGCTGGCGAAGGATTTCATCGACCATTGAAGATACGGGCCGAATTTGCTCTTGTCGACATCAGTCCGAATCGGGATCGAGCCCTTGATAGGATTGAATTCTTCCTGGGATTCTTTACTACCGATGCTCTTCAACCAGGCGACGGTTTCGGCTTTGTGCGGCGCATTCTTAGCCAGGGTAAAGCCGTCAGCGACTACAATGAATCCACCACTGGTACCGGGGTGGGAAACCCAACCGAAATCAACATTGTCTTTGAGGTTGGCTTTGCTGAATTCACCGTGGGCCCAATCGCCCATCGATGTAAAAGCGCAGCGTCCTTCCTCAACGGCCTTGACCGCTTGGTCCCAAGTTAGGGCTGAGTGATCGGAATTTTGGTACTCCAACATTTTGGCATAGCTTTGAGCCGCCTGTTTCACCTTAGGATCATCGAAGGCCATCTTGCCGCTGAAGAGATCTTGCCAACCGGTCGGTCCTACCGTTCCTAAGAGCGTGTTCTCGAACAGCTGAGCGGTTGCCCAGATACCGGAGTCACCGACCGCAAGCGGGGTGACACCAGCCGCCTTGAGTTTAGCGCAATCTGCAAGGAATTCGTCGATGGAGATAGCGTCGCCAATCTTAATCCCGGCCTTATCCAATACCTTCTTGTTATACCAAAGGTCATTACCTCGATGGACACCGGCCAGAACGCACCACTGCTTTCCATCTTTTGTTAACAGCTTGACCAATTGTTCAGGTAATACCTTTTCCCAGTTTTCCGCCTGGTAGATATCGTTAAGCGGTTCGCAGTAACCGGGCTCAACATATTGTCCGAGTAATTCCCAGCCCGGATGCGATTGCCAAGTATCCGGTGGGTTACCGCCAGCAAGTCGAGTTTGGAGCACGGGGCGAGCTGCGGAACCGCCGCCGCCGGCCACTGTCGCGTTGATGATTTCGACTCCCGGATCACGTTGTTTGTAAACCTTGAACAGGGCGTCGAGCGCGGCTGCCTCGCCTCCGGACGTCCACCAGGAAAAGACTTCTAGCTTCTTGGCGTTATCCGCAAAGGCGCCGAACGGTACTAACAGAGCCAGCGCGGTGGCGAGCTTTGTTAAGGGGAGACACTTATTTATTTTCATCTTGGGGGGTTGCTTTTGGGGGACGGCTTATTTCAAGCCGACGAAGAAGCGGCATTCTGCAGCAGCTTATCTAAAGCCGCGAGAAAAAAGTAATCGCCCCACATGACGCTTTCATCGACACCTAACCCTTTGCGTTCGTGATAAATACCATGCCGTAGGATTCCCTCCCATCCGGGGCGGCCGGCGCCCAGAAAGTCGTCGGTTAACAGGGTAGTCAACGTCTGCTTGGCAAAGTTATGGTACCGTTGAGCGAGACCGGGATCAGTTACTTGCTGCGCTAAATCTAGAAAGGCGCCGGCGGCAATGGCCGCGGCAGAGCTTTCATAGGATGCCTTTGGCGGAGGCTGATCCCAATCGTTAGGCGGGATACCTTCACTCGGGGTGCGCTCAATAAAGTAGTTAGCTGTCGCGATAGCAGTATCGAGGAACCTGATCTCTTTTGTATACTTAAATGCGGTGATGAAGCCGCCTATCGCCCAGGCCTGTCCACGTGCCCAGCTCGAATCACCTCGCCAACCTTGGTGGGTGCTCTGGCACAAGAACGCCCCGGAGCTTAAGTCAAAGATCCCTTCGTGCGCCGTGCTCCCATCGCCGCGGACTAGATACCGCCGTGTGGTGAAGCAGTGTTTTAGGGCAATCTCTTTGAGTCTCTGATCACCGAGCTCCTGTGCAGCATAAAATATAATTTCTACGTTCATCATAATGTCGATGAACAGGCTTTCCGGAGCTACAAACGAGCATAGGTACGCACCCTTTTCTTGAAATCTGCCGGCTAAAGTTTCGCCTGCGGTTAGAACCGTTTTTTGAATTTTCTTGTCGCCGGTGACCTCATACCAAACCTTCCAAGTCGGCAAAAAAAGGAAACCGAGATCGTGGACGGCACCATCGAATTGCCGGTGTTCAATTAACCTGGAATATTCTTCGGCCTTCGCGCGCCACCAGGGATCCCCGGTTCGTCTCGCTAATATCCAAAGCATTCCTCCCAAGAATCCTTCACACCAATTTGTCCAGCTCTCTGACTGGTGCTTCCATTTTCCCGCCTTGGTAAAGAGTGGGAAATAGCTGGGATGATTCGTGATCAATTTGCGGAGCTGAACTTCCGCAAATTCGAAAGCTCCGTTGGCTTTGGCAGTTAGATCGTCAGCGATCATAATTGGTAGGGCTAGGCTGCGGAATGAAACGCCGTGAACGAAATGAACGGGGTGCAGAGTAAGATACTGGTGGGGCGAGGCTCCCGAATGACTGCTGGTGTTCGTAGGGTCTGCACCAGGTGAGGCCTCGGAGCATTTTGGCCCGGAAAACGCGCCGAGCCGTGGTTTGCAGTGTGGCATCGGATAGTTCTAGTGCTAGCGACACGCTGGGACCGGCTCGGCGAGACTAAAGGCCTAACGGATCTATCCGTCGTTGAAAGCGAAACTGCTCCGTTATAGCAATAGATTGTTCGGGAGCCTCGCCCCACCGTATTAGGTGTCGTCGCGTTCATATCGTTCCCGGCGTTCGCGGCGTTGGTTTAGCCCACCAACCGGTTCTGGGTCCGAGATGGACTTGAACCGTTTTTAGTTCCGTGAATTCTTCGATCGAAAATCTGCCGAGTTCCCGACCAAGGCCGCTTTGATTGAATCCGCCAAAGCAGAGTTCCGGGTAACCATCCATAAAGGTGTTTATCCAGATCGTGCCGGCTCGAATGCCGCGGCTGACCATAAAGGCTGTATCGATGTCCCGGGTCCAAACTCCGGCAGAAAGCCCATAGATGGTGTTGTTGGCGATCCGAATCGCCTCTTCGGTAGTGTCGAAAGTCAGAATCGATAAAACCGGGCCGAAAATCTCTTCTTTCGCGATCGGCATTTCCGGCTGCACTTCGTCGAAGATCGTCGCCTCAATGAAACGGCCAGACTTCGCCCCGTCGTTTAGACTCCGGGAGGCTACGTCGGGCAAGCCGTTTTCCTGGTGTAGCGCTTTTCCACCCAACCTGAGCTGGGCGCCATCACGGCGTCCTGACTCGATGTAATCAAAGATTTTTTCAAATTGGTTTTTGTCGATGATAGCGCCGATCTTGGTTTGTTCATCCAGCGGATCACCGACGGGTATTGTCTTAGCGGTTTCGATCACTCGATTGATGAAGTCTTGGGCGATGGATCGTTGAACCAGCAAACGGCTACCGCTATTACAGCATTCGCCCATGTTGAAACAGACACCGAAAACGACCGCATCGAGCGCGGCTTCTAGGTCGGCATCGGCAAAGACAATGTGTGGATTCTTACCGCCAAGTTCGAGTTCGACCTTCTTAAGGTTGCCCCTGGACGAGCCGATCACTGCTTTCCCAACCTCCGTGGAGCCGGTAAAAGAGATCATATTGATGTCCGGATGTTCCGATAGCCGGGCTCCAGCCGGTTCACCATAACCGCTGACAATGTTGACTACCCCGACGGGCAAACCAGCTTCGGCTAGAAGCTCTCCCAACCGCAGGGTAGTGCCCGGTGTGAGTTCGCTGGGTTTCACCACGCAAGTGCAACCGGCAGCCAGCGCGAACGGCAATTTCTGGCTGATAATCAACAGCGGGAAATTCCATGGCGTAATCATTCCTACTACGCCGATTGGTTCGCGGATAGTTAATCCCAATACCTGGGTGCCAAGTGTATTGTAACTATCTCCATGAAGCTGGCGGCAGAGCGCGGCGGCGTAGTCCCATAAGGCCGCGCTCCACTCCATTTCGTCTCGCGCCTGTTTTATCGGTTTGCCGCTTTCCAAGGTTTCAATCAGAGCGAACTCGTCTTTACTGGCGCGAATCAGTTCGGCTGCGCGCAACAACACTTTTGCGCGTTCAGCGCCGGGCAGATGCGGCCAGGAGCCGATGTCGAAGGCACGCCGAGCCGCGGCGACAGCGGCGTCTACATCGTCCGCGCCGGCCAATGGGTATTCTCCGACTTTGACCCCATGGGCAGGGCTTTCGCGGCTAAACGTTTGACCGCTCTTAGCCGGCGTAGCTTGGCCATCGATCCACATGGAGTAAGTGAAAGGAGTTGTGGGGAGTAGGGTAGTCATAGGAGGAGAGAGGAGTTCAGGAGTTACAGGAGTTAAGGAGTTCCGGATGCTGGAGACAGGACTCGTACGGGATTTTCCATTGTAGACTCCTGCAACTCCTTGAACTCCTGAACTGCTTTTCTTCTGCGGCTATTCATCTTCTGTTAGTTCCTTACTGTTATTTTCCTTTGAACTCGGGAGCGCGTTTTTCTTTGAAACTCTTCAAGCCCTCAGCGGCATCGCTGGTGGCGGCGGTGACTGCGCCGGCCAAGGACTCGAGCACCAGCGCGTTTGATGCGTCGGTATTTATGAGTTGTTTCGCGATCTGAACGGAGACCGGCGCGTTCCGGCAGATCAGATCGGTAAGTTCTCGGCTTTTAGCGCTAAGATCGGATACCACCTCATTGACAAGTCCCCATTGTTCGGCGCGCTGTGCGTCGACTGGCGCACCGGAGAAGATCATCTGTTTGGCGCGAGCGCGGCCGATGACTTGCGGTAAGCGAAAAGTGCCGGCCCAGCCCGGGACGGTGGCGAGTTTAACTTCCGGCATGGCAAAAGTAGCCTGCCCCGTCGCGATGCGGATATCGGCTGTTAGTGCGAGCTCGAGGCCGCCGCCGAAGGCGAATCCTGGCAGCAGAGCAATCACGGGCTGACGAAGCTGTGCGAGGCGGTCGAAGACTTGGTGTCCTCGCCGATTCCAAGTAGACCACATCTCGAGCGGGGAGAGAGCGGTCCAGGCGTGGATATCTGCGCCGACGCAGAAAGCGCGGTCGCTGGCGCTATCCAGTATCACCACTCGCACTTCGCAACTTGCTTCCAGTGCGTTGGCCGCAGCCTCGAGTTGCGTCAGCATCTCCGGATCGAGCGCGTTCAACTTTTCCGGCCGGTTAAGAGTGATCCGGCCGACCCTGTCTTCTATTTGAAAAAGGATTTTTTGGGAGGTGCTCATCGTGGTCCTTTCAGTTTCTTGACTAGCTCAACCGCCGCCCGGCAGCAGACCGCGGCAAGAGTCAGTGTTGGATTGATCCCAACACAGGTCGGGAAGGTAGCACCGCTGAAAACGTATACCCCCGGTGCACCGTGAACTTCCAGGTCGCGATTCACGACGCTGGTTTCCGGGTTATCGCCCATCCTGGCTCCGCCGAAGTCATGGCTGCTGCCGACCCCGGTGAAGCTGGCGCCCCTCCATGTCTTGGTCGCCCCCATGGTTCGCAGGATCTCCTCCGATTTGCCTTCCATCCAATCGGCCAGCTTGCGTTCATTTTCTTGGAGATCATAGGTGATCCGTAAGAGGGGAAGCCCAAGCCCGCTTTTGTCTCGATGCACGGGATCGAGGTCGAGGTAATTCGTGCGGTAGGGCAGCGCGTCAGGCTGGATGCGCACAACGCCGAAATGTTGCCATTGTTTGAGGTGCTCGCGATAGGATTTACCCCAGGCTGCAACATCGCTGGGGAGCGCTTCCCGGCTGATCTGGATCGGAAGAAATTGCTGCTCAGCGCCCAGGGTAGCGCCGCCAATAAAGCCTTCATTTACTGAGTCGAAGTCGGTCGACAAAAAATCGTCGAGCACGACTCCTTGAGCAGCGGGTCCGGTATGCCGGTTAAAAATCGTGTTTGGGAAAAAGCCATCCACGTGCGCGAACATTTTCGTCATGAAGTAGCGACCAAGTTGGCCGCGTTGGTTACCAATGCCGGTTGGGTGTTTCACGGCGCCTGACAAGAACATGAGCCGGATATTCTCAAAGGTGTACGCACCGAGGATAACCGTGCGTCCACGTTGAGTTTGGTGACGCCCTAAGGCATCGACATATTCTACGCCGGCCGCGTGACCGGTTTCGTCGGTCAGGATCCTGACTACGCGGCACCCGGTTCGCAGATCAAAATTGCCGGTGTCCAAAGCGCGAGGCACACAGTCGAGTGAGGGATCCCATTTGTCGCCGGTGTACGAACCGAACCCGTTGTTCCAAGCGGTGTAGGTTGACGCCGGTCGTCCGCGATAAGGAATCGTATTGATTCCGGCGCCAACCGGGTGCGGATGTAAACCGAGCGATCGGGTGGCGTGGCTAAAAATCTCACCGAGCCGGAACGGCCGCATGGGCGGCATCGGTAGCGATTGTGAACGTTTGACGAATGGGTTGGTCTCATCTCCCGCGATACCGATGGCGTGCTCTAGATCGCAGTAGAACGGTTCCAGTTCTTCGTATGAGACTGGCCAATCGGTTAGTGAGCAATTGTTGGGTATGGCTTTATCACCCCAACGATCCACTACGTAGCTGCGCATCCGGAAATGATGTGGATGGAACCGGCGCATCCAAGCTCCGTAATGGATGACCGAGCCACCGACACTGTTCATCATTCGCCCCAAGGAAAACGTGGCTTCACGCGTTGGCTCCGAATCATTTTTGCGCCAGCGAGGGACCTCGCTGGCGAACTTTGGCCCCATCAGCGCCCGGCAATAGTAGGCCGAGCCCAACTCGTCTGGGAAATAATCGGCACCGCTCCGGAACGGCCCCGGTTCAAAACCGATTACCTTTAGACCGGCCTCAGCCAGTACCGGCGCCACAATCGCATTCATGGAGCCGACCCCAACGAGAATGACGTCAACGTCATTGGCGGGCGGAGCTTGTCCCCTTAGGGGATCGAACCCCGGGATATTTTTTCCCGGCATTTGCCAGCTCGCATCAAGATCTGACAAAGATTGATATCGGCCGCCTTTATCGGCCGGTGTTTCCATCAAATTCTCTTCTGCCGAATTCTCGAGCCAAACCCCGGGATGCTTAAGAAGTTTCCAACCTGATTTTTCTTTGTTACCACCATACACCGGGTCCGCGAACAACCCTTCTTGTAGATGGGTCCGCAACGCCCCGAAGAAGTCTGTAGCTGGGAAGTCCGGACAGGCCGAAAGCTCGTTTCTTTCCAAAGCCTGTATGATCTGGTCTTGCTCGGCGATACTGGCCGCCTTGAACCTTTTTCCTGACCGCGCCAACATTTCGCGGTCGAGTGCGGCTAACCCTGCTCTATACAAGGGATGGAGATCGGCGTAGGCACTGTTTAGCGCCTTATCTATATAGTCGGTGACTCCAATTTCTACGGCTCCCGGACCGTCCTTATCTGCCGGGAACATACGTTCGAAAACCGCGTCCAAGGTTTCGGCATCGTGCGGATTTAGCGCGATTCGTTCTGGGGAAGATTTGGTCATGTGAGCGGTTGCTTCGTTCTCGTACTCGTCCTCGAATTCGGTCGGGCGGAGTGATGCAGTGTAGGAGTGTTGGAGTACTGAGCTGTCGCCCATGGATCGTCTCGGCTCACCTTCCAGCCCGGGAGGGTTCCTCTATATCCGTTCAGCCGCATCCTCGTGGTCGCCGCCTCAATTGCAGCCCAAACTTCCCCGGTTCAAAAAGCTTACCATTCATGACCTTCAGCTTAGGGCTAACCCGTAAGGTGGTGTCAGCTTGCTGTAGAACGTCCCGATCCAGATCGATACCGGGTGCAATCTCGATCACGGTCAATCCCTCCGGCTCGAGCTTTAATACCGCTCGCTCAGTGACGTACAGAACTTCTTGTTTCTGCTCCCGAGCTCGCTTCCCACTGAACGTGACGTGTTCGACCTGTTCGACAAACTTTCGGCTTTTGCCTTCTTTTCGAATCCTCAGTTGGCCGGCTTCAATTTGTTGGTCCAGTCCGCCAGCTGTGAAGTAGCCGCAAAAGACGATGGCTTTGGCATGCGCTGTGATATCGATAAACCCACCGGCACCGGCGGTAACGTGAGGCCGGGCGGCTAAGCGCGAAACGTTAACGTTTCCCTCGCCGTCGACCTGTAGAAAGGAGAGGTAACTGCGATCAAAACCGCCGCCTTGGAAATAGGTGAACTGATCCGGTGACGCCATAATGGCATCGGCGTTGGATGCGCAACCAAAGGCGAACCCAAGAAGCGGCATGCCGCCAACTGCCCCTTGTTCAATCACCCAGGTTACTTCGCCATGAAGTCCTTCCTCTAACAATATGCGAGGCACCAGCGCGGAGATCCCGAAACCAAGATTAACGGCATCGTCTTGAATCAGCTCCATGGCAGCTCGGCGGGCGATCACCTTGTCGAGTCCCCATTCTGTTTCTTTGAAGCTGCTTTCCGGACGGAAAATTTCGCCGCTTATCGCCGGGTCATAGACAGTCTGGGTAGTTTGTTTCTGCTCTGGGTCAACCACGACATAGTCCACCAGAATACCGGGGATACGCACGGCTTGCGGCTTCAGCGTTCCGTTGGCGCATAGGCGCTTCACCTGAGCAATGACGATTCCTCCGGCGTTCCGAGCGGCGATCGCTTGATCCAGCGCGCCGAGATAGGCGCCTTCGTTTTCCATCGAAATATTTCCTCGTTCGTCAGCGGTGGTGCCGCGGATGATCGCGACGTTCGGCGAAATGGCAGGATAAAATAGCCATTCTTCACCGCGAAACTCGGTGAGTTGAACATAATCTTTCGGTGTCGATTTGTTCATCGCACCGCCTTGCAAGCGCGGGTCGACAAATGTGTTCAGACCGACCTTGCTTAATATGCCGGGGCGGCGGGCTGCACCCTCGCGATGCATGTGAAAAATGATTCCGCTCGGCAGGTTGTAAGCTTCAATACGATCTTCGATGATCATTTTCCAAATCTCCGGTGACGCCATGGAACTGGGACCACTGGGGAGTGAACCGGCGACTACTCTTCTTAGCAGACCGGGTTGCGCCAGGTAGTCGACTCCGGCGATTCCGTACATATCGCCTGCTGCGATCGGATGAATCGACGTCAGTCCGTGCGGACCGCCGGCTTGCCGGTAGTAGTCTCCGATGGCTTTGAGCGTTGCGTCAGGGCAGGCGAGTGCGCTGGATGAACTGACTGACAATACGGCGTTATCGGGGATCAGCGGGCCGACTTCTTGGAAGGAGATGAAACGGGCGCGAGGCATTTCTTAAGTGAGACGTGAAAGGTGAGGTCGAGCAGCAGTTAGTAAATGTTTGGGGATGGCGGTCGTCTATTAATCACTAATGGTTCTTTCAGGGTTTAGTGTGAGACAGGAACTACTCATTTGCGACGGGAACTCTTGACCATGAAATGGTCTGACAGAATAGCCCAGTTGCTTTAGCCCTGGGTTACGGGCGACAGAAGATCCGCCCTGAAAGTGGCGGCCGACGGGTGTTCTAGGGCTAGTCGCGTGTTGTCCTGCCAGTCGAGTCCAACATCGAGCGCCACTTTCAGGGCACCTATCCTGACTAATTGACCCAGGGTTGAAACCCTGGACTGTTCTCTCAAACCATTTCATGGTTAAACACAGATTATTATTTGCCATCTGCTATTTGCTCTTCAGTCTGGTAGCGGACCGGCACGCGTTGGCCGGTTTTAGCGGATTCCTGGACGGCCAATCCGACGGCGAGCGAGCGGACGCCGTCTTCGCCGGTGGCGAATGGTTGGCCGCGCCCTTGAACAGCCTCATGGAAATGGCGCACGATGTGAACGTAAAGGTCTTCCGGTTCGCCCAGGGCAACCTCAGAGATGGCGCCATCTCTGGATAGGAAAACTTCTCCAACCGGGTCCTGGGTCATCACGTTCTTGGCGATGAGTGACCCTTCGGTCCCGTGAACCTCGACCCCGGTCTGGGTATGCTTGATCGTGAACGCGTCATGGAACATCGCCAGCGTTCCATTGCGGAAATACATCACTCCCATAACTGCGTCCGCGAGATCACCCTGGCCCAGGCCTTGTTGGGCGGAACGAGCAACCACGTCTTGAACGTCGTCATCCAAAAGGAAATGGAGGGTGTCCGCATCATGGACGGTGATATCCAGGATCACGCCGCCCCCCGCTTCGGGACGGTTAACTCGCCACCCTTGCAGATGTGGAGGCAGATAAACCGCGTGAAAGACTCGAGCTGCCAACGGCTTTCCAATGACGCCTTCTTTGATCAACCGGCGTATGGTTCGATGGGTGACAGCGTTCCGCAGATGATGGTTGGTGCCGAAAACCAAACCTTTCTCTTTGGCCGTCCTCACCATGGCCTCGGCGTCAGCCAAAGTTAGCGCCAATGGTTTATCCGATAGGATATGCTTGCCGGCCCTAGCAGCGGCGATCGCTTGTGCCGCATGAAGTTCATTTGTCGTGCTGATGTAAACGAGGTCGATCTCCGGGTCCTGTAAGAAGTCGTCCAGTTTGTGATAAGCTTTTGGAATCGAGTTCTCTGCCGCGTAACTCTTCGCACGTTCCGCGTTGCTGCTGAGTACAGCTGTGATTGTGGAGTCCGGCAGCGATCGAATAGCCGGGATCATCCTGGTCTTTGCAATATTGCTGGCGCCGATCAGGCCCCAGTTTAGGCATGTTTGTGTGCGCGGCATTGGGAAGGGCAGTGAGAGGTGATTCGTGATTGGTGGGGAAGCGGGTGTTAGTCGGATGGTTCTTTGGGTGGCGGCGCTCGGTAATCATTAATCAGTAATCAGTGGTCAGTGGTCAGTGGTCAGTGGTGACGTGTGTTAGCGAAACATTTGCTATTGGCTATCGGCTATTTGCTATTCAGGCCGGGCATGATCCCGGACTGCGCCTGGGCTGTGGATTCTCGGACGATCAGGCTCGGGGTCAGGATTACCTGGCGGATGGGGGCGGTTGGTTCTTTGATCCGGTGTAGAAGCAGGTCCGCGGCTGCTTCGCCGATCTTAGCCGGGCTGGTATCAACGGTGGTCAAACCGCCGAAATGGGCATCGGCGATGTTGTTAAATCCGACGATGGAGAAATCTCTTCCCGGCTCTCTGCCGGAGGAGCGAAGCGCTTCAATCGCTCCTAGGGCTACTACGTCGTTAAAGCAAACCGCGGCGGTTGGCGCTGGGGACAGACTCAATGCGCTCGTCAGTCCCTGGAATCCTCCTTTTCGGTTAGGGGCGCGTTCGATAATAAGATCTTCCCGAAACGGGATTCCATTCTTTTCCAAGCCCTGCCGGTAACCGAGAGAACGTTGTTGGGCGGAAGAGAGTGAGGAGGGCCCTCCGATAAAGGCGATGTGCCGATGACCCAGCACGGCCAGATGATCGATGGCAAGCTCCGAGCCCGCTACGTTATCAACCCCCGCATAATCGACCCCGTTCAGCGGGCGGGTAAATGCGACCACAGGAGGCAGCCGTCCGGCTAGACTCCCGGCGGCAGTGATCGAGCCTTGGGTTGGGCAGATCAAAATCCCGTCCGCCGGATATTCGGACAACGACTTAAGGAGGCGCTGCTGTTTTTCCGGGTTCTCAGAGGTATTGCCCAGAATCGTGACCAGTCCGGCGGAACCTAGCCAGTCCTCAATCGCAATGATGATTTCAGCAAAGAAGGGATTCGTGATATCCGAGACGATCAACCCAATGGCGTGGGAGCGTTGGGCACGAAGATTGGCGGCTCCGCGATGATAAACATAGCCGAGGCGGCTGATGGATTGTAAGACGCGTTTTCTGGTGGAGGGAGCGACGGAGGGCACATTACGAAGAACGAGGGAGACGGTAGCGCGTGAGACGCCAGCATCAGAAGCGATGTCGACCAAGGTAACACGGTCTCTGGGGGGAGCTTCCATCACGACTAGATCGATCTAATATTTTGCCGCATTGAACTCAATCCAGTTCCAGCAATTAGATCGATCTAATCGTAATCGGGGAATTGTATTTGTCAAATCATGCAATTTGGCTTGACGAACCCCCTTCACTACCGCCTCAGTCAACCATAGCCATTCCCTACTCAATTGATGGCCATCCGGCCCTGCCGCTTCGCGGCAAATCCTCCCAATGAAAGAGCCCATTCAAAAAGTCCTCCGCTTTATCGCGATCGAGCTCGCCGCGTATGCAGTCCTAGCCATCGCTTACTTTTGTCTAGTCTTGCAATTCTTAGGGCCTTGGTTGGCCGACCTATTTCACCATCAGCGAGTCTATTACGTTGTCGCCTGCATCCTTCTCATGTTCGGACAAGCCATCGGGCTCGAAAGATTGGTGACTGGCCTGAGTTACATCATCCGCGGCGGAAAAAAATAGACATGTTCTTTCCGATCTCCGGGGTTCACATTAATCCGGTTCTGCTGGCTATATTGGGTCTGGTGATAGGCATTCTGGGGGGATTCTTTGGGGTTGGCGGCAGCTTCTTATCTGGTCCGTCTTTGTTCAGTTTGGGGATGCCCTATAACTTTGTCGTAGGCACCGACTTGATCCATATTGTCGGTAAATCAATCGTCGCCGCTCGCCAACACCGGATACTCGGGCATATCGATCTCAAGCTGGCCGCGGTGATGGTAATCGGAACGCTGGTTGGCTCCGAAGCCGGTGTGGATGCAATCGAAGCGCTTAAGCGGTCGGGCGAAGTCAATCTAGTTGTTGGCCTAACCGCTATCAGCGTTTTCACCGTGATCTCAATATTTGGGGCCTGGGAAAGTTGGCAGGCATTGAGAAAATCTGAGACAACTGCCGATGATCCCGGCGGTCCGAAAACAGATGTCTTGGTGTTCGACCGCCTGGCAAAATTTTTTCAGGGACTGGCGCTGGCACCAAGGATCAGTTTGAAGCAATCCGGCATCCTCAAAATTTCGATTTGGTCGATTGTGTTGGTTTCATTTGTTGGTGGCTTCTTCAGCGGTTTTCTTGGCGGCGGAGCCGGCTACATCCGGATGCCGGCCATGGTCTATCTTCTTGGGATTCCCACCCATATTGCTGTCGGCACAGATCTCTTCGAGATAATCATTTCGGCAGGGTATGGGTCCATCCGCCACGCTATGAATGGGAATGTGGACATTCTAGTCGCTTTAGTGATGCATACCGGCGCGGCAGTCGGCGCCCAACTGGGCGCTCGGTTGACCCAGTATTTCAGCGGACCCTGGATTCGCCTGGCATTCGCTCCGTTACCTTTGCTGGGTGCAATTATGGTCGCGATCGCCCTGATTACAGGACACCACTCGTGACTCGCCTGAGGCTCGGCCGAATGACAGATTACAAATGACAAATAACAAAACAGCGTACCAAAATTTGTCATATGTCATCTGTCATTTGTCATGGGAAGGAGCTTCAGGCGACTTTGCTATTTGCTATTCTGGATTGATAACAACCCAGCCCAGACCCGATGAGAATTCTTCTTTGCTCTGAAGGAACTGAACGATCCGAAAGCGCGATCCAACTTTGTTTGAAGATCGCGAGAGCCACTCAATCCCAAGTGACTATCTTTGGTGTCACTGAGTTGGAGCGGGATGAGGTCCCGCTGTTGGAGGCGATGCGGCGGACGCAGCACGCTTTTATGGCTCAAGGGGTTAACGTCGAGATTCTCTCAAAGTACGGCGAACCGATATCCGAAATTGAGAAACGAACGATTGAAGGAAACTATGATCTGATTGTGATCGGGGGTGAAGCCAAGCGTGGCGGTCAGGTCTCGATCCTGTCTCAAAAAGCCTACGAGATTATCGAAACGCTGCTCCGCCCGGTACTCGTGGTGCCAGTTCATCGGCCGGAGATTCGACGGATCCTAATTTGTAGCGGAGGGGGAACCTACATTGAGACTGCAGTAAGACTAGTGATCGAGTTTGCGCCGAAGTTAGGCGCTTCTGTGACCTTATTTACCGCTTTGCCGGAGACGCCAGTGATGATTTCAGACCGCTCGGAGCCTTATGTGGATGTCTCTGCTTTACTAGCTTCGGACTCGGCATTGGGGCAGAACCTCAGGGCTGAAAAAAAGATGATCGAGGCGGCTGGGATTCCGACCGAAGTCCGGGCCCGTTCAGGCTTAGTCGATGCAGAAATTGCGGCGGAGATAGAAGCCGGTGATTACGATCTTGTGGTGTTGGGCTCAAAGCCCAGCCGGCACGTATTTAGCCAGTATCTACTCGGAAACATGACGCGCCGACTGGTGAATTGGGTTCCGCGTCCGGTTTTGGTGGTGGCGTCCGGGATCGGCAGCCGGAGACCGCGATCTTGGCTGGAGCGGATCACGGGGAGAGGGGAGAAGTGAAAGGTGAAAAGTAATTGGTGGCGGGGGCGCCGCGGATCGTATCGAAATTTGCAATTCATTATGAGGGACCGAGAATTTAGCTTGTGAGCCAAACGATTCGTCCGACTGAAGAGCTGCCTGAGCGGTTGGCGCAGGCAGATGAACCGATCACCGGCTCGCTGATTGCCTCCTGGGTTTTGACCGGTTTGGCTCTTCTCTCCATCGTTCTTGTCCATTTGGTCTCCGCATTGCTGGGAGCTTTCCTGGTCTACGAATTAATTGGGCTGATTGCGCCGATCATCGAGCGCCACTTGAGCAATCGTTGGTCGCGAGGGTTCGCGGTGGTCAGCTTGGCGATTTTGATTATTGCGATACTAACTGGCTTGGTTGCTGGCACCATCGCATTTCTGAAAAGCGATGCCGGCAGCCCCCAAGTCTTTACCGAAAAGCTCCAACACATCCTGGTAGATGCTCGAGATAAGCTGCCACCTGCTGTCCAAGATTACATGCCGGGTACGGTTGATGATTTAAAGACTTTCGTTTCGAGCTGGCTGGGCCAGCACTCGCGAGAGGTGCAGACGTTTGGAAGAGAGACCTTGCACCTTTTTGTACGCGGTTTCATCGGTATGGTGATCGGGGCGTTGATATCGCTATTCCAAATTTCGCCTGGCAAACTCCAACAACCTCTGGCTGCCGCAGTGATGGTCCGGGTGACGCGATTTGCTACCGCTTTCCGACAGTTTGCCTTTGCTCAGATTCGGATTTCTATCATCAACGCAATCCTCACGGCCCTCTATCTTCTAGTGCTACTGCCAGCGCTCGGAATCAGTCTACCGTTCGCAAAGATCCTGGTGGTTGTGACTTTCTTTTGCGGATTGCTCCCGATTTTCGGAAACATCGTTTCAAACTCGTTAATCGTGATTGCGAGCTTATCGGTATCGCCTTTAGCAGCTATCCTCTCCACGATCTTTCTGATCTTTATTCATAAGCTTGAGTACTTCTTAAACGCACGGATTGTGGCTGCTGAAATCAGAGCCCGGCCGTGGGAAGTTATGATCGCAATTCTCTTCATGGAGGCCGCTTTCGGATTCAGCGGCCTGGTAGTGGCGCCGATCTATTATGCTTATCTGAAGCACGAGCTGGTGGATAGAGGGCTGGTGTAGGGGGAAGGAGCCAGGAGTTCAGGAGTTCAGGAGTTCAGGAGTTCAGGAGTTCAGGAGTTCAGGGTAGGGCCGGCAACTGAATTGCAAGAAAAAGAGCGTGTCCACAATCTCATATGACACCGATTTGGCGTTATCCATGCTGGCTCCTGAACTCCTGCAACTCCTTGAACTCCTGGACTCCTCTGGCTGCTACTGTGAGTCTTTCTCAATTTCGAAAAGAGATCACCAGGAAGTAGCTAACAGGTCAGAACAAGGTTAGTTACTTCTGCGCGGTCAAATTGAAGCAAGATTACCTTCGGTAGCCGCGGTGAAAACATCTTACAATTGTGTGACTATGTCAGTTCAAACCGATTCTCCAAGCGGTCCTTTTGCGGCCGCTCTTGCACTCCAAGAGGAACATGGAAGAGCGTACGTCGCGCTGGCGGACCGGATTCGCGCTGAGAGCCCGGAGGCAGCCTCAATATTGCTAACGATGCGGCAGCGGCAATCAGCGCAGTTGCGACAACTGATGTGCGTATATGGATTATCGTCGCGAACGGCTTTAGCTAAAAGTGACGCGCTCAACAGCCGAAAAACTGAGGAGGAACAAACCGCCAAACGTCCGGTGAGCCAATCGGCCGACGATCCTCAGGTAAAGCGAAAATTGTTTGTGCTGCATATTGTCCAGCCTGCACTCGCTGGGTTGATGGACGGGTCGGTGTCGACCTTAGCGCCGGTATTCGCTGCGGCGTTCGCGACGCATAATTCTTTCACTGCCTTTATCATCGGTCTGGCCGCTTCTTTGGGAGCGGGAATCAGCATGGGGTTCTCTGAGGCTCTTTCGGATGATGGCGTGATCAGCGGCCGAGGTCAGCCATGGCTTCGCGGAAGCGTCTGCGGTGTGATGACTTTTTTAGGCGGAATCGGACATACTTTACCGTTCTTGATATCGCAGTTTTATGTGGCGATGTGGATCGCGATGGCAGTGGTGGCAATTGAGCTGGCTGCTATCGCCTGGATCCGGAAACGGTATATGGATACCCCTTTGCTCAAAGCCCTTTTTCAGGCTGTCCTCGGCGGGATCCTAGTTTTCCTAACCGGTATTTTACTAGGCAGTGTCGGTTAGCGCGAAAACTTGGCTAACAGGTTAGCGGGAATCCAGCTCCGTAGGAGTGAAATCTTTATAGGGAACGGTAGCGTAAAACGCAATTAGCTCCGCTAGGAGCGGCATAGAACGTTGTTCACGATGAGATGTCGCTCCTCCGGAGCTGCTTACTTTTTTGTGGCACCAAGCTATAAAGATGTCGCTCCTATGGAGCTGTTTTCAATCCCGCGCCGCATACCAGCTTTTCGCGAAGCCAGGGGGATCTGTCATTTGTCATTCTGAGTAGTCCACACGCGTTATAAAGTTCGACGGCTCTCTTTACGAGATTGTGCGGGCTGCTCAAATCCGCTCCAAAACACCAACCACCTCGATCTCGGCGGTTTGCGGAAACATATCGAACGGTTGAATTTCCTGAATCCGAAACCGGTCGGCAAGACTTTGTAGATCGCGGGCGAAGGTCGCGGGGTTACAAGAGACGTAGATCAGGTTGGGTGGAACACGGTTGACTAGTGTCGCGATAACTTCTTTGGAGAGGCCGGTCGCGGATGGATCGACAATCACGGTATTAGGATTCTCAGCGACCAGAACCTGGTCCAAAAATTCACTAAGCTCACCGCACAGATAGGTTTCGTTCGCGGTGGCAGTTTGTTGAGCTTGTCGTATAGCCGGTTGACTCCAGTCAATTCCGATCACCTTCTCGACCAAAGCCGCCAAGCGATGCGAAAAGAAACCGGATCCGCAGTAACCATCGACCAGGACCGGTCCTTTGACGTGGCTTTGGATGAATTCGATGAGGAACTCGGCAACCTCGTCATTGGTTTGGGAGAAGGTGGTGATTTCTTCATTTTCGCGCAGAGTGGCGTGTGCGCCTGCCGCCGGCCGGGCTGGCCGGAAAGCGCGAAGCTTTGCGTTCACGGTCTCGGAGGCGAGCAGGCAGTTTGTGATGTCGACCACGTTGCGGCTGCCCTTCTGAAAAAACCCGGTATTCTGGCCATCGCTATGAACCGAGATGCGGTTGCGGTAGCCGAAAGGTTTGGGACTTGGTTTGATCGGCCGTACGTCACAATCAGACAGCTTGGCGATTCGCCGCAATGCTTGTTCGATTTGGTTTTGCTTGACGGCGAGTTGGTGGCCGTAAGCGATGTGTTGATAATCGCAACCTCCACAAGTCTGAAAGTAAGGACACGGCGCAGTGATCCTGTGAGGTGAAGACTGACGGATGGCCTCGACCTGCCCGAGGCTGTAGCTCCGACGGATCGTATCAAGCCGAACATCGACGATTTCTTGATCCACGGTGAAAGGTACGAAGATCACCTTCCCTTCTGCCCGGCCAACGCCGGCTCCGCCAAATGCGACCTCGCTGATAGATAACTCTCGTACCAGGCGTTGGTCTTTGGAGGGGTGCGCGTTGTCCGGGTGATGCGGCATGCGAATAATGTAGTCCGAAATGCTGATTTCGCGGCTGTAACCGCCCCAAAAATGACAGATGACAGATGACAAAATAACAGATTGCGGGAGGAGGACTACTTTCTCGATGTGTCATTTGTCATTTGTCATTTGTCATTCTGAGAGTACCGATAGGGCTGTCACATACCTATGGTGGAAACTACTTTAGTTTTACTAAAGCCAGACTGTATTGCGCAAAAGCATAGTGGTGAGGTTATCAGCCGGTTTGAGCGAGCCGGACTCGATATCGTGGGGTGCAAAATGCTGCTGCTGTCCGACGAAGTACTGGCGGAACATTACGCCCATGTTGCGGATCGCCCGTTTTACCCCGAACTGCGTTCGTTCATGCAGCAAAGCCCGGTAATCGCCCTGGCCTTGAATGGCGAAGGCGCGGTGAAGAAGGTTCGCGACCTGATGGGACCCACTGACTCACGAAAGGCAGCTAAAGGGACTATTCGAGGAGACTTGGGCAAAGACGCAATGACGAACGTAGTTCACGGCTCGGATTCCCCGGAAAATGCTGCGATCGAGGTGAAGCGTTTCTTTTCCGATTCCGAGCTCTTCGAGGAGGAGCTTAAAAGGTAGCGAAAAGACTTTACCACAAAGACACAGAGGTCACAAAGACGGGACTAAGACTTGGTCTGAGCTTTGTGGCCTTTGTGTCTTTGCGGTGAATTACCAAGAGTTTTGAACCTGCAATCGCTCATATTCGATTTCGACGGTCTCATTGTAGATACCGAGAAACCCGGTTTTGACAGCTGGAACGAGCTCTATGCCGAATTCGGCCAAAGGCTAACGCTCGATGATTGGCGGGGCGCTACCGGTTATGTTGGCGGATTCGATCCGGCCGTTCACTTGGAGGGTTTGCTTGGACGCAAGCTGGACTGGCAAGATTTGGCTCCCAGACGGGATGCCAGGAATTGGGAGTTGACTCTCAAACAAGGGGTTTTGCCCGGCATCCGCGAGCTGATCCTGGCCGCGGTTGACGCGGGTATTCCCATAGGAGTGGCCAGTAATTCGGGTTTCGGATGGGTCAATGAGGGCCTGGAAAGATTGGGGCTGAGGCGTTTCATCCGTGCGATTGTGACTCGAGATATGGTGGTCAATCCCAAGCCGGCGCCGGACGTGTATCTCAAGACGGCCGAGAATCTGCAGGTTTCGCCTGCGTTCTCGGTTGCATTGGAAGATTCTGAGCCCGGCTCTCGCGCTGCCAAGGCGGCCGGAATGCGGGCGATCGTTATCCCGAACCAATTCAGCGAGCGCCAGGACTTATCAGCCGCTGACCTGGTGGTTCCCTCTGCTAAGGCGTTATCCCTTGAGCGCCTGGTCGGACTCCTTTAATTTTAGGCGTTCAGTCCCTGTGCTAATGAAACTTCCAGAGCTCCGTGGCATTCTGCAGTACGTCACGCGTTTTCGAGACAAGGTTTTTGTTATCGCGATTAACGGCGAGATCTTAGAGTCGGAAAACTTTCCCAACATTTTGTTGGATATTGCCGTTCTCAGGTCGTTGAACATTAAAGTTGTCCTAGTACACGGGGCAGCTTTTCAGATCGAAAAAGCCGCGGCCCAGCGAGACGTGGCTATTTCCAACAATGACGGGACCGGGGTCATCGACGCAGCCACTCTCCAGATATCGATCGATGTGGGGATACGGCTGACCAACGAGATCATGGAGGGCCTCACCCAAGTGGACCTCCGTGCCGCGTACGCGAATTGTGTCATCGCACATCCGGCGGGTATCATTCATGGGGTCGACTATCAATATTCGGGGAAGGTCGAAAGGGTCGACACTCAGTCGTTGGAGCTTCTTTTGAGGGAGGACTTCGTGCCCGTGGTTCCACCGCTCGGGTTTGATGGTGAAGGCCGAACCTTTCGCGTCAATTCAGATCTAGTTGCTCTTGAGATCGCAGAGGCGTTGCACGCCACTAAGCTGATCTATTTGTCCGCTCACGATGGGTTGGTTTTGGACGGGGAAAGAATTGGTCACATCCTTTCGGCGGAGGTGACGGACGTTATCCGGAAGCGGAAAGCCGAGCTCTCGACGAATTTGATGTCCAAACTGGAGCATGCAGTGCGCGCGTGCCAATACGGGATACCCCGGGTCCATCTGGTAAACGGCAACGTCAACGAAGCGCTCTTAGCGGAGATTTTCAGCAACGGCGGAATCGGGACCATGATCTACTCCAACGAGTACGAGCAGATCCGTCGCCTATATAAGAAGGATGTGCGGGCGGTTGTTTCCTTGATCCAGCAGTCTATTCGCGATGATGAGCTGGTAAGGAGGACCCGATCTGAAATTTTGGCGGATATCGATGATTACTGGGTCTTGGAGATCGACCGCCACATCGTTGGGTGCGTGGCGATCTATTCGTATCCGGCTGAGAAAATGGCCGAACTAGCTTGTCTTTATGTGAGTCGTTCGAGCGAGAACCAGGGCCTGGGCCGAAAATTGATGTCGTTTGTAGAAAATCTTGCCCGAGAGCGGGGTTTTGAGCGGCTATTTGCTCTTTCGACACAAGCATTTGTCTACCTGCAGCAGAAAGGCGGCTTTTCTGAAGCTGGACCAGAGGTACTCCCAGCTGCTCGTAGGGCAAAATATGAGACTAGCGGCAGGAATTCGCGGGTTCTAATTAAGAACCTTCTGCCTGAGCCGGCGTCGAGGCTGTTGGCGGTTCCCGGGTAGCCGCAAAAGAAGCTGACCCGCGACTGGAGGGGAGCCGCTTTCGCCTGTGCTGACGGAAGCGCCATAGATTAGCTGGTAGAGTTGACCGCGTCTGCTGGTGTGGCAACAGGCGGCTCCCGCGAACAACCCAGCGTTTGCCTTGTTTCGTCGCGTTGATCCTCGATCGGAAAACACGTGCATCGATTTGTCCGTAAATCCGCGCCGTGGCCGCTATCGGGAGCCGCCTGCTAGTTCGTCCGTTCGGCGTAGAACAATAGTCGCTCCGGGCATGTTTTTGGGACTGGAACACTTAAAAGCGGCTGCCCTCCAGGGTCTTTCGGCCTATGAACGGCGGTCGCTCCGGATATGCTTAGGGACGGCGAGGCGTAAAAGCGGCGGCCCTCCGAGGACCCTCATTGCGGGCTTGATGGCCCTCTGCAATAGTCGACACCTATGGCCGATTTTGGGCATAGCCCCTTCGCTTTAACTGTCGATGTCATCGTCCTTTGTCTTTACTTTTTCGGGATCGTCGGGATCGGGCTGTGGGCGGGCCGGAGAAACCGGACGCTGACCGATTTTGCGCTGGGCGGCCGCTCGATCCCCTGGTGGGCAGTTTTGGCGTCAATCATCGCCGCCGAGACGAGCGCGGTCACATTTCTGGGCACCCCTGCCGAGGGTTTCAAAACCCGGAGCTTCATCTACGGCCAATTGGCGATCGGCACGGTCCTGGCCCGTATCATCATCGCTTTCACCTTTATCCGCCCCTATTACCGCTACGGCGTCCAAAGTATTTACGAGTTTCTCGAGGTGCGATTTGGTCCCTTAACCAGAAACCTGGCTAGCGGGATCTTTCTGGTGACCCGTATCCTGGGAATCGGGGTCCGGCTTTATCTGGGGGGAGCGATCATCAAAGTGGTCTGGGAATACCTTTTCCCGGGGACGCCTATCGATATTTGGATCTACTTCTGGGGAATCGTGTTCGTGACCGTGTTAACTACCATCTACACGGCGATTGGGGGAATTAAAGCGGTCGTCTGGACCGACATGATTCAAGCCACCTTGATGGTTAGTTCGGTTCTGTTAGCAATAGGCCTCATTCTAGCTCAGATCCCGGGAGGACTAAATACGGTGAAAGAACAGTTAGGAGGGATCCCTCCTTTCTTCCAAACCGGCCTTAGTCATCCTGATAGTTTTTGGGCCGGTTTGAAGTCGATCCTGGAAGAGCCGTATACTTTAGCAGCAGCGCTAGTTGCCTCTACTTTTTCTACCATGTCAACTCATGGAGCCGATCAGGATATGGTACAACGAATGTTAACTGCCCGAGATTTTAAGCGGTCCCGGATTTCGCTAATTCTTAGTGGTCTGGCTGACATTCCTATTGCCATCAGCTTCCTGTTGGTCGGGATTTTGTTATGGGTTTATTATCATGTTAATTCGAACTTAGCGGTGCCGGCGACCGAGAATGAAGTTTTCGCACACTATATTGTGACTCAGATGCCCATCGGGATCAGGGGCATTATCGTGGCCGGTGTCTTTGCTACGATGATGGGTTCGACCTCAGCGGCATTAAATGCGCTGGCCACCAGCTTCACCAAAGATTTTTACTTGCCCTATTTCGCCCGCAACAAAGCCCCTGAATCCGCTATCTGGGCGGCTCGGCTGGCCACTCTGGTTTTTGGCGTACTCATGATTTTGGTCGCGACGGTGACGGCGAACAACGTGCTGCATGATTCCAAATTGACGATTCTCCCCATCGCTTTGGGGATCGTCGGCTACACCTATGGCGCGCTCTTAGGTGTCTTTCTGGTAGGGATGTTAACCAAGACTCGAGGTAGGGATCTTACTAACATCGTCGCTATGCTGGTTTCGATCGTGACAGTTTTGATAGTAGGACGGGTAGAACTGCCCTGGTTAGATGTTGGTGAACTCATCCACCATGGTAAATGGGAGCTAACCGGAGTGAATCTTGGTGGTTGGCTGCCGGCGGGCTTCCCCAATGTGGCCTTCTCCTGGTGGGTTTTCATCGGTTGCCTGGTGTGTTTTGTGGTTAGTTGTGTTTTCCGGACGCCGGAAAGGCAGTTAGAGAGGGCGAAAGAGCAGTTACAGCGTATGGAGGAGGCAAAAATCGGGTAGAAAGAGGGCAATTCAGGTCCGTCAAGCGGGAGTTGAGGGCAGGAGAAAATATATTGCATGGTAGGACCGAATTTTTTCTTGCCGCTGATTCAGGTGGTAAGTAGTCTATCCATCGCTCGACGGGTAGATGGCGGAAATGCAGCGGTGAATAACTTGTGAATAAGAATGTTGAGCAATGGTCAACCCCAGGGGGAAGGAGGGAGACAACGGGTTGGATGTAACGGCGACGAACACCGGCGTGCAGGATCAGCCGCTGGGCGTCGGTAACGGTAACCCTCTAGACCACAGGGAGTTAGCGGGTCTCAAGTTCAAGTGTTGAATCATCCGACTTCTCTAAATTTAAGATTTACTGGTCATTTCACGGAAGGAAATGTCATCAACGGTAGGACGGGAATGGGCGATACAAATGTGGATAAAATGCCGATAGAACAGAGCTTTCGACAAACCTGGGAAGACGTCGCAGCAGGGATTCGCCCTCATGTTAGCTCGGACGCATTTCAAAGATGGTTTGCGGCGATCGAACTCGCGCATGCGGACGACAAACAGCTGATCTTCCAGGTCCCGAACACCATCTATCAGCTTTGGATCGAGAGTAACTACCTGCAGTTGCTGCAGGCTGCGACGATGCAGGTGCTCGGTGGGGAGCGCGAGATCAAGTTTTGCGTGGCTCAGCAACCGGCCGGCCCCATATCAGCGCCTGAGCACCGTACCGAGCCCGAGGCGAAGGTCGCCAAGGCGGCAGATAAGGATCCGGAACCGGCGACCGTCCACGGGATGAACCCGCGTAACACGTTTGACACATTCGTGGTTGGGTCAAACAATCAGTTTGCGCATGCAGCGGCCCTGGCGGTGGCCCAGTCTCCCTCCAAGACGTACAATCCCTTATTTATATATGGGGGAGTAGGTCTCGGGAAGACGCACCTGATGCAGGCGATTGGTCAGCAGGTGGCGGACCGGAAGAAGAACTTCAAGGTGATGTATCTATCGAGCGAGAAGTTCACCAACGAGTTTATCGACGCAATTCAACATAATACGTTGGTCAAGTTCCGGAAACGATATCGGCAAGCGGATGTGCTGTTAATTGACGATATCCACTTCCTGGCCGGCAAGGAACGTTCCCAAGAAGAGTTCTTCCATACGTTCAATACTTTGTTCGACGGCAGAAAGCAGATTGTTCTCTCCAGTGATCGGCCAGCGAGTGAAATCACTAATCTCGAGCAGCGGTTAGTGTCTCGATTTGAATGGGGGTTGACCGCGGAGCTGCAGCCGCCGGATATCGAGACTCGATTGGCGATCCTGCGTAAGAAGGCGCAATCGCTCCAAGTCCAGCTGGCGCCGGATGTGTTTGAGTTTCTGGCCCAACGAGTTCGGACTAACGTTCGTCGTCTGGAAGGCGCTCTCATGCGGGTGGCATCCTTCGCCTCGTTGAGTGGACGCGAGGTGACCAGAGAAGTCGTGGAGCAGCTTCTGCGGGATATCCTGCAAGAAGAGGCTAAGAAAATGATCACCATCGATCAAATTCAGCGAAAGGTGGCAGAGCATTTCGACGTCCGGCTGGCGGATATGACCAGTAAACGGCGTCCAGCAAACATTGCTTTTCCCAGGCAAGTCGCGATGTATCTGGCCCGACGGCATACGAAATCTTCGTTGAACGAGATTGGCGATGCCTTTGGCGGCCGGGATCACGGAACTGTGCTTCATGCTTGTAAGACAGTACAAGACAGAATGGGGCGCGAGGACCAGGTTCGTCAGTTGGTCTTTCTGCTAACCAGCCAGCTGGAGCGATAGCCCGGGGTGAATGGCCGAGAGGGCGAAACGGCGAAGGGGCGACGTTAGGGCGAAAAATTCGGCGCGCCTCTGACCTCGATTAGGTTTGTTGGCTGACTGCGGCGGTTTTGAGCCACGGCAAACGTTTGCTGTCTACAAACATCGTTTGCCAATCCAGCGTGTGTTTGAGCGCATCGAGATCTACCCGTTTCTGCGGCAGTCGAGTGGAAGTAGACGACGAGGCGCGAAGCTTTGTCGCCTTTTCTCACCCATACCTAGGCTTCAAAGACTCAGCCTATGCTAAGCTTTGTCGGGGTTTCGCGCCTTTCATGAGCCGAGGCCCGCTTATTCTCGCCCGCTCGCCGCTTCGCCCTTTCGCTTCTTCCCTCGCTGTGAAAGATTGACCTTCTTGTAAATTTTCTTTAATCAGCGGAGTGGATTCCGCATGTAGATTCTTGGTTCTTTGCGTCCTCACGCTTATCGCCAACAACTTGCGGAGCCACTTCGCGCGTGATTTGATAAAGCTCAACCATGAAATTTAGCGTCAGTAAGGACAAGCTACTCGAGGGTCTCTCCACCGTTCAGAATGTGGTCAGTACGCGGACTACTCTGCCAATCTTGTCCAACGTGCTGCTTCAGGCCGCCGAAGGCGAGTTACGATTAACAACTACTGACCTGGATGTGGGCGTCCGTGGCCGAGTGGAAGCCAATGTGGAACGGACTGGAGCCACGACTCTGCCGGCGCGACGCTTATTCTCGATTGTTCGGGAGTTACCGGCTGCAGAGATTTATGCGGAAGTAGATACTAAGAATCTCGCCTCCATTCGCAGCGGGTCCAGCTATTTCAAGATCCTGGGATTACCCGAAGAGGAATTCCCGCCACTGGCTCGGTTCGAAAACGCTAAGGAATTTGGGATCGCGCAGAAAGATCTGAAGGATGCGCTCCGCAAGACGTCCTATGCAATCTCCACTGACGAGACCCGCTACGTCCTGAACGGCATCCTCTTTTCCTTCAAGGAAAACAAGCTCACTGCCGTGGCGACCGATGGACGGAGACTGGCGCTGGTTGATCTCGAATTGGAGTTTCCTCGCAGCCAAGAAATCGATGTCATTGTTCCTACTAAGGCAGTCTTAGAACTGCAGCGGCTAGTCAAAGACGAAGGCGATGTCAAGGTAAGCATCGGCGAGAACCAGATCGCTTTCGAGTTGAACGACGCACTCCTGGTTTCAAAGCTAATAGAAGGCAACTATCCGAATTATCGGCAAGTAATCCCGGCGGAAGCGAAAGAAAGAATCACGCTGGAGAGAGAAGTGTTTTTAAATGCGGTCCGGCGGGTCTCGTTGCTGGCCAGCGAAAAGTCGAACTCGGTGAAACTGATATTCGGCAAAGGCAACATGGATATCGTGGCGGTGACCCCAGACGTCGGCGAGGCTAAAGAGTCGTTGCCGGTTATGTACAAGGGCAAGGATTTCTCGATCGCCTTTAACCCCGAATTTCTAATGGCGCCGCTTCGGAGTCTTCCGAACGACGAGGTGTTTTTGGACCTTATCGACGAAATGAGTCCAGGAGTCATTAAGATCCACGGCGCTTTCCTGTATGTATTGATGCCGATGCGGCTCAGCTAGGTCCGGTAGGGGGCGGATGGTGGCGGTGGCAAGAGCCTGGGGAGCCGCTTTGGATCGTACCCAAGAGACCCGGCGATATTCGTCTCGGCGCGTGCGCATGACCGCAGATCTCCTTAAACAGGCGGCTCCCGGGAACGTTTCAACGCGTGTTAGGCTCGTTGGCAGGTCGCGCGGATGAGCAATCTCCGAACGGGACGATGGACAAAACATCGCGTGCGGTCGTTTCCGGGAGCCGCCTGTTTAACACCGTATTTGGCCGTCCTCGCGCTGGAAAGAAGATCACGAGATCCTTAGGCGCGTTCCAAAGCGGCTGCCCTCCAGTTGTGCGCTCGGCCGACTCGGTGCGTCCTTGATTCTAACCCGCGGCTCCTTTCTGAGTTGCCATCTGCGATTTGTTAGCTACTTTTCGCATCCTCGCTCACGTGGCGGAATTGGCAGACGCGTACGGCTCAGGACCGTATGGGGCAACCCGTGGAGGTTCGAGTCCTCTCGTGAGCATTAAAAACTAGGATGCCATCGCCTTTTTCTGCGGCCAACTCGAAGTCGATTCGGGAGATGTTTGCCGGTGTGGCGCCGCGATACGATCTCACCAATCAGGTCCTTAGTCTTGGTCTCGATCGAAGCTGGCGGAAATTCGTCTGTCAGCGGGTGGCTGCATGGAAGCCTTCCCGGATCCTCGACTTAGCAACCGGGAGCGGCGTTCTGGCTGAGGAATTGGCGAGAACAAATACCGCCTCCTTTGTGGTTGGAGCAGATTTTTGTATCCCCATGCTCAAAGTAGCGGGGAAGCGAAATATCGAGCACTTAGTCGTCGCGGACGGATTGGCTCTGCCTTTTGCGGATGCTTCGTTCGATGTTATTACCGTCGCCTTTGGTCTGAGAAATATGGCGTTCCTGGAACGCGCTCTCGCCGAAATGGCTCGTACGACCCGATCGGGTGGACACGTCGTTATATTAGACTTCTCGCTACCGTCCGGGCCTCTGCTGCCGGCGTATCGATTCTACTTACATTTCGTCCTGCCTCGACTGGCCGGCTGGCTGACCGGTGAGCCCACAGCCTATCAGTATCTTGGGGATAGCATCGAAAGCTTTCCTAGAGGCGCGGCGATGACTGCCTTGATGGAGGAAGCGGGATTTGTGGGTGCAATTGCCAAGCCGCTTTCCGGCGGGATTGTTACTGCGTATTTGGCAGAAAGAGGATAAGGGACGGAGCCAGCGAAATTTACCGCGAAGCGGTTATAGATAAGTTGACTCCACATAACGATGCTCCGCCGAAATAGAGGACGAGAACGAGAATGAGGTCCCTACCGCACTAGCGCATCCATCAAGTTCTGGACGTCTAACGCGCGAATTAAAAAAGTACCCGGCAGTGTAGAAATGCTGGCGTATTCGTCCCCTTCGGCGGCTTTCTCGCCGATCTGGAGAACGATCTGTTTTTGGTCGCTCTTCCTATGAATGACAATTTTTTCTACCGCAGACTCGGGGGCCAAGCCTTTCTCCGAGACCCACGACGCGGACTGCAAGCCGCTCAGAGTATTAAGAAAAGTCTGAATAGCGAGATCGTTCTGAGAACCGGTCTGCCCTTGGACGACCCATTGCCCTTTTTCGTTCCTGGTTAATACGACGGTTGTCCCATCTTTTGTGATTTCAACGGAGGCTAAATCGCTTCGCGGCAGATTAAGAATCTCGTGAGACCTGAAACTGAAGTCATTGGTTGGAAGCTGCTCAACGATTCGTCTGGGTAGAGCGACGATATAGGGTTCTTCTTCTACACGAGCATAGTAATTATCGCCCTCGAGACGACCGATGGCCAGGGTCGCGATTCTGGTCTCTCCCGCGTTTTCTTCGGCCGTGTTCTCCGAAGAATAAGAGCTAAACGCAAATTCCAAAGCGGGTGTATCCAGGCCATAACTGGTTAGGTCGCTGGCGCTGTCGGACGCGAAACCACTGACGTCGTTTGAGTTGAGTGTATCAAACAGGTGCTCGACTGCATCAGCGTCTGCAGGCGCGTCGTTCTGGTCTGAGATCATCCAGTGCCCCTCTTTGCGACTCAGTTGAGCGGTAGGTTGTCCTTTGGTGGTGATGGTAATTCGGTCAATCAAATCGGAATTGAGGCGCACTATTCTCCGATCCCGCAAGTCATTTGGTTTCTGTTCCAAGGTTTGTGCCAAACTATCGTCCACAATGAAAGTGGAAGGCCGGTCCGACACCCGGACATAGATGTGTCCAGGCTGGTTGGAAACGGGGGCGCCGCAAGCAATCTTAACTTTGGATTGCCCTGAAAAGAGTGTAACCGCGTTTGGAGAATTCTCCGTTTCGAGTTCTCCGGCGCCTTCCTCGTCCTGGAACTGAAGCACCGGTGTCTCGCTTATTTTTTTAAGCATCCGATTAACCGCAGTCTGGCTAGCGCGCGCCTTAATCGGTCGCTCAATCTGCCACTGGTCTTGTTGCCTGGTTAGTTCGATCTCACCGGCAGCTTGAGTTAGAACAATCCGATCGATCTCAGGATTAAGAAAGGGAGTCAACTGATGATCTCGAAAAGAATCGGCAGGTTTGGAGATAAAATTTTTTAAATCATCGTCAACAACATAAACTTCGTCCTTGGAATCTATTCGCACATAACACGAGCCCTCTACCGCCGTTTCTCCTCCAAATTGGAGCTCGATGTGCGTTTTGCTCCCGTTGCAACGCAAGATTAGTCGCGACCTCAAGACACCAAACTGCTTTAGATAGTTCCTCTTCTGGTCGCCCTTTCCGAGACTGCCAAGAGTATCATCCCGTTTCAGGAATTGGGTCGAATAGAGAAGGGTGTCGATCACCTTCGAATCAGCCCGGTCAACAACCGGTGCAGTCAGCCGCCAACCATCGTTCGTTTTCAGTAAGCGAGTCTTGGTGTCGCCGTTTTCAATTTCCAGTTGAGTGACATCGTTTCGGTCGAGGTCTACCAGGTAGGCGCTGTGCGCAAGTTGTTCTCGGTTTCCCGGGCTCCGGCGATCGAGGATCCAAACGAAAATCCCTAATCCGATGGCGATCACTAAAAGAGCCAGCGTTGTGCTTATCTTCATGGCTTAACGCCGTCGTGCTGTCCAGACGAGAACGCCGAACACGGCGGCAAGCATTGGTATACCGCCTACCACGACTAGCACGATCTGATCCAATTGGCCCGGCTTCAAATCTAGTGTGTAGATCGGCGTCTCCTTGGGCGGAATGGCGAGCAAGGTCTGGCGTTCCGTCAACCAATTGATGCAGAGGAGGAGAAAGTTTGTGTCCGGTACCGAGCGATTCAGGTTTTCGTCGCGAATAAAATCAGCATTTCCGATTACGATCAGTCTCGACGATGAACGGACCTGAATACTCTGATCTTCCACCGCGCCTTTTTCTAGTGCCCAACCAATGGTGAGCGGGGGTTGTAAATCGACGCCAGGATGAAAAACCGGGTCGGCGCCATTGGCCAGGAAATCGTCCTTTTCACCCCAATACGAATCGATCGCTGGTGACAAGGCTTTCGTTGCGCGAACCCCGACTTCCTTCAGCTCAGCCTCGTTAACATCGATCGAACGAGTGCCGCCGGGAAAGAATCCGATCACCCCAGCCAGCGGTTTCAAGAAAGGCGTTGCACCCAGGAAATGCGAATAAACATCAAGAGTAAGCCTGTCTTCCGTCTGCGCCTGAAAGCTGGAGACGATCAAATCCTTAGCGGGCGAAACGCCGAATTGGATTAACATCTTATCGAGCACCGGCGTTTTGGCGCGTCCATTCAAGAGGATCAAAAGGCGGCCACCTTCCTCCCAATATCGATGCAAAACGGCGACATCGTGTTCGGTCAAATCGTACTGGGGCCCCGCCAAAATCAAGGCGGCAATTTCACTCGGAATCCTATCAATGCCTTCCAATCCTAGTTCCTGAAGGACGATATTCTGATGTTCGAGTGCGCTACGAAAACGGCCCAGATCGGTGTCATCAGTTACCGGAAGCTCCCCTTGCCCGCTGATCAGACCAATTTTGATCTCTTTTTCCTCCGTTAGCTGAATCAGGGCGCTAGTAATAACCTGTTCGCCTCTGAAGTCTTTCATGACGGGGGTTTGATCCGAATCGAAGCCTTCGGCATCGACATAATCTGCCAGGGTGGCCGTCGGAATACTTTTCGTTTTGCCGTCGTAGTCCAAAAGGACCATGTTATCGGTGCTATCTTTCGCTCCGAATTTGTACTTGTCCCGCAGTTCTAGCATCCGCGTGAGATTCAGGTAAGGATCAATCGCCTCGACGTGGACTCGGTGGCCGCCCGCGTATTGATATTCTTTGAGCAATGCCTCGGTCTCAGTGAAAAGCTCGGAGCCTGGGGACTTCGTTCCGCGCGGCGAAGAAAATACATAAATCTTAAGATCCTTCTTCAACGAGCCCACGATCCGCCTGGTCAGTGGTGAAAGGGTATACTTGCGATTGTGGGAAAGGTCCCACCGCTTAAACCGTTCAAAACTCAGGTAATTCAGCAGAAAAACAATCACCGCCGCGAGCGTGATCTGCACAACGGTATTCAGCGCAATCTTGACTCTAGGAATCTGGCGAGACGCTTTTTCACGCATGAAGGTCTGCTCTATAAGGCACTAAATCTTCCACCGGCGGTATTGGAAAACGTGATAGGTGACTAGTAAAATGAAAGCGGTGCAAGTCGGGTAGAAAACCAAGGGCCGGCTGTCAATCACGCCCCGAGAAAAAGTGTCCATGTGATCAAGCTGGCCGACGTAGGAAGTGATTTCGCGCAGTATCGGCGAACTGCCACTGATCGCGTATCCGATCATTGTAAGAAAGAAAACCCCCAAGACCAAAACCGTCGCCATCATCGCCGAGATGATCTGATTCGACGTTAGCGACGACGCCAAACAACCTAGCGATAGGTTAAACATGCCCATGACCAGCAATAGAAGATAAGGAGCCCAGAGCTGAGCACCTGTGCCGGCGGCATCACGGTTAATCAGCCACCCGAAAAGCAGGAAATAAAACAAACTTGGCAGCCAAAGGGTCAGATAGAACAAAAGCGAGGCAAAGAACTTCGACCCAACCACTTCCCAGTCGCGAACCGGCGCCGTCATCAGGGTCTCGATAGTGCCAAGCTTAAATTCCTCAGAAAACAACCGCATGGTGATGACCGGGAACACCAATAGGTAGGCGATCCAGAATGTAAGCTTGTTAAAAAAAATCTGAACCACGGTGAGCTCGGACGGTCCGTGGCTCAGCGGCGCAATCGAGAACCAAAACGCGAGCCCATTCAGGATCAGAAAAAAAAATAAAACGACGTACGCGATCGGCGAGTAATAAAACGCGGAAAGCTCTCTGATTAGCAGGGCGAAAACTCTTCTGATCATCCACTAACCTTCCGTGTGTGTAAGCTCCACGAACACGTCTTCCAGTGTTGCTCGTTCTTTACTCAATTCGCGGATAATCCACTTTCGTTCGACCGCCAGATTGAAAATCTCCTCTCGCAAATCTGAGTTTGCCTCGATGCGGATCGAGCCGTGGCGCCAGGGACCATCGGTTTTAAGCTGAACATCTTTCACTCCGGGGATCTTCAATAAGTATTGGGTAGGATCCTCGTTCCCGGTTTTAATTTCAAGGTTCACCAATCCTGCCGTACGCAGCTGATTCACCAGGTTAAACGGAGTGTCGGAAGCTTCGATTCGCCCACGGTTGATGATCAGCACTCGGTTACACGTCGCTTCGACTTCGGACAAGATATGGGTGGAAAGCAGGATGGTGTGCCGTTCCCCGAGGGATTTTATCAATTCACGGACCTGGCGGATCTGATTTGGATCCAATCCGATGGTCGGTTCATCTAAAATGAGCAGTTCCGGTTCATGGATCATTGCTTCGGCAAGTCCTACCCGTTGCCGAAACCCTTTTGATAATCCGGCGATCTTTTTGCGACCGACCTCTTTCAGACCACACAGCTCTTTGGTCGCGCCGACTCTGCCCAGCAGCTTTCGTCCCGACAGCCCTTTGAGAGTGCCACGGTAGCGTAAATACTCGTCGACCCGCATATCGTGATAGAGGGGAACGTTTTCTGCCAGATAACCGAGACGCCGTCTAGCTTTCAACGAATCCTTA
>JAFAZK010000187.1 GCA_019239825.1 Verrucomicrobiota bacterium | reverse complement strand
GGAACAGGCGAAATGGGTGGACGTGGCGAAGCTCGGGAGAGAAATTTGAGCGTTGGAGGTGGCACGAAAGTAATCAGTAAGTCAGTAATCAGTCGTGTGGGGTCCTTGATGAGAGCATCGTGAAACCCGCGAAGGTACTGATCACTGATTAGTGATTACTGATTACTTTCGCGCCACGCCACAAAAATGGTTTCGCACAGCCTAAGCTGCGTTCGTATGCTGCCTCGGATGCAGCGACCGGAACTGATTCGGTTGCATATCGAAAAAGCGGCGGAACATTCGGCGGAAATAATCTGGGTTGCCGTAGCCGCAGGCGGCGGAAATCTCCTTTACGTTGAGCGAGCTGAGCAACAGGAGGTTTTTGGCGTGGTGCATCCGTGCTTGATGGATGCCGGTCGTAAGGCTATGGCCGAATGTTTCCCGATAGACGCGGCCGAGATAGTCCGGATTGCAATGAAGCGTACGGGCGATCTCGGAGGTGGTGATCGGTTCGCGAAACCGTTTACCAATCGTGACTTGCGCCGTGGCTGCTAGTTTGCGAGCGGGCAGTTGCCCTCGTTTGGCTTGCTTCGATTGATCTTGCGCAGCGATCTCTAGCAACATCAGTTTTACTAACGTGGACGCATAGTTCGGTTCCAATTCGTTGTTCTCCTGATCGTCGAGGAAGCGTCGGAATAGTTCCACCAACCGGAGTGCACGCGGCACCTCCGCGACTTGAGGCAGTACGATGCCGGCTGGAGGCGCCGCTGAGTCGAGCTCGAAATGCAACCAGTAAAATGATGTCTTAGGTTCGTACGGCGCGCTTGGGCCATGCCGGCGTCCGGGCCACAGGATCAAAGTTTGCCCGGGAGAAATTTCGAATCGGTTTTGATCTTCCCAAAGCCGGAGCACTCCAGAACGGACAAAGATCAGTTCGAACGATGCCAACTCGCGCTCCGGATGCAAACCGTAGCGGGGTGCTACGAACAATCCGGCGTTTGAGGCAGAGAGCGCGCTCTGTGTTGATATGACCAGCTGGTTTGGGGGATCGGGCATGGGGGAGAGGGGTGGGGCGTGAGAAGTGAGAAGTGATGGGTGATTGGGGGCGTGGTGCTTCTAGCAAAAAATGGTTTTGTCGGTGGCGATTGGCGTCAACAGCGGTAGGACAAGCCTGGGAACGGCCTTAGCGTCCCTCCCAGGCGAATCGGTCTTCCTCTCACGTCTCACCTTTCACTTCTCACGCGAAGCGAGTCGGAATCGTGCCGCCTTTCTACGGATCAGTTAAGTTGTGGTTCCCGATCTCGCAATGAAAAGTATTTCTATATGGATGCGAGTTGGTCTCCGGTTCCCCCAAGCAGAGTTACGATTGTCGATGGTTTTTGGAAAAGGTGGCGGGATTTGGTAGGAACCAAAACGCTTTTCCATCAGTTCCAGGAACTGCGAGGTGAAGGTCAGATCGATGCCTTGGCTCTCGACCAGAAGATGCATCGGGGACGGGCAGTGGGCGATGATTGGTACTGGGGCGGCAGCATTTTCTGGGATTCCGACCTGGCCAAATGGTTAGAAGCAGCTTCGGCCCGTCTCCAGCAAACCAAGGACCCGGAGCTGGAAAAGCTAGTCGATGATATCATTGTACGCTTGGAGCGCGCCCAGCAACCGGATGGCTATCTAAATAGCCATATTCTGACTTGGCGTCCGCGCCACCGGTTTAAGAATCTTCGGGATTTGCATGAGCTCTATTGCGCCGGACACTTAATCGAAGCGGCGGTGGTTCACCATGAGGCGACCGGGAAGGACACTCTGTTGAGTGTCGCTAGGCGATATGCAGATCTGTTGGTTGAGCGCTTTGGCAATGGGCCGGGGAAAATGAACGGGTACTGCGGCCATCCTGAGATCGAGCTGGCTTTGATGCGCCTGTACCGATCGACCGGTGATACCCGCTATCTCGAACTGAGCCGATTCTTTATCGATGAAAGGGGAGCAGCACCCAACTATTTCGATCGGGAAGCGGTTGAGCGGCTAGATAGACGCGAATTTCGTCCGAATCATCCAGGTTCACCATACGCCTACATGCAGGCGCACGAGCCGATCCGGCAGCAAACGAAAGTGGTCGGTCATGCAGTGCGGGCCATGTATCTGTTGTCGGCAGTGGTTGATGTCGGCGTGGTCATCAAGGATGCCAGCTTGTTAGAGACTGCGGGACGCCTTTGGCGCGATGTCATTGATACCAAGCTCTATTTGACGGGGGGTATCGGATCTGCATCCGAAAATGAAGGGTTTACGCGTGACTACGATCTCCCGAACGAAAAAGCCTATGCCGAGACCTGCGCCTCGATTGGACTATTCTTATTTGGGCATCGGCTTCTGCAGACCCGGCTCGATTCGGAGTTTAGCGACGTCATGGAGTTGGCGCTCTACAATTGTATCCTTTCCGGGATCGGCCTCGACGGTGAATCGTTCTTTTATGACAATCCATTGGCGAGTCGAGGGACTCATCACCGAATTCCTTGGCCGTGGTGGTGTCCCTGTTGCCCGCCCAATTTGGCCCGCTTGATTAGCTCGCTCTCCGGTTACCTGTTGAGCGAGGGGCTGGAAGGAATTGCGGTTCACCAGTACGTAAGTTGTGAAGCCGCGTTCCCTGGAATTCGGCTGACCATCAAGAGCGGTTTACCGTTTGCGGGCCACAATGCGATCGAGATTACGACCGAAGACCCTAGTGACAGAACGCTTGCGCTTCGGATTCCCGGTTGGGCTGGCCAGACCACGCTCAAGATCAACGGACAGTCCCAAAACGTTGAAGCGCAGAATGGCTATGTGCATCTGCGGAGGGTTTGGAACAACGGTGATAAAATCGAACTGAATTTCGAAATGCCGGTGCGTCAGAAGTTTGCACGCTTTGACGTCGAAGCGGACCGCGGTCGCACGGCCTTGAGCCGCGGACCTCTCGTCTATTGTATCGAGCAAGCAGACAACGGGCCGGATCTCGACCATTTCGTCCTTCCCGGCCAGGCGGATTTCCATCCTGTCGAAGCCAATGATTTGTTGGGCGGAATGACCCTATTAAAAGGGAACGCTCTCCGCGAAACGACTAGCGCGGAAAAGCTTTACACCGAGCATGTTCCGGAGACTGAGCCGGTTGAACTGTGCGCGATCCCGTACTATGCCTGGGCGAATAGGGCGCCGGGCGAGATGCAGGTTTGGATGCGGCGCTCGGCTTAGGAAGTGATTGGTGCGTTCGCAATGTAGACCGGGGAGGCGTTGCATTTCGCGTTCGCGGCTGAATGACGGAACGCGTGTTCGGTTGTACGATTTCAGGTCATTGAAAGCCCGTCGATAGAGGCGCTGGAACCGCGCGGCTGGCGTCTCTCGGCATCGGTTACCCGCAGACGGCTTGCGGCGTCGATACGCGAAACGGGATAGAAACGCCGAAGGCAACGCCCTCCGTTCTGGGCTGGGCGACGCTGCTTATCCTTCTCGGCGTCTTCTGAATCACTAATCATTCATTCCGCCCATTTGCTCGTTGCAAATAGCTGAAGTCAGAATGCAGTTAGCAATCTCGGGAATAACCCGGCTTGACGATCGGTACGTTCTGTTAAACCTATTTGAACAGTCCGGCTGACAGCTGATTTCAAAAAAGAAACACTGCTGGCTGACGACCTTATGGCAGAGAAAACAGGGCTGGTAGAAGGATGCTTTGTGACTGTAACTGAGTCAGGAACAGATTCTGCTATGCTTATTATTCGTGCCGGCGCGGAGACGATACCCGTACCCCCCAGTGATTTTGTTAGGTTGGCAGGACCGGCAGAATGCAAATTGTTAAGACTAAAGGAGTAACTTACGATTTCCATGCGATCGAGCTGAATCAGATAGTTCCTGAGGTGGTGGATTTAGGCGAGGATTGGGAATCGCCTGGATCGCAAGAAGATAGACATCAACATCGTTACTGGGAATTAGGGTACGCCGCAGAGGGGACGAGCGAGTTGTATGTCGGTAGCGAACGCAGGTTTCATCTGAGTGCTGGGTCGTTTTGGAGTGTGGGCGCCGATATCGAGCATTGGCTTCGGCGAGGGCCGGAGGCTAGACATCATCGTCTTTTCGTTGGTTTGCAGTTGCCGGCCATCCTCGCTCGACATTCCGAGTGGAACCTGATGAGCATTTTTCGTGAAGTCGTGGTTCTTCACGAGGTCTATCAACTTGAGTATCTGTTCTCTCGGATCGTCGCTGAAGGTGCCCACCCGTCACACTATCAAGCGGCAGCGCTCCGTCTAAGTATGGACGCTTTGCTTCTTGAAATCATACGCGCCGGGACCGACCGAGATCAAAGAGCAGCGAATGCGGTCTTGCATCCCGCCGTTTCCCGAGCGCTGAACCTGTTACAGACACGCTTTCGCGAGAACTGGCCCTTGGACCGGTTGGCCATTGAATCAGGAATATCTCGAGCGCGGCTGGCTCAGTTGTTCCGTAGACAGATTGGCACCTCGATTCACAAAGTCTTGAATAGGGTGCGGGTGGAGCGTGCTCGAGCGTTGTTAAGAGATTCGGACCTCAGTATCGGCGAGATTGCCAGCGACTGCGGTTTCGCCACTAGCCAGCATTTTGCTCGGATTTTTCGACAAGTAACGGGATCGACCGCTGGGAAATACCGGCGAGTGCCCTAATTGCTATACGATGCTATAAAGGCATGAATAGGCAAAATTAATGCCTGTATCCATTAGTCGGAAAAACGTATCTGCCCGTCTCAAAATCATCGGCAGGTCTCGACACTCTTTATAGACTGGTTAAAACCATCTGGTCGGTGTTCGATTAAATTCGAACATCGGATCAAGCCTTAGCTAACATAAAATGGAGAGACGAAGGTTGAGCGGTTTTTAGAGTAGAATTTCTCCCTTTCTGCCGCGGCGCGGTACGAAACAAGTTGGTCTGGTGGTTTGGGGAAACTAACCGGGCTAGACACGGGCGCCTCCGCTTTGAAGGCAAGTGGAGGCGCTCTCTTTATTGTGAGAAGTGAGAAGCGATGACTGTGACCGATGCGGCTGCATTAAGTCAGGGATAGCTCAAACGGGTTAGATAGCGCTGGCCAGGAAGTAGGATCCCTAAGTAGTTGACCTCGGGCGGCTGATGGCTGAGGGTCCATGGTTTCAGGCCGACGGTCGAACTGGGTTCGACGGAATTACGAAACTAAAGCCAGACCTTACCAAGGAGTAACCCCCACGTGAAAAGGAATTCGTTCGCGTCGCTGTTATACGCAACTTTTTCTGTTACCATCGGATTATCGTGTTCTTCTTCCCTTTCTGCTTTTGCGGCTGAGGATTCAGGTCAAACCAATCCTGCCTCTGTTAGCAACCCTCCCTCTCCTCCACCGCCCGCAATGTCTGCCGCAAACGCGGTCTCGTCCGGCACTGCGCCTGCCAATCCTATCGCCTTTGATCCGTCAATGCATCTGACCCCGGAAGAAGGAAGGGAATATTGGGATCGATACGTTACCGGCGACTGGTGGGGCTTGCGTACTCTCCTCCACAATTGGGGTATCGATTTTAATCTCGACTACTTTAGTGAAACGGCCAGCAATGTCAGTGGGGGTAAGGACACTTTCAGCGGTTTTGCCAAAAACTCGGGTCAGGTATGGGCTTATACGGATCAGGCCCTTTTCGGCGTAGACCTGGACTTCAATAAACTGATCGGTTGGGAGGGCGGCAGTTTCGAGTTCTATGTCACCAAGCGTACTGGAAACAACTTGGGCAATTTGCAAAATCCCAATACCGTCCAACTTATTCAGGAAGTGTGGGGACGAGGCCAAACTTGGCGCATCACCAGCATGTGGTTCAAACAGACCCTTCTTAACGACACATTCGAAATCAAGGCGGGTCTAATGAACATGAGTCAGGAATTCGGAGGTTATTACGCTTTCCCGTTTGAAAACCTGACGTTCACGGCTGGGATCACCGGAAACGTGGCAGGTTATAGCATGTTCACCTGGCCGGTGAGTCAATGGGGGACGGACTTTCAGTGGAACGCCACCAAGGATTTATCCTTCAGAATCGGCCTTTTTGCTTTCAATAACTATTGGATCTCCAACCAATACTACCTCCGGGTCGATAATCCGGGCGGTACCACCGGCGCCATTGTGCCGTTCGAAATCGATTGGAAACCGAAGTTGAATATTTTCGGGCAAAAGCTACCGGGAGAATGGGTGCTGGGAGCCTTCGGGAATACAAACCATACGGAAACCACCGGAGCCTTCAAAAGCGTGCTAAACGGTGCACCGGGCGCAGCGCGATTCCTGGGCAGCACGTTCACAGGAGATTGGGGTGTTTACGGCAGTATTTGGCAACAGATTACTACGGTGCCGGAATCCGAACCGGAGGGTCCGAGCGATGGGAAAGAGATGCAAGGGAAACAGATGGCCAACGGTGCGGTTCAACGCCCCACTAAGCGGGGCTTGAGTGCCTTTTTCGGGACTATTTGGTTAGATCCGCGGACCTCATTTCAGGAGGGCCAAATATTCACCGGACTTTACTACTGGGGTCCTTGGTCGAAGCGACCCTACGATTCCGTCGGGATCGCAACGGGTTGGAACCGCATTTCCGGGAGTGTCCGGAACGCCGAGAGGGCATACATCAACAGTCATCCTGGTTCTGGCTTCGACGTACAAAATAACGAGTTCGTAGAGGAGATTTTCTACTCGTTCGACGTCTTCCACGGGGCAAACATACAGCCGGATCTTCAGTGGATCATCAATCCCGGCGGCATTCACAATGCTACCAACGAGGTGGTGTTGGGAATTCAGCTTAGCGTGCCGCTGTAAGGCAAATCCGGGAAAATCTCACGCAAAGACGCAAAGGTTTGGACGGGTGAAACAGGGTCGCCGTGAATGAGCCTGAACTCGAGCCGCCCGTTCAAGGAGGTTTCCGGTCATGTACACGTCGAGGCAATATCGCGGACTCGTCTGTTATGTGCAAAGCGGCTCCCCTCCAGGCCACGCTGCCATCAATTCCCTCTCCGGGACGGATAGGTCGTCAGCTGACTGGTTTTTGAACTGTCTGGTAGGCTATCTTGAATCTCAGCTCCGCTGCTTATTGGTACCAACGATTCCACAGTTCGCCTCCTCCGAACCTTTGCGCCTTTGCGTCTTTGCGTGAGATTTTGTCTGTCTGGATGGTCGTCGCAACCGACAGCAAGAATCGGGTCGTTTTCTTTGCGCCGGGATCGAGGTTCACACATGACTAAAACCGAAGCGTCTCATTTCACGGTCCGCGGCCTTTCTCCGGAACCTTTTCAAGGACTATTCGACTTGTCGGATGACGAATTGGAAAAGCGGCGAGCTAAGCGTTATATCGCCGACAGCAAGCCCGGGTTCCCTTGTCGGGTGTCGTTGCAGGACGCCGAGGCTGGCGATGAAGTGATCTTAACGAACTTCATTCATCTGCCGACCGAATCTCCCTATCGTAGCACTCATGCGGTGTTTATTCGCAAGGCGGCAACGGCTGCCGCGGTCTACACTGATTCGCTCCCGGAGATGTTGCGTAACCGTTTGTTATCGGTTCGAGCTTTCGATGCGAAAGATATGTTGGTGGGCGCCGATGTCGTTGAGGGAGATCGCACAGAGGAAGCGATTGCCCGATTTTTCGAAGATCCAGCCGTTGAATTCTTGCACGTGCATTTCGCCAAACCCGGATGCTATGCGTGCAGGATTGATCGGGCGTAAGAAGTATGGTGGGGCGAGGAGCCTGGCGCCACCAACCCTGCTTATCCGACGTGCTTGCTAGAAACCATGAGTTTTCCGGAATCCCGATCGGCACATCGGCGTCGAAAATTGATCGGCGACTGTCCGGTGACTCCTTTAAACACTCGGGAGAAGTGCTGAATAGTGGCAAAACCGCATTCTGAAGCGATATCGCCAATTTGGAGATCAGAATGGCTCAGAAGAGTCTCCGCATGCCGGACTCGGACCTTGGTCAGAAATTTATGGATCGAATAACCAACCTCGAGGTTAAACAGCTCGGCCAGCCGGCTGCGGGAGAGTCCTACTTCGTCGGCAAGCTCGCTTAAGGTCCAATTCTTTCTAAATCTGGTCTCGAGAATCCCTAACCCTTTGGCAATCGCGGGATGAACCGAGACTAACGACAGAATTTTTCTTGGCTCGGTGAAGGCTCGGACCACTTCAAGGACCAAGGTATCCAGCGCCAGCCGCAGCCCGCACGCCTGGTGTAGAGATGGGGTAGTCGCTTCCCGTATCACCTGAAGAAAGACTCGCTCCAAATGCATCAGGTCATGAGCGAAATGAACCCGCTGTAAAGCCTGAGAAAGCTTCCATTCGGGATAGCGGTGCTGGATAGCTTGCAGCTCGAAACCGACCCATAACACATGGTGTTTCGGTTCCGGACCGTATTGCCACCATCGACCTAAATTGGGAGGAAAACAGGCGATAGAGCCGGCTTCTAACGAGACCTCCGGCTCACCGTCTATTCGAACCCGGCTGGTGCCTTCGATTACGTACTCCAGAACCCAATGGTTCTGGGCGTGTTCACGATAACGGTGATTCGCGGTTTCCCGATGTTCCCCCAGATCAATGATCCCCGGAAGAATCGTACCGAGTTCGATTGCCTTGAATCCTGGCAACGGTCCTCTTGCTCTAAGAATTTGCATGTCCTTGCACGCTAGGTTCGATATCAATCGAACGATCTATTACGTTTATCTGCGCGTCGCAGCTAACAAAGTCAAGGGGTGATTAGAAACGAATCAATTAAAGATTTTTCATTAATAAAAGTTATTCATTAACTATTATTCATCTTGCCAAGCGTGCTGTGGACTCACTACTAACATTACGCACGACAACCGAGCTTACCGTCGAATGAATGGACAAGCATTTTTGACGAACGGATACAGTGCTGGACGAATGGATAAGCGATCGAAGACTATTAGACACTAATAGATACTAACCGTTGCTGGATCGGCTTTTTAAAAGGTTTCGCCCGGCTAATTGCAAGTTCGACTTGCGGATTGCAACAGCGATGTCAGACGCAGTTGCCTGTTTATCTAGCTATCGGAAAAATTTATCCGAATATCCGATTTGGAGTTTTCCCTCTCGACTTTGTTAGTCGCGCTTCCTAAGACAGCTGCCATCGGTGCAGCGCTTATGTTTGTAGCGCAAACACCGGCCTTAACTCTTACCCAAAGGAACAACGCAAAGCATGAAGTTACGTCCCCCCACAGGATCCCTGTGTTCAAAGGTCGCTCTCGCCTTTTTGTGTACTGGGTCGGTCGCCCTGGCCCAGGATAATAGTAGCAGTAACAATGACGTGTCGGCCCTAAAAGCTCAGATACAAAGCCTGCAGAAACAGCAACAGGATTACCAGGATCGCATCACTTCGATGGAAGCCCAGATGAAATCCTTGGAGTCGAAAGCTGAATCGGGTTCGATTCTCAACACCCGCATCTTGACCGATGCCGATGGCAAGGAAGTCTCCGCAGCGCCAACGCTTGATGAGTCTTTCTTAAAATCGTTGACCCGGAACTTCACCTTCTCGGTGTATGTCCGCGCTGGATTCCAGTTCAACGGAAACGGTGGCGGCGGGAACTTCAGTTTTGAGCTTCCAAACTTTCCCGGAGAGGGTCGTGAACGTCTCGGAAACGAAAACGATACCTACATGGAATTGACCTGGATGCAGGCTCATATGCTGGGCGACAGCCCGGATGTGATGGATGTATCCATGACGTTCACGCCGGCGATCCGCTATGTGCAAAATCGAAATACATTCGACGCTCAAAACAATGTAACGCGGAGCGGTAACAACTTCGATTTTATCCTGCGCCAAGCTTATTTGGAGGCCAAGAACGTCTTCAAAACGGCGCCCGAGGTCACTTTCTGGGCGGGTGTACGGTTCTATGACCGCTGGAACACGGATCCGGAAGATTACTTCTGGCTGGATACGTCCGGTTATGGAGCCGGCGTCTATAACATCGACTTGGGTATTGGTAAGCTCTGGGCTGCCTGGATCGGCGGTCTCAACGCCGAAGACATCTCCCCGGGTATTGGCTCGTACTTCAAGCAGACGTTCGACCTCCGGTTGAAGAATATTCAACTTGGACCGATCCCCGGTAACCTGGCCTTGGTCTTTCTTGGTAACTACGAGAAGGGTGGAACCTTTACGCAAAGCTACGATGCCGATGGCAATATCGTGGATTTGACGAATCCGCTCCATACCGATTCCGCCTGGGGCGTCGGAGGCGGCGCCATTTACACCCTCAATTTTGGGCCTGGCGGCAGCAACAACTCGTTAACTGCTTACGCGCTCTTCGGCCGAGGCATTACGAATTTCGGCTCCTCAGCCGATCTGGGCAGTGTGCAAGGAGCGGAGAATCTGTTTCTCTTTCGTCATCCAGGCTTCACGGGTCAGGTTAATATTGGTGACGCGCTCAACCACGGCTATACCTACCGAGCCGGTTTCCAGCTGTATTTTGCTTTGCCGTGGTACCATTCGGAACCAGCGCCCGTGGTTGCCGGGAACTCTAAAGACGGCAAGGGCGTGGCTGAACCGGCGCCGGCGGCCGCTCCAAGGCAACCTTGGTTCTCTGTCGCCTTATTCGGTGACTGGGAAGAATCATATGGTGGTTTCGCGTTTGGTGGCAACACGGGTCCCGGGCTTGGCCAGGGTGGAAATGTTGTGAATGCGAACGAGCCAATCGCGAGCAAAATTGTTTCCGGTCGCGTCCATGATTTTCAGTTCGGTACGCGGCCAGCGGTTTGGCTAGCGGACAATATTGCAATCCAAGGTCAGTTCAGTGGGCAATACGAGAGCAATAACAACATCGCGGGCTATCCCGGCTTCGGAAAATCCGGCTGGTTGGGTGTCTTTGATGTAGGCCCGGTGATCAAACCAAAAGGCGGTTATTACACCAAGCCTGAGATCCGGTTCTTCGCTACCTACGCCGTCTGGTCAGACTCCCTCAAAGGGATGACGACACCCATTCAAGAAGGTTCCGGCGGTGGCGGTGGCTTTGCGGCGCCGTACAACGGCAACACCAACCACGGCTGGCTGTTCGGTACCCAGGTTGAGTGGTTCTTTTAGTCAATTTCCGCCCACGTCCGGCTAGCGCCGGACTCTGGCGACAAGTTTAGTCTGGTGGTTTGGGGAAACTAACCGGGCTAGTTGAAGGGTGCCTCCGCTTCGAAGGCAAGCGGAGGCACTTCCTTTTTGTGAGAAGCGATTGGTCATTAGTTCGCGGCGTCCACTGCGTCATGACCTCAGGTGTGTCGTGGAAGCGTTTTCGTTTCCCGTAACTCCCGCTTTAGCCATGAAATGGCCTGAGAAAACACCAGGGCTTTAGGCCTGGAAAGGCGTCAGTTTGGATTCGCTCTGGAAGGGCGACCGATGGAGTAGCTTGAATCGCGGGAAGTGCGACCGAGCTTAAATCAGCGCTCCCAAATCCCCGGAGACTTCCTCAATCAAACGAAGATCGCGTTTGTAAAGAGCGAGATGGCCTGCCTCGATCTTCTTCTGACGGTCTGTTAGGTAGTTATTCTCTGCGCACTCAAATAGTTTGATCTCGGTCTGTAGCCGTAGTTGGATCCAGTCGAATAGATCATTGCATGTCGAAACGCCGTAGGCAGTTAGCAAAGTTCGGATTCGCTGAGCGATTGACCGAACAAAGTCTGGGCTGAGCGTGGCTTCGGCCACGTCACACAATGGCGCGAACCGGTAGACAACGAATCCGATGTCCCAGATTCTGGGGCCTGGCGCGGCTCGTTCGAAATCAATCAATGCAACCGGCCTGCCGTTTCGGAAGATGATATTGTATGGACCGGCATCACCGTGACAGATGACCTCTCTTTCGCCGGGCACCGGATAGCCCCAATAGGAATTCTCTGACATTGAGAAACTTGCGGAGGCATCGTGATAACACCGCAGCAGCCGAGCGACTTGGACCAGTGACGATTCAGATAACACATAAGGCTTGAGCGGATAATGGCCGGCGGTTCCGTCGATGTAACTTACTATTTCTCGTCCCTGCTCGTCGATGCCCAGCGCCCTAGGTGCTCCATCGAACCCTATGTCCTCGAGATGCTTTAATAGTGCTTGAACAGCGAGCGTGTTCCTATGAGCCGGGCGGCGCACGGTCCGTCCGATTCGAACTACACGGCTTCCCGACCCACAAAATTCTTCCATGGAGTTAGTCAGCTAAGAATCCGCATGCATTTTGCGCCGTTGCAAGCTTCATTAAATTTTCATTAAAATGCCAACGTGACAATTTAACGGAGCAAGGACTGCATGCAGATTCTGAAACCAAGAGGACCGTTGGCAGGGTTTTGGGCCGTTGGGCTTGATCGGATTCTGTCGGAAGTGATCGACTCTGGAGAGCTCTGGGAAGAACCTAAGTACCGAATCGGTCCCCATCTGCATCGGCATTGGGAAATTGGCTATATCGTTGAAGGAACGACTCGGATCGGGGCGATGGGTGGGCGAGAATTCATTTTGAAACCCGGCTCTCTTTGGTGTTTTCCGCCAAGCGTGAATCACTGGCTGGAACACGGTCCCGAACCTAAACATCACCAGTTGTGGGTCGGATTTGACCTAAGAGCAGCCGAAAATCGCCACCCGAACTGGAAGGCCCTTCAGACGCTCAGGCGAATTTCGTCAATGGATGGGTTAGCCCATTTAGAGAAGCATTTCCGACACGTCATCCGGGAAGGGACGACATCGTCTACGCACCAGGCGGCTGGACTGCAATTGGCGCTGGATGCTTTGGTGCTCGAAGTGCTGCGAGCAATGGAAAGCCCCGGGCCATCACGCTCGCCCGTCGCTCTTCATCCGGCAGTTTCCAGAGCACTAAGCATTGTCGATGGCCGCTTTAGAGAGGACTGGAACCTGACCAAGCTAGCGGAAGAGGTTGGACTCTCTCGCGGGAGATTGGCTGTGCTATTCAGCCGTGAAGTAGGGTGTTCTATGCATAAGTTGCTTACCAAAGTAAGAATTCGTCACGCAGAGGTTCTACTGGTGAATTCCGATCTGCCAATCGGTGATGTTGCTCTCGACTGCGGGTTTGCCACGATCCAACATTTCTCCCGAGTCTTTAAACAAATGACTGGTCAAACGCCAATCGAGTTTCGCAGGCGTTCTCCGTCCATGAAGCCGGTGGCGTAATAAATAGTGGTAGGCGAAAACTCGGCGCGAACGGGACATCGATTCGATCTGTTTGTCCGCGCCGGTTTTGAGCCGCGCCTTTGGACCGGATGTGCGTATTTCTCGAATCGTCCGGAACGCATTGTCTCTCTACAAAACCAAAGTACGAGCCTGACGTTTGGACGGCTCAAGAATTGGTGCAGCCAGCCGTTTTTAGCAAATCGGTGTCCAACGCGCCGAGTTTTTCGCTCTACCATTGATCGCGTGACGATCAGAACGCCGTTTATCTAATCGTTACGTAATTTTATCCCGGCGTACTATTTGAGACTCGTCGCCTCGACTTTGTATCGGCGTGTTCCTAAGAGAGCCGACATCGATCTCGTGCCGGTAGGTGCCGGTTTGAGCTCGAGCCTTAACTCTTACCCCAAAGGAACATAAAAAAGCATGAAGTTCAGTCCCCCCAAAGGAGCCGTCTGTGCGCTGGCTGTCGCCTTATTATGGACTGGGTCGGTTTGCTTAGCCCAGGATAATAGCAGTACTAACAGTGACGTTTCTGCTTTGAAGACCCAAATGCAGAAGATGCAGCAGGAGTACGATTCGCAGGTCCAGAAAATACAGAAACAGTACGAAGATCGAATCAGTTCTATGGAGGCCGAAATGAAAGCCTTGGAGTCGAAGGCTGATTCGGGTTCGATCTTGAATACGCGTGTCCTGACCGATGCCGACGGTAAGGAAGTCTCCGCAGCACCAACCCTGGACGAGTCTTTCCTGAAGTCGCTAACCCGTAACTTCACGTTCTCGGCCTACGTCCGTGCCGGGTTCCAATTCAATGGCAACGGTGGCGGCGGTAATTTCAATTTTTCTCTACCGGACTTCCCGGGTGAGGGCCGAATGCGTCTCGGCAACGAAAACGACACCTACATGGAATTGACCTGGATGCAGGCTCACATGCTCGGCGACAGCCCGGATGTCATGGACGTATCGATGACGTTCACTCCGGCGATTCGGTATGTGCAGAACCGAGCGTCGTTTGACGGCCATAACAATATCACTGAAAGCGGCAACGACTTTGATTTCATCCTGCGTCAGGCATTCCTATCGGCAAGTAATGTCTTCAAAGCTGCACCCGAGATAACGTTTTGGGCTGGTCAACGGTTCTATGACCGTTTCAACACGGATCCGGAAGATTACTTCTGGTTGGATGATTCCGGCTACGGAGTAGGTGTCCAAAACATCAACGTTGGGATTGGACAACTCAACATTGCCTGGATCGGCGGTCTGAACGCCAACGATTCATCCCCGGGTATTGGCACGTTCTTCAAGCACACCTTCGACGTTCGGTTGAAGAATATTTCGCTTGGACCGATTCCTGGCACCCTCGCATTAGTCTTGATTGGTAACTATGAAAAGGGCGGTACCTTTACTCAAACTTATGGTTCTAACGGTACTGTTGATGGTAGCTTCCAATCACAGGGTAACGTTTTTGATTTGACCAATCCGGTCCACACCAATTCTGCCTGGGGTATCGGTGGCGGCGCAATCTATGCTGTACAGTTCGGACCCGGTGGAGCGAACAATTCGTTCACCGCTTATGCCCTGTTTGGTCGAGGTGTTACAAACTTCGGCTCGGGCGCAGATCTTGGTAATGTCCAGGGAGCGGAGAACCTGTTCCTGTTCCGTCATCCTGGATTTACCGGCCAGGTTAACGTTGGTGATGCGCTTAACCATGGCTTCACCTACAGGGCGGGGTTCCAGTTCTATTTCGCCGGGCCATGGTACCATTCCGCTCCGGCCCCTGTCGTTGCCGGAAATTCCAAAGACGGGAAGAGCGTAGCACCAGCACCAGCGCCTCCTCCGGGACAACCTTGGTTCTCTGTTGCTTTGTTCGGTGACTGGGAAGAGTCGTATAATGGTTTTGCCGTCGGTGGCCAAACTGGTCCTGGTGTTGGTCTAGGAGGCAACGTAGTCGGTCCAAGTGAAGCGATCGTAAATAAGATTGTTTCCGGTCGCGTGCACAATGTCCAATTCGGTACTCGTCCCGCTATCTGGTTCGCCGATAATCTTGCCCTCCAAGGCCAATTCGCCGCTCAGTACGAGAGCAACAATACAAACGGTTCAGGTTATCCAGGGTTCGGGAAGAGTGGCTGGCTCGGCGTCTTTGACGTTGGGCCGGTGATCAAGCCAAAAGGTGGCTACTACACCAAGCCGGAAATCCGCTTTTTTGCGACCTATGCCATCTGGTCCAACTCGTTGAAAGGCATGGCAACCCCAACGCAAGAATGGGGCCCTCCCTTTCAACCGCCGTACAACGGCAATACCAACCATGGTTGGCTGTTTGGTACGCAGGTTGAATGGTTTTTCTAAGCATTTTTTAGTCTGGTGGTTTGGGGAAACTAACCGGGCTAGTTGAAGGGTGCCTCCGCTTCTAAGGCAAGCGGAGGCGCTCCTGTTATGTGAGAAGCCCGTCCTGAGCTTCTCGACAAGCTCGGAATAAGCAAACCTTTAGCGCGTCGAAGGGTGAAAAGGGATTAATAGAAACCCTTGGCGCGAGGCGTTCGACCCACGGAGTTGACTCATCGCCGCCTACACCTGCTCATTAAAATCAAAGCTTTCCTGGTCGACTTTCTCTTGGAAGGCGCAATGCCAGGTTAGTTGTCCTGCTGTTAAATCCAGAACGACGTGATTAGGAAAAGGGGCTTCGAACAAGTTCTGCCCCGAAGCCAGTTGGGGGGTATTGAGCACGATTGAGTTGTCTATCCGCTGAACCCAGCCGCGCCTTTTCAAGAAGTGATCTTGGCCATAAAGCCGTCCCGAAGCCCAGAAATTGGGCGAGAAATGTTTAAGCAGACGGCCGGCCGTTAGCTCTTCTGGCCCTATTCCTTGATGGTACGCCGGGGGATGATGGTGGAGCACCATCCAGGGCAACCCTTTTTCCTCTCGCGTTCGATCGGCGGCGGCGAGAATGGGACGTTTCTGATCCGATGTCGCGACGAAGCTAAGGCTCGTGATGACGATTTGGTCGCGAATGACCGCAGTGTTGCCGTCCACCGTAATGGTCGAATCTAGTTCGCTCAACCAAGCAGGCATCGCACCCGAAGATCGTTCAACCGGTATATCGACGGTGTCATGATTACCTGAACAAACGATCAAGCTAGTCTTTTCCGTCAAGGTGCGAAGCCAACTGGAGGTGCGTTGGACTTGACGCTTTAGCGGTTCCTTGTAAAACACATCCAGCAGATCGCCCGAGATCGCGATTGCGTCATAATGGACGGCTTGCGCTTCCAACCATTTGAACCATGATAGGCGGAAGCGTAAATCGGCTGTCAGCAATAATCGCATGATTGAAGGCAGAGCTCACAGATCGAACTTTGATATGGGGGAACGCCGATTGGAGCCCGGAGAAACAACCAGAACAATCAGCGGGAGTCAACTACTCGGTCGACGGCAGCGAACATCTTGGTGGCAGGTTCTGTCGGTTTTGTCAGGCGCGATGTTCTTACTTTGCCAGAGTGGCCATGGGACGACCATAGGCATGGCTGGGTCCTCGGAGTTTGGTGAAGCAGGGAAAGTTACCCGCCGTCTGGTCGATGAATGGGCCAGAAAGACCGGTAACCAGGTCGTGTACGTTTCCAAACCGAACTCGAATTCGACCGCTTTTGGACAATTCCTCGTCGATTGGGCCGCTCAAACTCCCGATATCGATGTCTATTCCATCGATACGATTTGGCAGGCAGCGGCCGCTCCTCACGCCATAGATCTTACGAACTACTTCAACCCGGAAGAACTCGCCGCGCATTTTCCGCAGGTCATCCAAAACAACACCGTAGACGGAAAACTAGTTTCCGTGCCCACGTCAGTTGATGTGGGATTGCTTTATTATCGGACCGACCTGTTGAAAAAGTATCGGTTCGCCCATCCACCTGACACTTGGGATGAATTGACCAAGATGGCGCGCACGATCCAAGATGGAGAAAGGGCTGGTGGCGATCCTGATTTCCAGGGCTATTTGTGGCAGGGAAAAGATGAGGGTCTAGAGATCAACGCACTTGAGTGGATCTTTAGCTATGGGGGCGGCACTATCATCGAGGAGAATGGGCGGATTTCCATCAATAACCCGAGAGCAATAGAGGCCCTAAATCGTGCTCGGACCTGGTTGGGAGCGATCTCACCGGCGGGCACACTAACCTACGCGGAAGAAGAGTGCCGGAACATTTTTGAAGATGGTCACTCTGCTTTCATGCGGAATTGGCCGTACGTCTATGTCCTGGCTGACAAACCGGGTTCTCGAATTAGCGGCAAATTCTCCATAACCGTATTGCCTAAAGGTGGCGTCTCCGGAACGCATGCGGGCGCGCTGGGAGGGTGGAGTCTGATGGTTTCAAAATATTCAAAGCATCCGGACGTGGCTGCTGATTTGGTCAAGTACTTCAGCTCGGTTGAAGTAGAGAAAACGGTCGCGCTGGAACTGTGCGGGATGCCTTCCCGCCCGGCTTTATATCAAGACAAAGATATTCTGAGTGAGTTTCCCTGGTTCGAGAAACTACCTGCGATCTTCGATCGGGCTGTCACCAGACCATCCGGTGTGCTCGGCGTGAACTACAATCGGCTAGCTTATCTAGTGGCACATCAGCTCGACCGGTTTTTGCGTGACGACGACACCGCGGAAGAGACTGTCGGCCAAATCGAGAGCGGAGCGAAAAAACTGATGACGACGGCGAATGACCACTAAAGGAACCGCGAAATGGACACGAATAAGGTTTATCCTATTCGTTTTCGTTCGCGTCCATGCGCGGTGCCTACTTCGGGAAAAATCGAACGTTTGGAAGGCCAGCGAAGTGCTCATCTTGGGTCCACAAAGTTGCACCGAAACGTTGAGCAGTTGCGTAGATCAGGCTATCTGCAAGCGGTAGAGTAAATCTGGCAGCGGAGACAGCGAGCGCAGCATCAACGTCAACGACCTGTCCTTGAGAAAGCAGGCCACAAACCTCAAGTGCAGGCTGTTCGCCCCGTTCGCGGACGATCTTTTTGAAAAGCTCGTAGATTACCATCACTGGGACGACCAGACGACCGGTGGCTTCTATCGGTTCGGCGAAGTGAATGGACCTTGGAGAGCCGGACAAATATTCAAGCCAGGCAGATGAATCCACTATGTTCATAAGCGGTCATCTTCTCGCTCAACATACGTATCGATTTTGCCAAGAAAACCCCTGAGTTCGGCAGGTTTCTTGACCGGTATGAATTCGACCCGGCCGTCATATTCGATGACTTGCAGTTTCATGCCGGCCCGGAGTCCGAGACGAGAGCGAACGGATCGAGGGATGACTACTTGAAATTTCGAAGACAGTTTGACTGTAACCATGGCAATAAGTAAAGTGATAGCACGATCGATTCAAGATATGTTTTACAGCAGACGCCTGATTCGGTTGCTCCCCTCTATCTGGGTATATCTGCGTTCATCTGCGGTTGGCCTTGCTTTTCTTTCGCCGTGGCGTTTATCAGCCGTTGATTGGCATGAGTTTTCTTACCGCTGACTACGACTATGCATTGCCTCCCGAGCTGATTGCTTCGCATCCGGCGCCGATGCGCGATCAAGCCAGGATGATGATGCTCGACCGGAAGAAACAGAGCATCACGCATCATTTGTTCCGTGATATACCCGAGTTTGTAGGACCCCAGGATTTGTTGGTGTTGAACAACACTAAGGTAATCCCGGCTCGAATTCGATTCGATAAAAGGAAAGCCGAACTGTTATTGCTGGAGCAGCTCGACGCCAAGACCTGGCGGTGCCTGGTTCGACCGGGGCATTGGTTTCGAGAGGGTAGACAGTTCTCCGATGGGCTGGTCTCGGGTACGGTTCTCAAGGTTGAGCCTTCCGGAGAACGCGTGATTCAGTTCGATAACCCGATTGATTTTTCCCGGGTGGGTGAAATGCCGTTACCACCTTACCTCCACCGCGAGATTGAGCCGGAAGATACCGAACGTTATCAGACCGTGTTTGCCGCCAAGCCGGGAGCGGTGGCGGCGCCGACCGCCGGTTTGCATTTCACGCCGGAGCTATTGGCGGAGCTTCCTCATGTTTTTATCACCCTGCGAGTCGGGATCGGTACTTTTCTGCCGGTTAAGACAGAGGATATTCGAGAGCACCATATGCATGAGGAGTGGTTCGAAATTGAAAAAGAAGCTGCAGAGCGAATTGCGGCGGCCGAGAAAGTACTGGCTGTTGGTACAACCACGGTAAGAACTTTGGAAGCCGTAATGGTTCGGAACCAACGGATTGTTCCTGGTATGGGCGCAACGAGTATCTTTATCTATCCCCCGTTTGAGTTCCGCCGGGTGGACAGCTTGTTAACGAATTTTCACCTCCCGAAATCCACGTTGTTGATGTTAGTGGCTGCCTTCGCCGGCCGGGATTTTATTTTGGAGGCCTACCGGCAAGCGGTGGAATTGAAATACCGTTTTTTCAGCTACGGGGACTGTATGCTGGTGCGGTGATGGCGTAAGCCGTTAGCAGTTAGCAGTAAGCAGTAAGCAATAAGCGGTGCAGTGTGGCGGTTGAGGGTTGGTTGG
>JAFAZK010000159.1 GCA_019239825.1 Verrucomicrobiota bacterium | reverse complement strand
TGTTCTATTCCGAATTGATCCCCATGCGCCTGGGCATGCCGTATATCCACGTAGCAAATGCCCTTCCCTTCGATTGGTCGGGACACACACCGCTCTGTCTTTATGGCTGGCCACACGAGGCAACGCCCTCCGCGTTAAGGCGTAACCGGGAAAGGATCGAAAGGTTCACACGAATCGTAACGGGAATAAATACTGGCGTCAGAATGGAAGCGCAGAAGCTCGGACTTAATATCGACTGGAACGATCTTAGCGCTACCGTCTCAAACTTGGCCTGGCTCTCTCAGATGCCGACAGAGTTCGACTTTGAAGACACGAATTGGCCGAGTCAGTTTCACCATACCGGTCCATTCCATGACGGAACTGGCCGAATCGAAGTGGATTTTCCGTGGGAACAGTTAACGGGTGAGCCGATCGTATACGCTTCCATGGGGACACTGGCTAATGGCCGACCGGAGATCTTCCGAGCAATTGTCTCCGCTGTCGCGATTCAGAAGAAGGTGCAGTTGGTATTGGCCGCCGGCGACCGGATTAGCCGGGAGCAGATCGGACCTGCACCCAGCAATGCAATTATCGTAAAACAAGCGCCTCAATTAGAATTGTTAAAGCGCAGTTCGCTCTGTATCACTCATGCCGGACTAAACACCGTCTTGGAAGCCCTTACCCAAGGCGTTCCGCAGGTAGCCATTCCCGTGAGCCATGATCAACCGGGGGTAGCGGCGAGAATTGCGAACCGGAAAACCGGGGTTGTCACTTCGTTAGATAAATTGACCACGGCACATCTTTCAGAGTTGGTTAGCGAAGTGTTACACGATTCTTCCTACCGCACTAACGCTCAGCGCATTCAGGAGGCCATCGCCCGAGGCAACGGCTTATCACGGGCCGCCGATGTGATCGAACAGGCCTTTCAACTTTGAAATCGCCATAAGGAAAGAGCACAGGCCCCACGAGGAGAGAAGAAATCTCAGGCGAAGCAGACTTCGCCCCATCTCCCCCTTTAGCTACGTCAGCCAGGGACGCAAAGGCGCAAAAAGAAGACGGGTTTTGGACAGAAGCTAAGCAGACTTCCTTTGTCTTAACCTTTGCGGCCTTGCGTAAGATCTTTTTCTTTTCGGAGCTTGGTAAAACGCTACAAGCGCCAATACAAGCCTGATTTGCGATCCATCAGACGGAAGTCAATCATGCCTCTGCGCAGGCTAGCCGTGTCCGGGTGACGACGCTTCAGCAGAAGATTGATCTGTTTCTCCGTGTATTCGCGGCCGGGTTCGATATCCTTGAGGATATGTCTAAGCACGGCTAGAAACTTCTTCCGCTGCATCGGCAGTTGGCGCAGCGAACCGTCACGGTTAAAAAAGTCCTTGAGCACCCTGCGATCATAATCGTCGAAGGGAACACGATTCGGGTAGAACTTGGTGGTATCAGCGTCTTCGGAGACAAGAAGCCCTGGATCTTTGGACTGCAATTGTTGCGCGGTGGCCCGCACTGCCTCGAGACGTAGCCTATAGAACTTTTTGTGGCCCTCCGAGGTGGAGATCACCAATCCCGCATCGGCGAGCTTCGATAAATGGTGTGACACCGTGGCCGGTTTAATGCTCAGCAGTTCCGCCAGCTGCTCCCCGGAACGCGGCCTCGACGACAGCAAAGCCGCCATCTTCAATCGCGTTTCGTCGGCAAGAGCTTTGAAAAAGCGCAGCAAATCGATATTGCTTTCATCCGCGGCAAGATTAGACATTTGTCTAATCTTACCCCCAGCCCACTGGCAGCGGCAAGCTCATAACTCGCGGCCAGTCTTCTGGGTGCGAAATTATCGGTCGCACGATTCTACGCGCACTTCACAGAGGGACGGCTAGGGCGCTTCTTAGCTGACACAGTCAGCCGGGTTCCCGGCATCTTTAAATCTTTCATCCCGCTTACAAAGGCCTGTGAGACCCAACGAGTGAAATCAAGGGTCTGACCTAAGGTGTAGGGTAGATGCCCGCTGGTGGCGAGTTTGGCAATGCCGTGAACTAAGGACCAAGCGACCAGAGCAAGCGGCAGCGGGTCTCCCGGCGGCAAGGATCCTTCTTTCTGTGAATCGACAATAAAATCGAGGAGAATTTGAAAAGCATTTTTGCCGACGATCTCTCGGCTGGAATAGTCTTCCCGGGCTAACGGCAGATCGAACATCACTAGAAAATGCTGAGGCCAGCGCAAGGCGAAGTCGACATAACCGCATCCGCATAACCGTAAGCGGTCAATAGCGGTGCCTCCCTCGGCCCCAGATCGTTTCATGGCCAGCGCCAGTCGTTCGAATCCTTCGGCCGCGATGACGGTCAGCAATTCACCCTTATCCCGAAAGTGACGATAGGGCGCATTGTGCGACACTCCCGCTCTCCGCGCCACTTCCCGGATGGTAAACCCTTTCGGCCCGACTTCTCCGATCAAGGCAACGCCGGCATCGAGCAGAGTTTGGCGAAGGTTACCGTGATGATAGGCGCGTTTAGGCGGCATAGAGATTTTTAGCCAACAATGTTGACAAACGCAACATCCATCTCTAGCTTGATGTTGACACTAGCAACATTCGCTAAATGAGAGGTTCCCAATGGTTCTACCCAAACGAATGACAGCCGCGATGGATCGTCCTTTTTGTGTCTTTCTGATCGGTATGCGGATCAATCATCTATGGAAACTCCATAAGTGGTTGCCGGTTTTCCTGGCCATGCCCCGCATGTTAGTCGAGCTTCGGCGCCAGCCGGAGCTTGGCTTTATGGGCGGCCACATCTGGGCGGGCCGAACGATGTTGCTCCTCCAATACTGGCGATCGTTCGAGGATCTCACGCGGTATGCGAGGCAACCCGCCTTAGCTCATCTAGCGGCATGGACTCGCTTTCGCCGAAGTGTCGGCAACAGCGGCGATGTTGGCATCTACCACGAGACCTATGTGATCAAGGACGGACAATATGAGACGATCTATCATAACATGCCGCCTTTCGGGCTCGGAGCAGTCGGGCGCCTAGTCGAGGCCATCGGACATCGAGAGTCGGCAACCGAGAGAATGCGGTCTATGGATTCCCCTAGCCAATCGAAGGAACAGCTGCCCAGTTGAGGTCCTGCCTCGGCGTAGGCCCGTTCGACCGCTCGGACGAAGATCCACTAAATTCGAAATTACGTACCCTTCGCCGGTGGACGCCTTTCATCGGTAACCCATTGAATATCAATGGCAAATAACGGACGGACTGTGATTGGCACGCGATATGTTCATCTCAGAGACGACCGGTTGCGCGCATGGCCCATCGTAAGAGCTGATGGAGCATCAGCAAATCTGATAACCGTGACGCCCGGACTGTGACTATCTTGATTACATAAAGGATCTATGAAAACATCTAAGATTGCCGGTCTGGTCCTCGCCAGCATCCTGGCGGTTGCGCCGGTTGCATTAGCCGGTGGCCTTAGGGATATCAGGCTCCCTGACAGCCGTTTTAGTACAGGTGATATCGGGAACAGCCCGCTCAGCACCCATTCTCGTTCTATAATTAACTTCTACACCTCGACCGAAGCATCCCAAGCTAAGGGCTGGCACATTGCTCCCTATTGATCGGGTTATCCATTCGGTTTCGCCGTAGTTAACAAATGAAGCTAGATAAGTTTTGGAAGACATTTTTGGTTAAAGGAACGTTTGTCGCGGTCTCGATGGTCGCCGCACAACTGGTAACTAACGCTTGCGCAGATCCGATTAGCGATCTCCGCTCGCTGTCGATATTCAAAAACGCCGATCTCTCTGCCCTATCAGAAGGAACGGTCTCGGCGGCAGCCGGGCCTATGATGCGATTGGCTCGCGACATGTCCGTGCAGAGCGCCTACGTGGTACACGCTCCGGTCAAGACGACGCTTGGCCTTATTCAGCAATGGGATCCGACCCGGCATTCAGAGCTTCGCATCTATCTCCAAGGTGATCTGCCCAGCAGGGTGAGCACCGATAGTTTTCGTAATCTGGGTTCAGCCCCTCGTAACTCGGCTGTCCGCGGACTAGTCGATGCCACCCAGAAACTGCCCGGAGACTCTTCGAAGCTACAACTCAGTAATGCCGAAAGTAAACTATATGCAGGCGGAGGGGCCAGTGGAGGAGATCTGCCGGCACCGGTGGTTTCGTTCTGGAGCCAGGTGTTGGCCCAACGGACCGGGACCTTTCTGACAGAGGGGCTGAGTGCTGAGCCGGCCTATGAGGGAATCGGGCTCTCTCCAGCAGCCGAGGTCGCTCAATTGATTAGCAATAGCGGCGAAGTTCGGTCCCATTTTTCATCGCTGATTTCATCGACTCCGGCCGGTGGCGGCAGAGGTTCGCTGACCCCAGCCTTATCCTGGCAACTTATTGACGCAAACGGGCAGGCAGCTCTTAGTTTGGCCGCATCGTATTCGAAAGGCGTTGGTGATGGCTATCAGATCATGGATCTGGGCTACTACGCCAGCGGCGGCTACTACGCCGTGGTGACCCTGCAACAGCTTTGGCCGGTCCAGGTGAACGGGAGCGAGCAAACCTTGGTATGGCGGGTCGACCTCGTCTCCTCCGCCGCCTTAGCAGATTTGCGTGGCACGGAACGGTTAGGTTCCGGCGCCGCGATGATGCGGGACATACAAAAAGATATAAGAGCCTTTGTTCGAGAC
>JAFAZK010000095.1 GCA_019239825.1 Verrucomicrobiota bacterium | reverse complement strand
GCCGGTTGCGTTCGCCGTCGGAACGCGGCCGCCGGCTTGATTTGGAAGGGGAAACTGGCTGCATGAGTAATTTCCTTGTTAAACGTAGGGGTCCTACTTATATTAAACGTAAGATGTCTACGTATAACATGGGATCGCGCGCTTTGAAACATCGAAAGCAGGAAACCGGCGGCAGCGCCGTCATCGTTGGAGCATCTCTGTCTGGGTTGATGAGCGCTCTGAGCCTGTCTCGCATCGGAATGAAAGTGACGATGCTTGAGCGCTCGGAAAGGAAGGCCCGAGCCGGCGCAGCCTTGCCGGTCAGCGATGGCCTCCTCCGGCGTTTGACAGGTCGCAACCTGGGAAGAGAGGCGCTTCCTTCGGGTCCTCAGGCATGGGCAGATGTTCACTCAAGTCTGCGTGCTGCCGTTGATTCTGATCCCAACATAGAGATCCGCGCACCCGCTCGGGTGCGAGCCGTCGATCAGGACAATCGGTCAGGGTGGGCGGTGACTGACAACGGAGAGATGGTGCGCGCCGACATCGTCGTCGGCGCTGACGGCCATGCAAGCGTCGTTCGTCGCCATGTTGCTCCTGAACATCCCGACGCCGTGTTCGCCGGCTATCTGATCTGGCTCGGTATCGTCGATGAAAACGCGATCGAATCGGCGCCATGGCCGGCTCAGCTGGCGATTCTCGAAGAACGCAACTACTGCCTTAACGCCTATTACCTGCCCGGTGCGGATGGGTCACTGGCGCCGGGCCGGCGACGGCTGGGTTTCGGTTGGTATGATGCCGGTCGCAACGACCTGTTGCGGAAAACCCGCACCATTGTCGACGACGTCGTGCAACGAACGATACGTCCCCCGAACATCCCTGAAGCCACGTTTCAGGAATTGGCGGAGGAGGCTCGTGCGATCTGGCCCGATCCGTGGCGCGAAGCGATTCTCGACTGCCTTGCCCGCCGCGCGGTGATCGGTACGCCAATCGGCGAATACATGCCACGGCGTCTTTCCCGTGGGCGGGTGTGCATCGTGGGCGATGCCGCGCACGTGCCTTCACCGATGACCGGCAGGGGTTTCGATGCGTCGGCGCTTGACGCGCTCGCCCTTGCTGACGCTCTGCAAGACGCTTCGGCGCGTCCGAAAATGACCGGCGCCTTGCACCGCTACGAAGCGAGCCGGCTTGATGCCGCCCGGGAGCTCGTTCGCTCCGGCTACGGCTTCAGCCGATCGTTCGCGCCCCGCGAGACATCGCGAAGCCGCGCCACCCTCTGATCCGACATGGGATAACCACGAACGACCATGACGACGGATATTCTTGAACCCAACCACGCTCGCCGAAGCGATGCGCCTCAGATGACGCCACACCAACGGTTGATCGTCGTGCTCCTTCTCGGCACCAACTTTATGTTGTCCGCTGACTTCTCGATTCTGAACATCGCATTGCCTGAAGTTGGGCAGGCGGTCGGGCTTGAAGTGAGCAAGTTCCCGTGGGTCGCCACAGCCTTCGCGCTCCCGGCCGCCGGGTTGTCCCTGCTGTTCGGCCGACTGGGCGATCTCTACGGGCTACGACGAATCTATCTCATCGGCCTAGCGCTTCTCGCAGCGTCTTCACTCTTAGGAGGCATCGCCAGCGAGCCGGTACTTCTTCTCGCCGCCCGCACGCTCCAGGGCATGGCAACGGCGATGACGGGTCCTACCGCACTAGCCCTGCTGATCAAGACGTTCGCCGACGAGCGGCAGCGTGCGCGCGTACTGGGCATGAATGGTGCACTGCTGTCGGGCGGCTTCACGTTCGGAGCCTTGGCAGGCGGGATGCTTGTCGGCGTTCTGAGCTGGCGCTGGGCCTTTCTCATCAACGTTCCTATTGCCCTTGTAATCCTTGCCGTAACTCCGTTCGCGATCCCTGCGTCAAACCCCCGAGACGGTGTTCGCCTAGACATCTCTGGCGCAATTTCTGTGACACTTGGACTCCTCGCAATTGTCTTCGGGTTTACGGAACAATCCTCGCTGGCTTTGGTGGTCGGAGTAGCACTTCTAGCCTTCTTTTTCTGGATTGAGCGCGGTGCGTCGGCGCCCCTGGTCGCGATCGAGATGCTGGCCTGGCCTTCGGTACGCTGGGGTAACGTAGCGGTGCTGGCCATCTTCTCAATGGAAGCGGGACTGATCTACCTTCTGACACTCTACCTCCAGGAGGTGCTCCATCTAGGCCCGCTCGAGGCCGGCCTGGTGTTCGGCGTCCCGGGCATGGCATCGATAGTTGCAGGCATTCTCGCTGGCAGGATCGTCGGTCGACGCGGTGCGCGCCCCGTACTTCTGGTTGCCTTCCTCGTCCAGGGTGCTTGTACCGCGCCGCTGCTACTCCTCACATCCGATCCGCTGTCGATGTGGTTGCTGATCCCCGCACTCTTCGCCGGCTTCTTCGGCCATATTACGGCTGTGGTAGCTGCAACTGTTGCTGCCACCTCAAAGGTGCCGGAAGCCAGCAAAGGATTGGCCTCTGGCCTGATGACAACGAGCCAGCGAGTTGCATCCACCATCGGCATCCCGGCCCTGGCCCGCGTCATGGCTATGCGAACAGACCTCCTAAGCGGATTCCACCTCGCGCTTGCCGCGGATGTACTCTTCACCTCGATTGCCGTAATCATGATCGGCGCAGGCCTGAGGCAACGTCAGCCGGCGAATGTATGACCTTACACTGTTCCGGACGCTCCGTGTCTAGGATCTCTTCCGGGGCAAGTATTGATGTGCAAGGTCTGCTTTCGCAGGCAGAAAAGGATATGAAAAAATGGCGGATACCGATTTTCCCTTTTGAAACCAACCGTCTTTCGGGAACCTCGCCCTACCACCGGTGCCACCGATCACCTCTCACCGATCACTATTCACCACTGACGTCTCCCGCTTCCTACTCTTCCCGTAACAATCGCGCGGGATCGACCAGTAAGGCCCGACGCACCGGGCGAGCCACAGCCAGGAACCCAGTGACGAGGACAGTGAACGCGACGGCCACAAGCACCAATGGATCTTGGGCCGACGCTTGGTAAACAATGGCGGAGAGGATCTGGCTAGCCGCCACACCAAGCAGAATCCCGGCGACAGAGCCGCAAGCGAGTAACACCAGCATACGACCCAGTGCCGCCCAAAGGATTTGTTTCCCGTGCGCACCGAGAGCAACGCGAATGCTCAGTTCACGCAAGCGCCTGCCCACGGTGTAAGAAGCGACACTGAACGTTCCGGTTACTGACAGCAATAAACCGAAGCCGCCGAAAAGGCTAAGAGCGACAGTCGCGACCTGGGAGGGAAACATAGAAAGCGCCAGCGCATTAGTCCAAGCGCCGGAATCGCGGACTGGCACAGCCGCATCCAGGTCCCGAATCAATTTGCGAATAGTGGCCGCCATTTCTGCGCCGGCATCGCCGGCCGGCGTTCGGACAATCAGCACTGTGCTCGTTTGTGGTTGCTGCAAGATAGGGAAGAAAACTGCGGGCGCTGGATCTTCGCTGAGCACGAGATATTTTCCGTCCGCGACCAATCCAACTATCTGGACCGGCTTACCGTCACCGCGTTTGAAATAGCGACCGATAGCATCTTCAGAGTGGAATACTTCCCGGGCGAATTGGCGATTTACCACAGCGACTGCCGGGGTATCTGGGGTGTCGAGAAAGCTAACATCGCGCCCAGCGAGCAGCGGCGTTCCAGAGGCATTAAAATATCCAGGGGACACACTATAAGTGAAAGCGTTATCGATAAGGTTCGAGTTCCTGAAATCGGTTGTAGTGTCTGAGAAGATTCCGGACGTCGACACCTCGAGTGACAATGGAGTGGTATTCGTGTAACCGGCAGCTTGTACCCCGGGGAGATGCGATACTCGGTCCAACAATTCGCGTTGGAAATGGGCTGACGTTTCCGCATTGTAACCAGCCCAGCCCAAGTCGAATTCGGTCCTCACCGCGTTAGCCGGGCTGAAACCAACATCCAGGTTCATGGTTTTCGCTAGGCCGCGCAGCGAGACGAAGGCAGCGGTCACCGTGACACAACAAAGAGCGATTTGCGCCGCTAATAATACATCCCGCAAAGCCCAACCGCGCCCACCGGAGCCTTGGCTGCCAGCGGTTTTAATGGCTTCATTAGGATCGGTCTTGAAGATCTGTCGCAGCGGCATCAGCCCAAACAGAACGGTAGCAATCACCGATGTTAGCAATACCGCCACGATCAACGAGGGCTGCGGCAGCACCAGAAACATAAAAGGAAATGGGGTGGGAGGATGCCATTTGGCCAGACCGGTTAATGCCAACCATGCCAGACCCCACGCGCAGGCGCCGGCAAGCATTGAGATCAGCAATGCCTCGACTAAAACCTGTCGCAAAATACGCCCTCGATTTGACCCGATCGCAATCCGAATCGCAATCTCCCGAGTGCGGTCGAGGGTCCGCAATGCGAATAAACCGCCAAGATTAGCGCAGGCGGCTAACAGCACGATCCCCGCTAAAATCATTATCCCGGTCAAAAACCCGTTTAATGGCCCTCCCAGGAACTCGCCCGCGAATCCAGGACGAACCAGTCTCAATACCAGACCATCCTCCTCGGCCGGATGTTGCTGTTTCATCCGGTCCTTGATCGTGCTCAGTTCCGCCTGTGCTTGCGGTAACGTAACGCCATCTTTCAGGCGCACGATCGACGAGATGTTCGTGGTGTGACGGTCCTCAAGATAGTCGACACCTTGCGTTGATCCTTGGTTAGCCAGGGGGATGAAAACATCGGGCTGGAAAAATTTCTCAGTTCCATAGAACCCTTCAGGAGTGACGCCGACAATTCGATATGGCCGCTTGTTGATCCTGACCTTTTTGCCAACAATATCAGGATCAGCGCCAAAATAGCCTTTCCATGCCCCCCAGCTTAATACCATCGCGTCGGAAGCGTTCGGGCGAACATCATCCGCGCGTTCTAGTAAACGGCCGAGGAAGGGTTTTATTCCAGTTACTTCGAAATATTGGCCGCTTACCTCATAACCCCACACAGGTCGGGATACGCCGTCTGCTTCCAGTCCGACATTGTAGATGCAAAAGCCCGCAACCGACGAAAAGACGGTATTATTATCACGCACATCCCGCACCTCGGGATTGGTGAAGACCGGATAGGCGTCACTGGTGCGCGCGAGCTGCATCACCTGATCTGGGTTCGGCACGTTTAACGGTCGGAGGATTAAGCCCTGCAGTGCACCAAAGACGATCACGTTAGCAGCGATGCCCAACGTCAGGATCAGGATTGCCGTAAAGGCAAAGCCGGGACTACGGCGGAGCTGTCTGAGAGCGAAACGTAGATCTTGCAAAAGGTTCATAGATCTGCCGGCACCTGTTGCACAAATTATGCCAAAGGAGAGTCACCGATTGCTGATGACTGTCTTCGCAGGAAAGGTTAGGGGACAAGTAGAGACGACTGTCTCAAATTGATAATCGCTTTCCCAATTTGGCACTAACTCGAAGAGCCGAATTGGAAGGCGGCACATCTCTAATGCGCCTTGCCCGACGTAGCCTCTAGGAGTCTAGACGAGGCGGAGTCTGGCTCCGACCTGGGTAGTGATCCACGGTTTCGTCAATAGCGTACCTGGGCTTAAGGTTGAACCCCGGGCTTAGTCCTCGAGTCCCTTCGGGACGAATATCCTACTTCGCCGCAACGGGCTCGGCGGGCGCTGCTTTAATATCAAGACGCGATTCTCGGGCTCGTCGGCGCGCAGCCAAGATCTGGTCGAACACAACCGCGATCAGGATGACGCCGCCCATCACCACGAATTCCAACGAGCTGTCGATCCCCTGCAGGTTAACGATGTTTCGCAGGAGCTGAATCATGGCGGTACCGATAAAGATACCGAGAACGCTGCCTTCACCGCCGCGCAGGCTGCAGCCGCCTAATACGCAGGCCGCCACGGCGTAGAGCTCGAAGAAGCTCCCATGGCTGGCCGGCGAAATTGAGTTGGTGTAAAACCCGAGCAGAATCGACGAGATTCCGGTCAGGAACCCGCACAAGATATAGGCGCTGGTGATGACTAACTTGGTGTTAATTCCAGAGTAAACCGCCGCTTCTTCATTTCGGCCGATCGCGAAAAGATAACGCCCGTAAACTGACCCGTGAAGCACCAGTCCCATTATTATGCAGACCGCTACAAAAACGATAAACGGAGCCGGCACGTTGAAGACGCTACCGGTGGCCAGCGTTCGAAGTAACTCATAGGTCGTGTCACCGCTGAAGCCAACCGTCTGATCATGCGAGATAAATCGGGCTAGCCCGCGGTAGCCTAAAAGGCCGCACAATGTAACCACGAACGGCTGTAAGTTAGCCCGAGTTATGAGTAGTCCATGAAAACACCCGAGCATCATGCTGATCAGTAAAACGGTCAGCACGGCGAGCGGCCATGGCCAGTTATAGTTTACCAGCAAATAAGCTAGGATCACCCCGAGCAAGGAGAATTGCGAGCCAATGGAAAGATCGATACCACCAGTGATAATCACCACACCCATGGCCACACTGAAAATCCCGAATAGACCAATCGATCTCGTTAAGTCTAAAAGATTTGCCTGACCGAGAAATACCGGATTAGCAAAGGTGTCAGCGGGGCCCCGCTGTATTAGCTCCAACAATGCATAGCCAAAAAACAGCCCCAAAAAGATGGCTACCATTCCAATTTCTTTACTCGGTCTCAATTTAACAATCTCCTTCAGCTGGCGAGTTGTACGGCAGTCTTGACCGGAGCGACTGCGAGCTTCATTACGGTCTCTTCACTAAAATCATCGGCTTCAATAATTCCGGTTAGCATCCCTTCTCGCATAACCGCAATCCGGTCGCTGACTCCGAGAACTTCTTCCATATCGCTGCTGATCATCAAAATAAAAACCCCGGCATCGGATAGGCCCCGCATGAGGCGGTAGATTTCCGCCTTGCTACCCACATCAACCCCGCGCGTCGGTTCGTCGAAAATGATCAGCTTAGGCTGCAGCGAAAGCCATTTTGCCAAGACCACTTTCTGTTGGTTACCGCCGCTTAGATTTTTCGCGAGAGTATTAGTAGAAGCGGTTTTAATACTGAGCTTTTGCCGTTGATTCTCTGCGGATAACAGCTCCCGTTTGTAAGAAACCAGACCGTAGGTCGCATAATTCCAAAGGTCAGGAAGGGTGACATTTTCCCGGACGGTCATACTGGTGATCAAGCCGGTTTTCCGGCGGTCTTCCGGCACCAGGTAAATTCCATTTCGGATAGCATCCCTCGGCGAGCGGATGTTAATCGGCTGATTATTGATACTGATCTCGCCGCTCAACGGTTTAACAATACCAAACATCGTCATGGCCAGCTCGGACCGTCCCGCACCTACCAACCCGGCTAGCCCGAGGATCTCTCCCTTACGCACATCAAAGCTGATCTTGTGTGAAGGGAAAAAAGGAGAAACGATGTCACGGAGCTCGATCCGGGTTCCGCGATCTCCGTTTCTGGTGACGGATTTTTTTAAATCCAGGTTTCGTCCGACCATAAGCCGGACCATGCTGTCATGGGAAATCTCTGCCTTCTCCAGACTACCTGAATTGCGGCCGTCGCGAAGGCCGACAACCCGATCAGCGCATGCCTGCACCTCCATCAAGCGATGGGAAATATAGACGACACTTACCCCGCTCGATTTAAGCTCTTGGATCAGCTTAAGCAACCGGTTTGTCTCCGTTAAGGTTAGACAGGATGTCGGCTCATCCATGATGATCACCCTAGCATTCACGGAGAGCGCCTTGGCGATCTCAACCAATTGTTGTTGCGCAATCGACAGCGAGCTCAAAGGCGTGGTCGGCGAAAGCTCCAAACCCACTTTCTTCAGGTAAGCACGCGAGTCTTCAGCAATTTTCCGCCGGTCAATCAAACGAAGGAACCCGCCGGTCAGCGGTTCCCGTCCAAGAAAAATATTTCCGCCTACATCCAGGTTATCCAGGTTATTCAACTCCTGGTGGATCAAACTGATACCGAGATAGAGTGAATCACTGACATTCCTGATCTCGGCGGGTTTCCCGTCAATCCGGATTTCACCTTCGTCCTGGCGGTGCAATCCACCCAGAATCTTCATCAGGGTCGATTTGCCGGCTCCGTTCTCACCGATCAGAGCAACGACTTCCCCGGGGTAAACGGCAAAATTGACCTGATTGAGGGCAAATACCCCGGGGAACCGCTTGGAGACGCCGACCACTTCAACGATCGGCGTCTTCTCAGTTTCAGACATTGCTTAGAGTCCTACAGATCCGGACTAGTGTCCCCGGAGTTTCTTCAAATTTGCCCAAAACTCATCGACATTGTCTTTGGTGATGGCACGCGTAGGAACGATGAACGCTTTGTTCTCAGGAATATTGATGTCTTCCCCGCGAAGCTTCTTCGCCATCAGGGTCACCGCTTGACGGCCGAATTCATACGGGTTTTGCACCACGGTCGCTTCATCGACCCCGTCCTTCACGGCCTGCAAAGTATCATTCTCTTCGTCGAATGTGACGATTTTTACTTTGCCGACTTTGCCGGCATCTTTGACCGCGCCGATGATGGCCGGACCGTTGTAGCTCCAAAGACCGACCAGGCAGGCGACATCCGGATATTTGACTAGGGTATCGGAGACGTTTTGTTTAGCGCGGACGCGATCGGTGTCGTCGGTTCTGACATCAATGACCGAGACATTCGAACCTTTCAGCGTTTCTTCCAGACCTTGGATACGTTCTTTGGCGTTCTGGGCGTCCCGTTTCCCGACGAAAAGCATAATTTTGCCTCCGTTCGGGATGGCCTTTTTGACCAACTCACCGGCCTGGCGGCCAGCAGCGACGTTATCGGTTCCAACGTAGAAAGAGCGTTTGCTCTTAGGCGCATCGCTATCCTGGGTGACGACCAAAGCCTTGTCAGCGCCGCGATCAATCATTGCCGTCTGATTGGCCGGGTCCACCGGACTCAATGCGATTCCGTTGGTGCCTTTCACCAGCAAATCGTCAAAAATCCGGGTCTGTTCGGCAGCCGTACCATCCGAGGGAATGCGAAAATCGACCGAGATATTGGGCACTTCTTTCTGAGCCGTTTCGCAGCCCGCCCTGGCAATCGTCCAGAAATCCGAGGCGTTATTGGTGAGGAAAGCCAACTTCAGGGGTTTGCTATCGTCAGCATTAGCCGCGAACTGCCCAAAGGACAGCCCGAGCACAACAACAGAAAGCAACAGTTTTGGGGGTTTGATCATAGGGGAGGTTATTATGGGTTTCTTTTTTTGTACTGTTATTAGGGGAGAATCATCATCTAAACGCCCGCCTTTTTTGTATTTCGTCAGCTGTCAGAGCCCAATCACGGTCCTGGTAGCACCTACGTTTGCTGGGGAATGAGTGGCGTGACATGAAAAATGGAGCTTACCAATACAAAGAATGGCGGTTACGCGCAATGCCTCTAAACGCCGGCTGCCCCCGGGGCTGAATTCTCGAGCCAGCTCAGGGGGAAGCGGACGGTCAGGACATCGCGGGGGCATGAGTTGCCGGACTTATATACCGGGGCTGACCCGGGTGCTACTGAAAGACTAAAATCGTTACGGAATAAGGGTCAAAGCTATAAGAGGTCTGGTTAATCGAGGGTTTCAGACTCCACTGGACCGACACCGGCACCAGCTCATCAGGCTGTTCAGCGGTATTTTCGTCATCTACCGGCCCGCTAAGTTTCCTGCCGGTGACGTTTGGCTTTGATCGAGAAAAACCGGCTAGGCTGATGGTTGCGGGTATCGGTTCGCCGCTGATATTCACGACGCGCAACACCAGAGTCTTACCATCGGTGCTCTTGGTAGCGGTCACGTCTAAGACGTCTCCTGGACTCTGGACCGTTGAAGCGACCAAGTTGGGCTCATAATAGTTGCTGAACAACTGGGTGACGTACCCGGGCGGTTGCAGCCACACTTGATAAGGATTGAGGAAGAGCAAGCCTTGATCCCAGCCATTGTCGTTTTCGTTGTCGGGCTGAAGGCAATTGGCCGAGGTTACCACTGGGAGCGGATCGGTGATCCTCGTGATCGCGTTGATCGCTAGCGCGTTGCCGACCGCTCGGGCCTGATCGTGAACATCTGCATTTAGCTCAAAAACTACGACTTTGTGGGCAGCACCGTTTGAGATCTGGTCCAGTGCGCTGACATAGCTAGGAAGCGCGACCAGGGTCGAGTCTGCTCCCGGTCCGGTCGTCCAAACGTGTACGTCGAACCAGACTTCGCGGCCGTGCTGTTGGGCGAAATTCATGATTTTCTGGTGCGCCTCCAAGGTAGTGATACCCGAGGCAGCTCCGGAAAAGTTGAACGGGTTCTGAATTGTCTGGGTGTAGGTAAAATCGCCAACCACGATGATCACGTTGGGGTCTGCTGCCCAAACCGCCGTTGCCATGGCTTCAAACTGGGCGACGTACGCATCATTGATGGTTTGCTCGTTCCCGAACTCGAAATACTTCAAGTTATAGGGTGCAGGATGACCATCGGCGGCGCGTTGTTTTCCCCAGGTCGACGTCGCCGGCCCGTTCACGTACTGCATGAAATCCGCTATATCCTGGGGAGTTTCGTTGTCGTTCAACACCGGTATGCCAAAGATACCGGCTTGCTGGCAAAAATTCAGGAAGTCGAAGATTCCCCATCCATTTGAAGAGTAGGGGTACCACGTACCAACGTATGGTTGGCGTTGATCCCGCGGGCCAATCATATTTTTCCAGCGATATTGAGCCGCATTAATCATCGATCCGCCATACCGCAAAACCCGGACTCCCTGATTCAAAAGTCCATTCACCACATCTTCCCGCACTGGCAAATTTTTAAACTGTCCCGAGCCTGCGCGTTCGAGAAACGCATAGCCCAGCGTCAAGGAACCGGGAGATTTGAGGTTAATGGAGAATCGACCGTTTTGATCACTCTGGTTTGGACGAAGCGTAAAGGAGAGCTTTTGCCACCCGGTCTTGGTAACGCTTAAGGGTGCCTCGGAATAGGTCTGGGATCCATCTAAGCTCTCGGCTGCGACATACAGATTCGTATTTCCCTGGCCATTAACCCAGACCTCGCCGTTGTAGGTATTGCCCTTCACAAAATTGAGCCCCCATCGGTTGAGCCCTTGATTGTACACCCCGACCGTTCCCGAGCCGGTCGCAAACGTCATTTGCTGGCTCTGCGCACCCACGAATGGACTGCTGGTGACGAGCGAATAGGTCCCGGTGGCTGAACCCTGTTGGGTTGCCGTCCACATGCTGCTTACCGCGTTGGTGGGACCAGCGGAGACAAAGGCTACCGGAGTTGTGGTAGTGCCGCTGGTAACGGAAAGAGCTTGGAACGATGCACTCCCACCAAAGGAGCGAAGCCCGATCATCCCTGGCCCGAGAGGGAACTGCTGATCCGTAAACGTTCCAATCAGGGTGCCGTTTACCGATATTTGGAACGAGTCGTCCTGAAACTGAACCGTTAGGGTGGCCCACTGGCCCACCGGGGTATTACAAGGGAAGGTAGTAAGCAGCTCGAAGGCATCGTTGTGCCGGCCCACCACCACTTCGCTTCCAGTGAGACTGACTTCGTAGCCGAAGAACTGATCGGGACCCTGGCTGGGGTTCTCAACATCGAGGATGAAGCCGGCGGCGGCAGCGGTACCGGTCGATGGAGTCATGACCTGTACACTGACCGTTGCATTCGAGAAGTTGCCGCCCGTCCAAACCAACTTCTCATCAGTCCCCCCTGAGTTCGAGGTGAGAGTGACCTGAGAACTGCTGACAGAAACACTGCCGCCTCCATAGTCGCGGAAGTTTTGGACGACGTAGGAGGGTTCCTGAAAGCTTTCTCCGAAAATCATCTGGCTGTACAGCCCGCCGTACACTTCGTGATTTACATCTTCGAGACACGCACCAGTGCCAAGGTAGGGCGAAACGGAGTTGGTGACCTGGCTGGCATTGACTTGGATCTGAGCCGGTTGAGCGTAAACCGAACTCAACAGTACAAACGGCAACACGGCCGCAGTTAAGGAGGGATGGAGGTTCATAAACATCGGGAGAACGAATTTGCGAGACCATGCTCGGCGCGCGCCTATATTCCCATGAGGATTTGCTGATCAGGATTTGAACTTTCTTGTCTTCGGCGTTTCTCCGACCCGCTGGAATTCGGCGAAAATATGGATATTGGAAAAGGAGTGAAGCGTACCCCCCAGGTTGCTCTTATTATCGAGACCTCAGTCGTTTACGGCCGGCGTATTCTGGCGGGTATAGCCCGTTACTTGCGTTCGCATCACCGTTGGTCGGTCTTTATCGAGCAGCACGAACTTGGAACACCGCCTCCGGCTTGGCTTACTGCGGGGAGCTGGGATGGAATTCTCAGCCGGCCAACAGACCATGCCATGGCTCGCGTTTTTCGCCGGATGGGCGTCCCGGTGGTTGATCTCAACGATCTCTACGAAGACCTCGGTTTACCTTGGGTCGGCTCAGATCACGCGGCGATTGGCAAAATGGGTGGCGCGCATCTGATTGAGAAGGGCTTCCGGCACTTCGGGTTTTGCGGTTTCACCGGGGAGCTCTGGTCGCGGCAGCGCGGCGCCGGATTTTTCGACGCAACGGCGCGGAGCGCGGTAACCACCTCCGTTTATGAAACGCCCTGGCGAGGTCCGGATACGCCCAGGTGGGACCAGGACATGGAGCAGATCGTAGACTGGATTCGGTCACTCCCGAAGCCGGTTGCCATTATGGCGTGCAACGATGTACGCGGGTTGCACGTGCTCGATGCATGCAGCCGGGCAGGAGTCTTGGTTCCCGAAGAAGTGGCGGTCTTAGGCGTCGATGACGAGGACACGATGTGCGAGCTATGCAGTCCGCCCTTATCCTCGGTCGCGCCGAATCCGGAGGGAATCGGCTACGCCGCGGCCGGATTGTTGGAGTCTTTAATGTCCGGACAAAAGCCGGTGCAGGATCGGATATCAGTTAGCCCGATCCGGGTTTCCTGCCGGCAATCCACGGACGTTATGGCTGTTGACGATTGGGCGGTGGCCAGCGCCGCTCGTTATATGCGGGAACTGGCTTCACAAGGATGCCAGGTAAACGATGTTCTCGAAAAGGTCCATATGTCCCGTGCGGCCTTAGAGAAACGTTTTCGCAAACATCTGAACCGTTCGCCTAAACAGGAGATCCGGCGCATCAGGCTCGAACGGATTAAAGAACTTTTAGTCGAAACCGACTTAACACTCGAACGGATCGCCGAACTGGCTGGGTTCGAACATCCCGAATACATGAGCGTACTTTTCAAACGGGAGACTGGCCAAACCCCGGGACGGTACCGGAACCAGTTTAAAAAAGAACTGAGTTCCAAGCAGTAGCGGCGAGTATTCGGCCGATTCGCGTGAACAGCTCGCCCCATCAAAGAATTCCCTCGGGGTAAAAAAGCTCAAATTCCTTGACGGGAATCCTCATGGAAACCCGTGCGTTTTCGGACATGATCGAGGCAACTCCTCCCCAATGACCACGAGACTTTTTAATTCGAGCTCCATCAATGACTTCCGTGCCTTCGCCTCGAAACGGATCCTAGCTTCTGCCAACGACAGGGAGTTGGTTATATGCCTGGGGATAGACACACCCGGGGTATCGTTCCGCAACTTCCCGTAGCCGAGAACGTGACTTTGACCATTGCAGACCGGCTGGGTCGCATCGAAACGGGCGCTATTTGCGATCATTGAAAATGCGCGCTCATCCGGAACCGCCGTACGTCTGATCTCGGATGATGTCGACGAACTAACCATTTGTGACCGAGTGTTAGTCGCATTCAAAGGTCGCCTTATCGGCGATTCGGCCGGCATTGGAACGGTCGTGGCGGCAATCGAGGGAGTCGAAGCAGGGGAGAGCCAGGGTCGCAGGTGGCGGCCAGGACACATGATTTTCTCCCAGATCTAATCATCACTTATAGAACAATGACTGACACAATTCCGCCCAGCTGTCGGGTTCCCGCGTTCGTCGGGAACAAACAAATCAGATTTATTGAACAAGAGGTGCCAAAGCCTAACCGTGGCCAGTTGCTGCTTCGGGTTGGCGCCAACGCGTTGTGCGGCTCTGAACGCCCACAGTTTTTTGACGGCTCGGCCGTGACACCGGGTCATGAGGCGGCCGGGGTTGTAGTTGCGGCCGGGCCCGACACCCATACCGCCGTCGGCACCACCGGCGCCGTTTTCCTGATGGATTTTTGCGGGGAATGCCGCTCCTGCAGGCAAGGATTCACCAATCAATGCCTGCACAAGCGCGGCGATATGGGGTTCAATCGCGACGGCGGCTATGGGCAATACGAGCTGATCAACGAGAACATCTTTTTCCCGGTACCTGCTGACATCTCCGCGACTGAAGCTACGCTGTTGCTCGATATTATGGGTACTGGTGGGCACTCCATCGGAAGATGCCAGTTGATGCGGCCCGACATCGAATCACTGCTCGTCCTGGGGGCCGGACCAATCGGGCTGGGCGTACTGGTCATGGCAAAAATCATTTTAGGTAACCAATTAAAAGTCGTTATATCAGATGTCGTCCCTTATCGGCTTAAGTTGGCCGAGCGCCTCGGTGGTTTGCCGATTAACGTGACCCATGATTCGATAAATTCCGGGCTTAAGAGTCACGGACTGAATCAAATCGATATGGCGGTCGATACCAGTGGTAAACAAGTCGCGCGCCAGGAAGGGCTTGCTTCAATAGCTCAACGTGGATCCTTGATCTGCGTCGGCCATGGCGAGGGGATTGCCGTTAAAATCTCACCCGATATCATCGCGCCGGAACGAAGCATCGTGGGTAGTGAGTACTTCCGTTACAATGAATTGCCCGGAAATCTGGAGCGCTTAGAAAAACACCGCACGTATTTGAACGAAATCATTACTCACCGGATGCCGGTCGACCAGATTCAGCCAGCATTCGAAATGTTCTTCGCAGGCGAAACCTGCAAAGTCCTTATTGAACAGTGATTACCACCAACGGAAAGATTAAGGTTTGCCTGGTGGGAGCCGGGGTCTGGGGCCGGCAACATGCCCGCGTTTTCTCGGGACGACCGGATGTCACTTTGTGCGCGGTAGCGGGGCGCACCCGGGAAAAGACGGAAGCGCGAGCAGCGGAATTCGGTCTGCGCGCTTACACCAACCTGCTCGAAATGCTCGATAAAGAGAAACCGGATTTGGTTGCGGTTAGTTTACCTAATCTGGAACATTTCCAACCCACTCTACAAGTGATTGAGGCTGCTTATCCTTTACTGGCCGAGAAGCCGCTGGTTTTCGATCTAGCAGAAGCGGACCAGTTGCTAGCAGAAGCTGAAAAAAGAAACCTCTTCTTTGCAATCAACTTCAATCATCGTTACGCGAAACCGGTCCGGCTGGCTCATCAAGCAATTCAGGAGGGCAAGGTTGGCCAGATAACGCACGCCAGTTGGAGATTTGGGGGAGAGGCCAATGTGAGTCCCCATCCACATGCTAATCTGATCGAAACCCAATGCCATGGGTTTGATCAATTAGAGTATCTATGTGGCCCGATCCATTCCGTGATGGCCCAGATGACTGACCTTACCGGAGGCGGTTATCGCACCGTTACCCTAGCACTACGATTCGCCAACGGTGCGGTGGGCAGTTTGATTGGTTCTTATGATTCTTCCTATGCCTATCCGGATACCCATCGAGTCGAGATCAATGGAGCTGAAGGTCGATTAGTCATTGAAGATACCGTGCGTCGCTTTGCTTTGCAGAAGCGGGGCGATGAAACCGCGCAAGTTTGGCAGAGCGGATATTTCAACGATTTCGACCGGGAATTCCATCGAACCTTCGATCTCTATTTGGACGCCATGTTAGAGGCCTTCAAACGAGGCGAAAAGCCGCCAGTACCCGCTGTCGCCGGGCGGCGAGCGCTCCAATTGGCCTGGGCCGCGGTCGAATCGTTCGAATCGGGAAAAAGAGTCACGGTCAGCCAATAGCGTTCACTTTCTTCCCGGCGCGAACCGCGAATGGACACGAAGACTAAAAACCAGTTTTCTTTAGCTTAGCAGCCCGTCAATCACCCTTGCCAAGACACCTGCCTTAGACGTAAGAGATCCGCGTGCCCGGTTCAGAATCCTCGTTTAAGGCTCAAGCTGCTGCCCCGTCTGCGCCCTACGTTCCGCCCGGACCAGCCTGGCTCCAGACAGCGGTATTTTATCAGGTCTATCCCCAGAGTTATTACGATTCCAACGGAGACGGAATCGGTGACTTGCCCGGTATCACCGCGAAGCTCGATTATATCGCTTCAATCGGTTGTAATACGATTTGGCTCAATCCGATGTTCGAATCGCCGTTTGGCGACGCCGGTTACGATATCGCCGATTTTTACAAGGTCGCTCCTCGGTACGGGACGAACGATGATTTCAAACGGCTTTGTGCCGAGGCACATCAGCGTGGGCTCCGCGTCTGTCTCGATTTAGTAGCCGGTCACACCTCCGTGTTGAGCCATTGGTTCCAAGAATCCGCGCTCGATTGGCCCAATCAATATTCCAACTGGTATATCTGGACTCCGCCGGAAGAGAAAGTGACCGGCTCTCAACTGTATCCGGGTCAGGATCGCCGCTCCGAGAGGTATCTACCGAACTTTTTTCATTTTCAGCCGGCGCTCAATTACGGGTACGGCAAGCCCGAGGCTCCTTGGCAACTTCCGACCACTCATCCCGCCTGTATCCGTGTGCGGGAGGAGCTCAAGAACATCATGAAATTCTGGTTGGAGGTAGGTGTCGACGGTTTTCGAGTCGATCTGGCATCTTCGCTGATCCGCAACGATCCAGACCACCAAGCGATCACGGCCCTTTGGGGTTATTTCAGAAACTGGCTCGATCAAGAGCACCCGCAAGCGGTCTTGATCTCGGAGTGGAGCAACCCGGCCATTGCTATTCCAGCCGGGTTTCACATCGATTTTCTACTCCAGTTTAATGAGCCGGCTTATGCGTTCCTGATTGGTCCCAAATCGCAGATTGAAAGGGACGGACGCAAGCCGCCCGCATTTTTCGAGCGGGCTGGGGGAGGCAACATCCAAGACTTTCTAGATAACTATCTCAAGCACTACAGCGTGACGAAATCTCGCGGTTATATTTCCCTGCCGACCAGTAATCACGACATGCCGCGGCCAATGTGGGGACGGGATCTGCAAGAGGTGCGGACAATTTTTGCCATGTTGCTCACCATGCCCGGAATACCTTGTATATATTATGGGGACGAGATCGGCCTAAAATTCTTGCCGGATTCACCAAACAAAGAAGGCGGCTTACTCGACAACATCCAACGCTGCGGTTCACGTACCCCGATGCAATGGTCGAAGGAAATCAATGCCGGGTTTTCCACTGCACCGGCGGACAAGCTTTATCTTCCGATTGATTCGTCTGAATCCCGCCCGGATGTCGCGAGCCAGCAGAATGATCCTGCCTCCCAATTGAATTTTGTTCGCGAGCTATTGAAACTGCGCCGCGAAAACCCTGCACTGGCTAACGCTGCGGATTTTCAGCCTCTGTATGCGGAGATGAATCAGTATCCGTTTGTTTACATGCGAGCAGCAACGACGCAACGCGTTGTAGTGGCGGTCAATCCAGCTGCCAAATCTTGTACGGTTGATTTAGGGGACTTCGTTAAGCTTGGTTCCGTACGCGCATTGCTAAGCCAAGGTGCAGCCTTCCAGGATGGCCGTTTAGAGATGGGTCCCATCTCGTTCGGCATTTTTGCGATTGAGTAAGCAGTCGGGCCCGGTGGAAATGCCAGAAGATCTTTGCTGCGAAGCGGCAAAGCTCGACACCGACTCTACGGGACAATCGCATTGACAGAGGTGAAACATGGCTGGCGATCAAACAAATTCCGTTGTCCTTCATCGCCCACGTCGTTCGTCGTATTGCCGAAAACCAACCATTACTTCTCGTAAAAACAATGAACGCAGAAAAGGCTACTCAGTTTGTCCAAGCATCAACTTTTATACCGCCTGTCTCAAAGGCCAGACTCTGGACCGGATGGATCCTGACCGCGCTGCCTGCGCTGTTCCTCCTCATGGACGGCATCATGAAAGTGATGAAGCCGGACTTCGTCGTGAAAGCGACTGTAGAGATGGGATACCCGGAAGACGTTATCTTCGGCCTTGGGGTCGTCGTCCTGATTTGTGTTGTTCTCTACATAGTTCCCAACACAGCGGTTCTCGGTGCGATCCTATTAACCGGTTACCTCGGAGGCGCCGTCGCTACTCATGTACGTCATGGCGATCCACTTTTCTCGCATGTGCTCGCCCCAGTCTACTTTGCCATCCTGCTCTGGGCCGGGCTCTACCTGCGCGAACCGAGACTCTCCGCTCTCGTTCCGCTACGAAAATAATGGCGAAGCCTCAATTGGTGGGGCGAGGCTCCGGAACTTCCCAGAATGTTTCAGCAAGGTGCCTGAAGTCGTGCCGCCTTATATCGAGGAAAGGACGAAAATCTGCCGAGCCGTAGTCCGGCGTGTGGTCATGTCTATCATGAGCTTAAGACGACCAAATAACCAAAACTGAGCCTATCGTGAGAAACTTGCGTGCAGGCCACACCACGTGTCCGGCTCGGCGGTCCTTCACGCGAAAATATCTCGGGATGGTGCGGGACGTTGTTGCTGACAAACGTCCGGGGTCGTCAGGGAGCCTCGCCCCACCAAATTTTGCTTTTGCCGCTGAAGCGCACGCCGGAGATGACGTTCTTCTCCAATATCGCATAAACACGCCAGCTTAACGTCCAGGCCTCTTGCGAAACGCCGGAGAACGGTGTTGAACTTCGCACGACTACCATCCGCTTCGGCTTCGGCCGTTGCCATTCGCGAAGCGTTCGGCTATTTCTTTGCGATTCGGCGGTGACCTATTCAGGCTAAAGCTTTATGGATCGCGTTGCTTCGACTCCTGAGATCGATAAATCCACCATTCCGGAGCCAGTTACGCTGCCGTTGATTGCCTCTTGGATTCTGGCCGGAATCGCCTTGCTGCTGATCCCGTTCTTGCATCTAATCTCAGCACTGATCGCTGGGCTCTTGGTTTATGAACTCGTCTCTTTGCTCGCCCCTATCATCGAGCGTCACTTGATTAATCGCTGGTCTCGCTTGTTAGCAGTGGTCGCTCTTGCTATCCTGACTATCACAGGGCTCATTCTAGCCGGCTTAGCTACCACTGCTTTTGTTAAGAGCGAGATCAAAACTCCGCAGGCGCTATCCACGAAACTGAACGAGATCCTCACCGAAGCGCGCGGTCAGCTGCCTTCTTTCATGGGCGAGAGCTTTCCCGGAGATGCCGACGACCTTAAGACATTCGCGTCCAATTGGATCGATGAGCATGCCAAAGAGATACAGGAATTTGGTAACAATGTTCTGCACTTTTTCGCCAGGGGGTTTTTCGGGATGATTATCGGCGGATTGATCTCGGTGCTTGAAGCCGCGCAAGGAACTAACTCTAAACCACTAGCGTCAGCGTTAAACGAACGAGTCTCCCGGTTTGCGATTGCGTTTCGCCGAATCGTCTTTGCCCAATTCCAGATCTCGGCGTTGAACACGGTACTCACTGGAATCTTTATATTCGCGGTCTTACCCGCACTCGGCGTTCATTTGCCGCTCAGTAAAACGTTAATCGCTATTACCTTTTTTGCCGGTTTGTTGCCCGTGATCGGTAATCTAATATCGAACACCGCGATCTTCATCGCCGGGCTTTCGGTTTCAATCTATGCCGGTCTGTTCGCGCTGATCTTCTTGGTTGTGATCCATAAGCTCGAGTATTTTTTCAATGCCCGAATCGTGGGGTCCAGCATTTACGCACGCGCCTGGGAACTCCTGATCGCCATGCTGGTGATGGAAGTCGCTTTTGGTATCGGCGGGCTAGTGATTGCGCCCATCTACTATGCCTACATCAAGCGGGAGCTAACCGACCGAAACCTGGTATAAGGTGTAGCGCGCGTTGATAGGATCAAAGGGGTATGGCGCGCCACTTGAGTGACATCGCAGCATTTAGCCCGCGGTCACGACCCAGTCGAAGGGGCGTTGCATTCCGCGTCTTCAGGTCTATCGCATGTCGGCGCAAACAGACCGTTTACTGCGGTGGCGTTTAATAAGACGCGAAGCCCCCGGGTCTCAACGTTATTCCTTCGTCATGCAGATCACGTCCACGACGCTTTGCCAAGGCATCAATCGCAGCCTTGTCGCTCCGCCCTTCAACCAAGACAATCTTACGCCCTTCTTCGGCTGCGGTTCTGGCAACACGCAACTCGTGCTCGACTGGAGGCACATCCCCGGGTCCTCGACGCCCAGGTGTTGGAGCGGGCTCCATGTGCATCGCGCCTCGGCTATCGACTATCGGCTATCGGCTATGGCGCTGCGCTGTAAGCGAAGCGCTTATCCCCATTTCTTTCCGATCTCGTCGAGGCCGGCCTTCTGAAGATCGGGGGGAGTCATAACAACTCGGAATTCGACGCTGGCGTTGAACGTAAGGAACCAAGGTTCTGCCAAGGCAGGAACCATCGATGGATCCGACATCTCAACTATCATCACGGCGCCGCGACCGCCGTCTTTCTCAGTAAAATACATCGCCTCTGGTTTAACTTCGTCGATGATCCGGCCGAGTTTTTGACCGGCGGTACCATCTCTTACAAAAGTATTAAATGGTTCGTGGGGGACGGTGATATTCAGGAGGACTCGCATAGGGGGGCAGTGATCGTCTCAAAACGAGGCAGATTCGTCGAGCGTAATGCAGGTTCCATGCACCATTACCAGCGGCGGTATGGGCAACCCCCATTGTCGTCAAAGCACAACCGCCGGAGGGGGCGTTGCATTCCGTGTTAGAGGTCGCACGCGTATCGACGCCGACGAATCTTTCTAGGTATGGCGCTTGGATAGACGCGACGCCCGTGGGATGGGACGGAGATTGATCGCGTTGGGATGTAAGAAACGATAGAACCTGCCACACCTAAAGGGAGCCGCAGCCGGACACGTCTTTTCAACCTACGGGTGATAGACCGTCTCCGAATCGCTTGGCGGCACACCCTTAATGCGGCTCCCCTCCGCCGGTTTGGTGGTTGACGCCGTAGCCGCAACCCCGAGGTCATGCTGGTCAGGCAGCCGCAGGACCGCTACGCGATCGCCGAATTTCTTACGCTATTTTGCGTGTTCCAGAGTCTCACGCTTTTTGCCAAAACCCCAAGCCCTCAATTGTCGCGTCTTTAAGACGTGGCCTTAAGTCCTCCCGCTCTTAAGACCTGAATTCACAATACGGAAAGACCACAAAGGTCACAAAGACAGAGGATATTTTACAGAAGGTGGGGTTGTCGTAGCGGATTTGGCTTAACATCCGACAACCCTTCGTTTGCTTCGTTAGCTTCTGTAAGGAATTCTTCTGTCTTTGTGATCTTTCCGTATTGTAGAAATGCAATTGGCAAAAGGCGCAGTACTCCAGAACTCCATCACTCCAGTTAGGCCCCAGCTCCTAAGCAAGCGTGCTTTCGCAAAACGCAGCGATCAGCGGGTGGGGATGTTCCGGTGTGGAGGCCGTTTGCGGAACATACAATGTAGCTAGGAAGAACGGATGATCCGGCAGCTCCAGGACTCGCGCCTCCGCCTTTCTGGGATCGGCTGATGGAGAGACCTCAGTGTCATCCCAACCAGATATAACTAAGCCGGCTGACTCCAGCGGTTCCCGATACTCTGGGTTGAGACCGAAATTACAATAATAAGACTCAACTATCTCGGTGGCTCGATAAAAGCTAGCTGCCCGGCTTCCCGGTTTCAGCCGGATGGCCAATTTTTTCCCTACCAATGAACAAGTTAAAGGTGTGACTATCAGATTGGAGGCATTCAGATCGTATTCCGCGTGCATCGCGTCATTGATGCCTAACACGTTCCGCGCAAATTCCAGAACCGCATGCTGAAAGCCGGCGCAAGTCCCGATGAAAGGTTTTCGCTCCAGTCGAGCCCAATGAATCATTTGCAAGGCGCCGTCTGAACTTGCATACGGACTACCCGGACTGCACCAAAAGCCTGAGAACTGGTTAAGATCAACTGGCTGATCGGTGGGGAGCCATTCGATCGCAGCTGCCATTCCGTGCCTGGCAAAGCCATGCCTAAGCGCTTCGTTGGTTGCCAGATGCGTTGGATTGTTCGGCTTAAAGTCCCCGATAATTCCGATGCGAGGAGTGGTCATAAGCAAGAATTGACATTAGACTGACATGAATCAAATCGAACATTCTCATACGGTATAACGGCTCGACTGCGGAAGACGCAAACGACGCAGAGGCTTAGCTCCGTAGGAGCGAAATCTTTATAGCAAAACCAATTTTAAGCGGACTAGCTCCGTTAGGAGCGGCATTTAAGAGCGCGTACCCACATGTGGCCAGCGTTCCAAATAGATGTCGCTCCTACGGGACTCTCCGTTTCTTTTCGTCGCGAACTATAAAGATTTCGCTCCCACGGAGCTGACCAGGCACTTTTATTCTACTCCTACCAATCACGGACTAGCAATCACCCTTTACCTCGACCCGCGGCTGTGAAGCCGCGGGTTGCCAGAGAGGGAGTGGGGGGACTACTGATCGCTCCCTTGAGTCAGGTCCGTTTGGATCGGAGTCAGTGTTCCGAACAGGCCATGGAACACCCCATTTTGGACAGGGCCAGCGGTGAAAAAGAGGGCATTGGCAGGTACACCTGGCGGATCCGAGTTCGGTTCTCCATCTCCGAACTGTAACGACCAAAGCGCCTCCGGTCCGCCAATGCTGATAATCATATTGTTCTGGTCTTTGAAATTATCGATAAACTGACCGGTGACTGCGTCGAAGGCTGAAATCCATCCGCTGCCGAATTCGCCAACGATGATCCTACGGCTGAACGAGCCAAAATCGCTAGGGGCAAGGGTCAGGCCCCAAGGTGCATTGAGCGAATCATTGTGCTGCAATTGCATCAGGAATTTGCCATCGGGGGAAAACACATCCACATAACCAAGACCGGCACCGGCCGTGACAAAGGATTTGGTGCTGTTCTGTTTTGCGTATGTGACATAGAGGTTGTTGCCAATGTTCTGCACATTAAACGGAGTAAATCCGTGGGGAACATGATCTTCGTGAAAGGCATGCTCTCGGAGTTCGACCGCCGTGAAGGTTGTATCGTAAACCGTGATTTCTCCCTTTTTGATATCAGCTACATACAGGTACCGTTTCTCTCCAACCTGCGCGATCGTGGCTCCGGTTAAGATGGAATCAGCAGATCCGGCGACCACTTGAATCGCATTGTGCGGGTCGACATTTGGGTTCCATGCGGAGATCGTGCCATCAAACCCAGCGAAAATGAAGAGCCCCTGTTTACCCGTGGAGGGGATAGTAAAATCGCTGCTGCCGTTAAAGACTATACCGGTTGGACTGCCGGCCGTAGTTTGTGACGAATGCGGAATGTTGACTACCAACCCCTGTTTTACTCCTGAGCCATTGTACAGCGTGGCCACTCCCGCAGCGTTATCTGAAACCCACCAAGGGCCGCCTGTACCTCTGGCGATACCCCAAGGATTTACCAGCTGAGGGTCGGCAGGGTTCGTTCCTTCGGCTTGAGTATCGGAAACGAGATTATTCTGCTGATATTGTTGGGCCAGCAACGCTCCTGGGGAGCACAACACAAACGCCGAGACAATAGTCAATGCCCGACGCCACGAAGAGCCACTGAGATACATATTCTTCATACCGATTTCGATAGAATGAGGGTCAAGGTTTGCCGGGTAAGTCAGCTTCTCCGAAGCTGATTCCCATCCATGTTGACTGAAGACCCCTGCCTTTATTCCGCAGAAAATTTCACTACAGAGACACGGAGGACGCGGAGAACAGAAAAATTAACAGGAAGGCCGCAAAGGCCACAAAGACTGAACTTTTAACAGGATGGAAACGAGGGTCAGACCATTAGAGGTCTTAGTTGCGCCCACACCCTGGATTTTCCCTTCGGTTGATTCTGTTTCAGGGTCCCCCTCTGTGGCCTTTGCGGCCTTCCTGTTAATTTTTCTGTTCTCCGTGTCCTCTGTTTCTCCGTGGTGAAATTTCCGTTTTCTGTGTGCCTACCACGGGACGTGAACCGAGGATCAGAATATCGACAAGTCTTCGAGCGCTTTGAACCCAGTCTGGTCCGGAGGCTACGTTTGAGACGCCGATCAGGGCCCGGAGCAGATCGACGGGATCGAGGTCGGGACGAATATCACCGCTTTTAATCGCGCATTTCACCAAGCTATCGATTGCTCCTTTGATGTGGCTACCGCTCGATTCAAATAGTTTCGACGGTCCGCCTACCATGTTGTTCAGGGCAGGAGCGATCAGCTCCTTGGTCGCAATGTAGTCTACGAAAAGCAACATCCAGGCGCGCAACGCCTCTACCGGCGGCATTGCTTCCGCGAACTTCCGTTCTGCTGCCGCCAACTTCTCCACTTCGGTGCGGTAAACGGCCTCAAGCAGCGCGTCGCGGGTAGGAAAGTGGCGGTACAAAGTTCCGGCGCCAATCCGCGCCTGCCGCGCGACATCATCCAGACTAACGTTCGCTCCCGACCGGGTAAACGCACGTTTGGCGATTTCTAGAATGCGTGCCCGATTACGTTGAGCATCGGCCCGCGGCTTTCGGGGAGGAGATTTTAGCTGCTTCTTCGCCGGCATAAAGAAACCATTTGCAATCGGAGAGTGTCTCCGTTTACTTCATTTACGGAGACACTCTCCGTTTATTAATCGTTTATCAACTGGAGTAAAAAATGGCAAACGTATTCGGCGCGACTTCCACGACCGACGAGGTTCTCTCCGGCGTGAAACTGCATGGCAAACGCATCTTGGTTACCGGTGTTTCGGCAGGAATTGGGGTAGAGACAGCTCGCTCTCTGGCGGCGCACGGCGCACACGTAGTCGGCGCAGCGCGCGATTTAACCAAGGCGGAAAAAGCAACCGTTCAGGTTCGAAAGGATGCGGCAGCCAACGGCGGCGGCTTTGAACTTATCGAGCTCGACCTTGCTAATCTGAAAAGTGCGCGTGCCTGTGCCGACCAACTCATAGCCGAGGGTGATCCCTTCGACCTAGTCATTGCAAACGCAGGGGTGATGGCAACTGGTTTCGGGCACACCGCAGACGGTTTTGAGACTCAGTTCGGCATTAATCACCTGGGCCATTTTGTTCTGGTCAACCGGATCGCACGTTTGATGAGAAGCGGATCACGGTTAGTCAACTTGTCTTCCGCTGGTCATCGTCGCTGCAACGTTGATCTGGACGATCCGAATTTCGAGCGAACGCCATACGACCCATTCGTCGCCTATGGTCGATCGAAGAGTGCGAACATCCTGTTTACCGTCGCGTTCGATGAGCGACATCGAGAACACGGTGTACGGGCCGCAGCGGTGCATCCCGGGGTGATTCAGACCGAGTTGGCTCGTCACATGGACCCGGCTCAATTGCCGGCCATGATCGAGCAGATAAGTAAGGAGTTGGCGGAGGAAGGAAAGGGCCCCTTTCAATGGAAAACAATTGCGCAAGGAGCAGCGACTTCGGTATGGGCCGGGGTGGTTGCACCCGCTGAGGAGGTGGGAGCCAAGTACTGCGCGAACTGTCAGGTTGGCCAGGTTTTGCCAGACGGCGTCTATCTTAGCCCGCTAGGCGAAGGTGTACGTGCGCACGCGCTAGATTCCGCCACTGCTGCAGCGCTCTGGAAGAAGAGCGAGGAGATGGTGGGAGAGTCGTTCTAAGCAGTGAGAGATGAGACGTGAGAGGTGATTGGTCAGATTGGCGCCTGCGAAAAGAACGGAAAATCTCACGCAAAGACGCAAAAGCGCAAAGAGAAGACCAGATAGCGTGAAAAGACTTAACCGCAGGCTACTTAACAACTAACTCGCAAGAACTCTCCATCCGCCACTCCCGTCCTAAGACCCGCGTTTTGCCGGTAACGGTAACCTCTGTCCGGAGTCGAATGTCGGCGCTGGAAGCGCCTATCTGAACTTCGAAAACGCCAGGTTCGATAATCCGTTGGCCTGATGGGCCCGTGAAATTCAGCATATCGACCGGTACACGAAAGGTTACCTCGGCCCTTTGGCCTGGGCGAAGACTTACCCGACTGAAGGCTCGTAGTTCTTTCACCGGGCGTACCACTGAGGCTAGACCATCCCGGATGTAAAGCTGTGGAACCTCTGTTCCGGGCCGTTCGCCGGTGTTGGCCAATCCAAATGAAATAACGATTTCGCCGGTTTCGATCTCGATCCTATCCTGCGCGGCTTTGAGGTCGCGGTACTCGAAACGCGTATACGAAAGTCCATAACCAAAAGGGTATCGACTACCAAAATGCAAAGCGATCGGAGTGCCGGCGCTCTTCAATTTATGGTTGTAGAAGTAAGGCATAGCGCCGGCACTTTTGGGCACCGACACAGTTAGTCGCCCGGTTGGTTCTGCTTGCCCGGTGAGTACATCGACTAACGCTTGGCCACCCCGTTGTCCGCCCGCGAAGGCAATCACCAGAGCGGCAACGCGCGCCTCTAATCCTCCGATATTATAAGGACGGCCCCCAGTTAGTATGACAATCGTCGGAGTACCCGTTGCTACCACTGCTTCGAGCAATTGTTGTTGCACTCCTGGCAAAGCCAGCGAGTCGGTATCGGACCCTTCACCAACGGTGCCGGTCTGGAACAGCCCAGCCAGATCACCGACGCACACGATGGCGAGATCTGCATTTCTTGCGTTGGTTACTGCCGCGGGAATTAAATCGAGCCGTTGCGAAACTGGCGACGTGCGATCTAGATCCGCGCTGTTGTTAGTAACGTCGCCAGGGAAAACCGGGGCACCAGCCCGGCGTTCTTCGAGGATTAGGCAACCCTGAGTGTAACTAACGTTGGCCGTGCCAAATTTTTCGCGGAATGCCGCTAGCGGTGTCACGATATCATCCACCGCTTCCGTCAGATCGTTAATGATGAGGTGGACAGGAAAGCTGTAACCGCTCAATAGCGCCATTGGGTCGGCGGCGGTAGGACCAATCAGCGCGATCCGTTTCGATTGGCCTGGTTGAAGCGGCAGGATCCCGCTATTTTCGAGAACAACGATCGATTGGCGCCCAACCTCGCAAGCGACCTCGAGGGCTTCCGGAGTACGCAGAGCAATTTTATCTTCGTCCGTGTAGGGATGTTCGAACAAACCGAGACGAAACTTTTCGGTTAGTACCCGTTCAACGATCTCGTTGATTTTGGCAATAGTGATCTGGCCCCGTTCCAGCGCGGTCTTCAGATGGACCGCGCAATCTTCACCCGGCAGTTCGATATCGAGTCCGGCGTTGAAGGCGAGGGCGGCTGCTTCTGCTGGATCTGCAGCCACTCCGTGATCTCGATAAAGAAGACTTACGCCCACATAATCTGCCACCACCAAACCGCTAAAGCCCCATTGGTCGCGCAACACCTCGGTTAACAAATACCGGGATGCATGGCACGGTACATTATCGATATCGTGATAGGCCGGCATAACCGATCCGGCATTCGCCTGTTTGACCGCCATCTCGAATGGGAGCAGGAAAGTATCATTCAATTCGCGCCAGCCGAGATGAACGGGAGCATGATTCCGTCCGCCTTCACTGAACGAATGACCGGCGAAATGTTTCAAGGTAGCGAGAAAGTCGCGATTCGGACCTTGTAACCCGCGCACGTAACGGGTGGCCAAGACACCCACCAGATACGGATCTTCGCCAAAGGTCTCTTCCGTTCGCCCCCAACGTACATCCCTAGAAACGTCTAGCACAGGAGCAAGCCCTTGATGGCATCCGATGCTCCGCAATTCGCGTCCGATCGTTTCTCCAACCGTTTGGATCAGATCCGGGTTCCAAGTCGACGAATACGCCAGCGCAGACGAAAACATGGTTGACCCGCGCGCCATCAGGCCGTTGAGACATTCCTCGTGAGAAATCGCCGGAATCCCGAGACGCGTTTCTTGACAGAGAAATTGTTGCAGCCGGTTCAGCGCCCGAACCCCTTGGCGCGCATCGACCCCGTGACTGCCCAGCGGCCGAGTGATCTGCCCAAGACCAAAACCCAACAAGCGCTGCAACCGGCCGGGATCACTGCTGCGAGTGAACTCGTCGTTTGAACGCATCTGGTGATTGCCATCTTCGGAAAGGATCAGCCAGAAGGCGTGCATCTGAGCGATCTTTTCATCGATGGACATTCGACCCAGGAGATCCTTCACGCGTTCGGAGATCGATTTCGTTCGGTCCTGGTAAGGGGAGTCCATAAGGAACAAATAGCCGCAAAGAAGGCGATGAGCGCAATGAAAACAGAAAAAACTACACAGGAGATCACCGGAGGACGCAGAGAACAGAAAATTTCACAGGAAGGCCGCAAAGATGAACGGCCGCAAATGATTTAGCGTGTTTTGCTCTTTTTCTAAAAATTCATCTTTGTGGCCTTCGCGGCCTTCCTGTAAAATTTTCTGTTCTTTGAGGCCTCGCCGTAAACTCTTGTTTGTCTTTCTGCCCTTTGCGCTTGGCGTAGGGTTCTTGATGTCTCCCATGGTTGGAGTCGCCGAGACACTCGCTGAACTTAGCCGGGGCACTCCGTCTCCGGAGTTTAAAGCACAGATTGTGCAATCGGCGGAGGAGCACACTACGGGTACAGATTTACTGGCAGCGGTTCGCGAAGTGCTGGCCAATGTCCGGGAGACAAGCTATCAGCATCATTCAAAGGTCGATCCGTCCCATGGTATCTATCAGCTCGATTGTTCGGAGTTTGTCAGCCTGATCCTCGAGCGCTTTGCTCCCAAGCATTTTCAGGAGATTCCGACTGAACCCGGGCACTCCCAACCGCGGGCCCGGATGTACTTCCGTTTCTTTGAGGAGCTCGAGCGCCAACCGCGAGCCGGTTGGCAACCGATCATCAACCTGGCAGACGTTGCAGCGGGAGATATTGTCGCCTGGGAAAAGCTTGGTACCGGCGGACAAGGGGATACCGGGCACGTGATGATCGTAGCTGAATCGCCACATCGTAACCAAGACGGAACATTCCAAATTCGAGTCTACGACGCGAGCGAGATTCCTCATGTAGGAGATTCCAGACCCGCCGGGAGTTCCGGCGTCGGTTCCGGCTCGGTTCTTTTTCGGGTGAAGGAGAACGGCGCTCCGATGGCTTTTCAGTTCAATGCCAGGTCCCACTGGCACTCCGAGCCCATCGCAATCGCGCGATTGATACCGATGTAGAAGACCGTTTTTTCCGATTCATCGTCTCGGGATGCTTTGCCTCACAGCTTTGAGTCCATCCCGTCGAGTCCCGGATGAGGAGAACCTTATCCTTATCATTTTTATTTGTGAACCAGAATTTGCTTGGTGACCAGCGCGTAATGATAAACCGGCGCCTCTTTACCGGCGTTAAATCGCAAGAGGCGATCTAGAATCTCGCGTTCCGGTTTAGTGAAACGGCGGTAGAGGAGCTGATGTTCGCGCCAGGTCATCACCACCGTCTCCAGTCTGAAAATCGAACGTTCGGCCAGATCCTCGTAAAGGCGAACGCTGGTTGCGCCATTGCGCAGATAGATCAAGCGAAGATCGCGGGCCAATTCCAAGAAACGTTTCCTGTCTTCTTGATCCACGGTTATTTCTGCTACTACGGCGATGGGACCTTCGTCGAGGTCGGGCGTTTCGGTCAGTGCCGGCGAAGGTGGCGGGGTGGCCGGCTCTATATCAAGCGACCTGATGAAATCAAGCGATAGTGGACCGCTGATACTCAAGTTATAACACACGAGCAAAGTTGCCAGCAGGAGAGTGTATTCGAATCCAGTGAAAGCGGCCAAAGCGCCCCAGGCCAAGCCGCCCAGCGCGATCCCGCCTTGGGTGACCATGATCTGCGCTGCATTCAAGCGGCCGCGCGTCCAGCCTGGTATCGCTTGCTGAGCAACCACCCAAATCTCCGATCCGGCTAAGGTCCAGGCCAGACCGGCAACCGCCGACACCAACATGAAGGTCTCAAGCTGGCGGATGGCAGCCATTAGGATGTAGACCACAATGAGCAGCAGACTGGCTAAGATCGTGACCTGATTCGAGGTTAACTTTTCCCGGGCTCGAGGCACGACAAAAATGGCCCCGAGCAAGGCTCCGATAGCCATACTGGTAAAAAGAATTCCTAGATGGGAAGAAGTTAAGTGAAGGGCCTTGAGGCCAACGGCCGGCAGCAAAGCAGGAATCACCGAGATCAGCAGGGAAAAAAGGAGAGCGCGGACCAGAACAACTTGGATTCCCCGCGTGTATCGGACGTAGCGGAGGGTGCCGACGAACGACTCGAGCATGCTCTCCGTCGAGGCCCGGAATCGTATCTGGCCCTTGCGCCATCGCGCAATGGCCATCAGCACCAGAAGAAAACCGGCTGCGTTCAAGGCAAAAATCGCGTTTGCTCCGATCAGGGGCAGAAGTAACCCCCCAATGGCCGGGCCGATGATCCCCGAGATATTCATCTGCACACCGCTCAAGGTGACCGCGGAAGCCAATTCTTCGTTAGTAACCACATCTGGAATCACCGACGTCCAAGTCGGTCCGTTACAGGCAAAACCAACGCCAAGCAGAAATACCCCGCCGAGCAGCAGCAAAGGAGTCAACAACCTCAGTGATCCAAAAGCCGCGAGTCCGGCCGCGGATAAAGCAAGCCAGCCATGCATCACGATGAGTAACTTTTTGCGATCGACTGTGTCCGCTAGTGCGCCCGCCGGGAAGGTCAGTAGAAAGAAAGGCAACGAAGCCGCGGACGATAACAAAGAGAGCATCAGGGGCGACGCCGATAGGGTGTTCATAACCCAGGTCGCCGCCATATCATGAGCAGAAACGCAGCAGCCGGAAGCGACGCTGGCCAGCCATAGCGTCCGGAAAGTGCGATTGCGCAGCGCCGTCCAAATCGAGGTTGTGCTCATGGCCACAGACCGATCGTGACGCAAATCGGCTTAAAAGCTCACGCCAATGACGCAAACCGCGCCAAGTCGTCGCTGATAGATAAGCGCGAACGGGCGCGAAGAACACAAAAAAGAGAGCCTCATCTATGCCGGGCGTGAAAACTGAGCAGGAAATAATTCACCACAAAGACACAAAGGACACCAAGACGGATCTCCTACAGAAGGCAACGAAGGAAACGAAGGTCGGAGAGTGGAAAGTCTATTACGCCGATTGGCGGATTTACCTTCGTTAGCTTCGTTATCTTCTGGAGCGCCAAGCAAAGCCTAGTGAGACTCGCTGATTGAAAGGAATTAGCCA